>NZ_CP109445.1:5195000-5495000 GCF_036227245.1 Streptomyces sp. NBC_01477
GGGTCACCCCCCGGGGCCTGGTCACCCTCCGTGTTGGCCTCAGGGTCCAGCCACACGATCCGCGTGGCGCCGCCGTGGCCGTGGATGAGTTCGACGGACGCTCGACCGCGATCCCAGAAGACGATGCTGGGGTGCGCGCCGACCCAGCGCACAGACGCCGTGCCGTCGGGCCAGAGGACTCCGTCGGCGACGTGGCCGGTGCCGGAAACCCCGCTGATGTCGGTGTCGCGGTCGAGGTAGAAGCGTCGAGGTGTGCTCATGCGTTCCAGCCTCCTGGCTGCTCGGTCGCGGTCCAGCTGCTGTGGCAGGGGCCGCAGAGTCCGCGGCCGTGCTGCGGATCGTCGGGGTCGAGGCCTTGCAGCACGAGCTGGCGCCGGTCGAGGGGCCAGTGGTCGGCGTGGGCGCTGGCCGTGACGCACCGGCCGGCGCCCCCGCGGCAGCAGCTCGGGCAACCGGGGCACGTGCACATGGGGTCGCGCCGCAGCACGCCGGGCCTGAACCGCTGCTCGTGTGCGCGTCCGTAGCCGCGCTGCCGTGCGGTGCCGCGGGCGCGGTCGGCTGCACGGGTGTGGTCGGTGCAGCGGCTGTCCTGGGTGTACTCGGGGCAGCCTGGTACGGAGCAGACCCGCCAGCGGCCAGCGCGGGGCATTGGCTTCACCTCCGGGGCATGCGCCGCACTTCCACGCGGAGGCGCTGGGCGGTCAGTATTGGTCGAGCTTGAGCCAAGGGCTGATGTGCAGGTTCGCCGCTTCTGCGTCCATGGTCTTGGTCGCCAGGGTGACGTTCATGAGCGCGGCTGCGCCTGTGGACTCATCGTCCTGTTCGAGGATCGCGGTCCGAGACGTTTCGACGGCCCGTGACCATGCCTCGGCGGCATCTGCGAAGTCCTGAGTCGCGGCGGGTGCCCTTTGGGCAAGTGTCGCAAGTCGATCCTGCTCCACCTGGGCAACGAGCTGGACGTTCTCGACCTTGGCCCTGGCGTCGGCATCTTTTGCGCTAACTGCCGTGGTCTCGTCCTGCATCGCGGTCTGCAAGTTGCGCACGGCGGCGGCTATGTCGGCGGCGGACTTGTCGCGCTCAGCGTTGTTGGTGCTGGACGAGCAAGCGGTCAGGGCCAGGAGTGCTGCGGCGGCGAGGGCCGCGGCGGCGATACGGGTACGCATCGGGCCAGCGTGGCGTACCTGGCATCGCGGTGAAGGCGATGTGACGGTGCTGTGATCGAGTCATGCCCGGGGGCCAAGTCCAAGTGCCCGGGTGGTTTCTCCTGAGTGGCGGCCGGTGCCCGTCCCGGAGGCATAGCTGCTCGTGTGTGCCCCTGCCGTGGCGCCTCTGTGGGCTGGGACGGGTCCGGGGCGGACATGCCGCAGGCCCCGGACCTGGGTGGTCAACGGGGCCTGCGGGTGGTCGTTCTCCGGGCACGCCGGAGGTGGCCTCAGTGTTACAGCAGGTCAGATGCTCCGTCAAGCGGCGGCGCGGCGCTGAGCGTAGGCGGTGACGTCCTCCAGGGCGACGAGCGTGCGGCCGGCGTGATCGCGGCCGTGCGCGGCCAGCTTGCCGCGGTGGAGCAGAACACGGATCGTGCCGGGCTTGATGCCGGTGGCGGCCGAGGCGGCGTAGGCGTCAACGAGGGTGGGCGTCGTGCTCATGCCCCCAGTGTGGATCAAGCGTCGGCCCGCCGGGGTGTGCCCGGCGGGCCGACGGCTACGGGCGGTTGGCGGCGTCGTGCTCGGCCCAGAGGCGGTGGTACTCGACCTCGACGGTGTCCGGGTCGGGGCCGACGACGGTGAGGTGCAGGACGCCGCTGCGGGTCTCCCACCGGTGCCGGAGGTGGGTGCCGGCGATGCCGTCCGGGCTGGTGGTGAGGCCGTTGCGGAATGCCGGTGCGCTCCGGTGCCGGGTGCTTCCGGTGAGGACGTTGTAGCTCATTCTCTGATGGTCCTTCCGTTGTGCGGTCGCTGTCAGGGATTCAGCGCCCGTTGCCGGTCTGGCAGCCGTGGCCGATGGGCATGTGCTGGGCGCAGGCGGCGCAGTAGACGGTGGTGAGTTGGCGGTCGTCGAAGGCGCCCAGGACGCCGAGGATGGCGAGCGTGCGGCGGATCATCGGCGCACCCCCTGCCGGATCGCCGGACCGGCCTTGACGATCACGGCGGCCCCTTCTCCGATGGACTCGACCGAGGGCCTGTTCGTGTTGTTGTTGTCGGCTTGACCTGCGGCAACAACACGAACAGGTGGCGCCGAAAGGGGGTGGGGGAGTGGGGGCAGGTCCATGCGGTGGATGCCGGTGGTGACGGCGGGGTCGGCGTCGGGGACGCGGACGGGCCGGGTGCGGATGCCGTGGGTGCGGCAGAGTGCGAGGACGTCCCACTGCCGGCCGGTGTCGGCGGCGAGTTTGGCGGCGATGGCGGTGAGGTGGACGTTGCCGCCGCGGGCGGCGTCATGGATGGCTACGGTGAGCCGGTCGGCGTCGTCCGGCTCAGGCTCGGTCGGCGAGGTCGGCTCGCCGCTCTCCTCTTCGGGTTCCTCTTGTACGTCGGCGGCGGGCGCCTTCCCGCCGGCGCGGTACGCGGCGACGGTCAGGGTCACGGCGGCCGGCCACATCAGCCAGCGGGCCCCGGTGACCGCGTGGCTGCCCGCCCCGAGGGTGATCTTTCCGATGGTCCAGGCGGCCCATCCGGCGCCCGCCAGCATCACCCACCGCAGGACGGTGTCCACCTGGCTGGTGGACTCCCCCAGCCAGGCCCTGATGCCGGTGCGGGTCCGGGCGGCGCGGGTCCGGGCGGCTTTCGCGCCGTGGCGGACGATCTGGCCGGCCAGTACGGGGACGCCGCGGCTGATGCGGCGGGCGGCTTCCTGGAGCCATTCGCGGGTGGTGGGGGCGGTCATGCGCTGATCCCGTGGTGGACGATGCTGCCGAGAAGTTGCGCGCCGAGGTCGTTGACACCGGGTACGACGGTCTGCCCGATCACCGCGAAGACCCCGGTGCCGATGGCGACGATGGTGCCGACGAACACGCCTCGCAGGAACCGTCCCCGGATCTGCTTGGCGTAGGTCTTGCGGAGCAGGAACAGCACGACGACCAGCGCTGTCACGACGATCGCGCCCTTGTCGTCGAGCTGTGGTGCGGCGGCGTCCGCGACCGTGGAGGGCTGGGCGCCGGTCATGGCGTGCATGAGGGTGCCGCCGATGCCGTTGCCGCCCCAGCGGATGAACCCGGCGGCGGTGCCGAGCATCCCGGCCGGGCAGGCGACCATCAGCGTGCCGAACGCCATGCCCGCCCAGATCTGCCCGAGGACCATCGGGTCGCGGGACTTGCCGGCAGCGGCGACGGGTGCGCCCTTCTTCCCTCCCCCGGCCGGCGCCGCGGCGCCGCCGCTGCGCCACCAGCGGACGTGTTCGACGATGAGGACGCCGATCCCGACGGCGAGGCCGGCGGAGGTGAGGACGCTGCTGGTCATGTTCGTCACGGGGTGACTCCCGTAATGAGGAAGGCGGCGGACCCGACGATGGGCAGGCCGAGGGCGGGCCCGAGGAGCGCGGCGCAAAGGGCGGTGCGGGTCAGGAGGTTGCCCCGGCCCCGGTCGGTCGGCGTGGACGGGGCGCGTCCCCGCTGGCGCTGGTCGAAGAGGGCAGCGGCGCCCGTGGCGGTGCCGGCCATGACCCAGGCGGCCGACAGGCCGGCCTGCTGCCACGCTTCGTGGAGAACCCCGGCCCACGCGGTGGCGGGCAGGAATGCCAGGAAGCAGCAGAGGGCGTTGCGGCGGGCCTGGAAGCGGTCGGCCCAGGTTGGCGGGTCGGGCTCGGGCGGCGGCCCGGTGGTGATGGTGACGTCGATGCGGATCGGGTCGACGGTGACGACGACGGGGGTGGGCCTCGGCGCGGGCGCGGGCGGCGGGGTGTAGGGGGCCGGGGGGACGTACGGCGGCCGTGGCGGCGGGACGACTCCTCCCCCACCTCCGGTGCGGGTGGGCAGCGGCCATCCGGCGGGGATGACCGCCGTGGGCTCGATCGGGTCAGGCATGGTGAATGGGTCCTTAGAGCGCGAAGAGGATCGCCACGTATCCGCCCAGGGCCACGACCAGCGCGGCCGTGGCGAGCACGGGTGTGAGCGCGCGGCGGTCGACGGCGAGCAGCGCGAGGGCTGCGCCGACCATGGCGGTGAGGAAGAGCGCGAGGAGCACGGCGCTGGGCACGGTGGTCTCCGGGTGGTGTGGCGGGGGTCGCGCGCGGGTCTGCTCTCCGGGTCTGCGCCTAGTGGTGCTCGCCGGGGCTCGCCGGTCTGCGGGCCGATGGGCGGCCTCGGCCGTCGCCGCACCGGGTGGGGCGGCGGCGACCGGGGCGGCCCGTCAGGGCGTCGCGGTCTCGGTCTCGGCGGCGACGAGCGCGGACCAGGCGGGGCGGACGCGGTCCTCGGCGCCGACGAAGCCCAGCTCTCGGAAGAGCGCGCGCGCCGCGCGGTAGGACAGCGGCGGGTCGTTTTGGTAGCGGAGCCAGCGGAGTACGACGTCGAGCTGACCGTCGCTCAGGGCCTCGCCCGGCACGGGGACCGTGACGCCCGTGACGGCGGCGACTTCGGTGAGCGTGACGGTGGGCTGCTCCGGCTCGCTGACCTGCGTGACGGTCTCGGGCTCGGGTGTGACGGGCTCGGGCTCGACCGGCTGCTGAACGGCCGGTTCGGGTGCCGGGTCGAGGGCGGGCGTCACGCCCCCCGTCACGGCGTCACGGTCGGGTGTGACGGTCGTGGGCGCGGGTGTGACGGCAGGCGCGAACATCGAGGCGAGGGCCGCGTCGGCGCCCTCGGTGAGGCGGGTGCGCTGGACGTCGGCGAGCTGCTCGCCGAGGCCGGTGTCGCCGTCGCCGACCTGGCGGGCCAGGCGCCAGGCACGCCGCTCGGCACGGTCGCGGACGGCCTGGTCGGGGTGCCGCTGGGCGCGGGCCTGCTCGTAGGCCAGCCGCCGGACGACCGTCGCGGTACGGCGCCGCGCCTCCGCATCCACACCGGTCGTACGTACGACGATGCGGCGGGCCAGCAGCCCGGCGCCCTCGGCTGCGGTGGTCATGGCGAGGGGCGAGACCGTGTAGACGATGGTCTGGGGGATGCCGTGGGCGACGGCGGCCCCGGTCCCGGCCGCGATGGCGGGCAGCGCCCACAGGCCGAGGCGTACGGCGGTCGGGGCGGTCTGGCCGAGCATCACCAGGCCCACGTAGACCAGGGCGAGGATCAGGGTCGCCCCCTCGCCGCCGGCCACGGCGCCCAGGGCGGTGCCGGTGCGGTGGAAGGCGCCGAGGAGGTTGGTGAAGGTGCCGTAGGCGCCGGCACCGCCGATAACGAGGATGCCGAGGGCGGCGATGCCGAGGACGACGGCCTGGGAGGTGCTGAGCGGGCTACCCGCGGGGGTGGCGGTCATCGGGCACCGCCGGCGCAGATGGGGCAGCGGTGGTCGGCAATCTCGGTGTCGTGGCACCGGCCGGTGCAGGACCGGCAGAACGGGGTGTCGCCCTGGCGGGCGTGGCCGTCGAACCGGGTGTCGGCCGGGTCGAAGAGCTTTCGGCAGACCGCGCACGCCAGGCCCGGGTCCTGCTGCACCTCGTAGTCGACGGGGAAGGCGGCGGTGCTGTCGCGGATGGTCTGGGTGAGGGCGACGAGGTGGGCCTGCAAGTTCCTGGGACTGAGACCGAGGGCCACGTTCGCGGCGATGCGGACCGTGGTGGCGCGGTCGGCGATCAGTTCCTCGCGGCGGTGCCGGCGCTGCACCAGCTCGGCGAAGTCGGCGCAGCGGGCGGGGCGGGGCACGTCGAGGGCGTCGCGTACCGCGGTGAGGAAGTCGAGGACGTCGCTGGTCAACGTGGACGCGGCCCGGGGGCTGTCCTTCGCGGCGGTGTCGGTCGGCTCGGGGCGCTCGGTCATCGGGCACCGCCGGTACCGCTACCGCAGGTGCACGTCCAGTTGTTGCAGATCCCGCAGACGTCGTCCTCGTAGTCGGGCGGGTACGCGGGCATGGGAAGATCGTTCACAGCCGGTCTCCTGGTGATGTCAGGTGGTCGGTCAGGCCCCGGTCGGTGTTGGTAGCACCGGCTGCGGGCCGCTTTCAGTTTCAGTCATTTCAGCTAGTCAAGGTGGCTAGCCACCACTCTACGCACACCCGTAGACGGGTGGCAATACACCGTGCGAAGATTCCGGTATGCCCTCAGTCCACAAGCACCCGGCGAAGACGTTCCGGCCCGAGCCCGAGCTGTACGCGCGGTCTCAGGCGGCCGTCGCCGAGGTCGGGTCGGACATGCAGGCGCATTTGATCGCCTTCCTGCGGTGGCTCACGCATGAGACAGACGTGCTGCCGGCCCGCCCGGAGCAGCCGCCCCGCTGAACACCCGGGCCTGCGCGACGCGAAGGGCCGCCCACACCCCGGGCGGGAACCGGCTCTGGCAGAACCGGCAGACGACCACCTGCTGCCCGGCGGGCAGCAGCAGCTCGGCCCCGCACGCCGCGCCGTGCACCAGCTGCGGGCAGCGGCCCATCCGCGCGGGCAGGTCCGCGGCGCCCACCACGGACCGCGCACCGTCGTACAGGTCGCGCACCTCGCGCGCGCAGTCGCCCGCCGCCGGCCAGCTGGCGGCGATCCAGCCCCTGGCCGCGACCAGGGCGGTGCAGGCCGCGGTCACCCGGTGGCCGAGGTCGTCTGGCGCGGCGATGCGCTTGCGCGGCGAGGTCAGCTCGGGCAGGCGCCGGTCGTCGGCGAGCGCCCGAGCCCACATCGGGAGGATGCCGAATCCGCCCCGCACGTCGACTACGTCGGTCCGGACGGGCAGCGGCACCTCGACGGCGGCCGGTGCACGGCCGCCGCTGTCCGCCGACCGCCCCGGCGCCAGCATCGCGCCCAGGCTGACGTACAGCGCGGGCAACTGGCCCAGGCGCTCGGCGAGGTCGGCCTCGCACCGGGCACACAGGTAGGCGGTGCCAGCGGGGCGCTCGCAAATCTCGCAGGACACGGTTCTCCTGGTGGTTCAGCGGGTCTTGTGGTGGTGGCCGACGTGCAGGTGGCCGCAGTGCCGGCACCGGTAGATGTCGAGGGGGGCGGCACCCTCGGCGGCGGCCTGGTTGCGGTGGCGTTTCTTGCCCCCGCAGCAGGTCCGCCGCCGGTAGCGGCGCCTATTCACGGCCGGAGCTTGGCCGCCAGGGTCAGGTCGGTGAAGCGCACCGGCTTGCCGATCGACCGGGCGTAGGCGATCTCGGCACGAGTGCTGTCGCCGGCGTAGTCGCCGATGACCACGACTTCGTCAGCGAGCCGGATCTTCGCGCGGTGCAGCTCGTCGAGCCGGGCCTTGCCCGCTTCGGCGTCGGCCGGATCGGTCCAGAAGCGGTGCGGGGTCTTCATGTTGCACCCGGGCTTGATGACGATGTGGCCGCCCCAGGTGAGGGCGCAGTCCATCTCGGTCATGTCGTCCATGAAGCGGGTGCTGCCGCAGAGGACCACGATCTTCGGCTCGGTGGGAACGGAGGCCAATTGCTCGTTGGCGTGGGGGGCCTCGGTTGCGATGAGGTCGGCGAGTTCCCGTCCGTACGCGGCGAGGTCGGCTTCGCCTTCGGTAGCGCGGAGGGCGGCGTCGGTGCGGATCGTGGCGACGGCCTGGTGGGTGACGGCGGCGCGCACCTGGGCGTCGTGCTGGGCCTGGTGCGCACGGGCCTTGGCCGCGAGCGGGGCCAGCAGTGCGGCGGCCTCGGCGGTGGCCGCGGCCCCGTCGTCGGGCAGGGCGTCGAGGCCGGCGGGGCGCGGGACGGACTGGTCGGGCATGTGGTCCTCCGGGTGCAGGTGTCGGAGTCGGCGGCCGAGTAGGCAGCCGGCGGGGATGGTGGCCGCCGTCCAGCAGGCGAGGACGGCGGCCACGGTGGTGATCACGGGCGGGTCACCTCGGCGAGGTCGAACAGGGCCGCGGGTTCCGGCGGTTGGTGGCACAGCGGGCAGGCGCATGGCCGGCGGCATAGGCGGTCGGCGAGCCACAGGTGCTCGAGCGCGGGCCGACCAGGCCCCCGTCCGAACAGTTCTCCCTCTCTGCGGCTGAGGTCGAAGCAGCCCTCGTGAGCGCCCGCTGAGCAGAGTGAGCACCACTGGGGTCCGCCCTGGCAGGCGCAGTTGCTTCCGGCGGTGCGCGCGGTCGTGAAGCCGATCGCCGGGCCGAGCACGGTGTCGTAGACCCAGTCAGCCGTGTCGTCGGCCATGGGCAGGGGCGGCACGGTGGCTACGCCTGGGCGGTGGTGCCGAGCAGCGCGGCGTCGACAGCGGCCTGCGCCTGGTCGAACTCGGCATCGGTCACGTTCTCGTCGTCCTCAACGTCCCGCAGCCACGCAGTCACGGCGTTCGGGTGCCAGCGGTCGAGGTCGGTGGGGATGGTGAGCATCGGCTTCTCCTTCGTGATGGGATGGGAGTGCGGCCGGGCCTGGTAGCAACAGGCCCGGCTGTTAGCTGGTCTTGGGGCGGCAGCGGCCCGCGTGGATTCCGCGTACGTGCTCGGCGAAGGCGGTGATAGCCCTGGGCTCGAAGACCGGCCCTTCGGTGACGCCGCAGCGGTGGCAGTCGTAGCGGGCGGACGGCGAATAGATCCACCGGCCGTCCGGGGTCTCCTCTTCGGCGGTGATGCGCAGCTCGGCGGCGATCTCCTGGCTCATGCCGCACCGACCAGGGTCGTGTCGAGCCGGGCGGATGCGCGGTGGACGTCCTGGAGGTCGGAGACGTCGCCGGCCGTCGAGCCGGGCGGGACCGGGATGCGGTGGAACCGGCAGAACTTGAGCTGACGTTCGGTCGGCCGGCCGGACCGCCAGCTGGCCGCGCGCGCGAGCAGCGCCGAGCTGACGACGCGCCGGGCGTGCTCCTCCATCCAGTGCATGGCGTCCGCCAGGTCGAACGCGATGTCGCGCGACGGCGTGAGGTGGCGGCCGTCCGACCACTTCCGCAGCCGGTAGCCGCTCGCGGCGTGGTCGGGGATCAGGTACAGCAGCAGCTCGCCGGCCGGGATGAACCAGGTGCCCTTGTAGGTGCGCAGCCAGCGGACCCGGGAGCCGCCGAAGACGTCGATGTCCTCGACGCGCAGCACGGGCAGCACCGTCGGGGTGACGGCGCGGGCCATTTCGGCGGCGGCGCGCAGCGATTGGCCCTCGCGCACCTCCGAGACGGCCTCGCTGGACAGGTCGACCAGGCTGGCGAGCTTGTGTCGGGTGCTCGCGCCGACCACGTCGAGGATCAGCGCGTCGCGCTTGCCGGTCTCGGGGCTGAGCCGGAGCGCCCGGCCGGCCATCTGCACGTACAACCCGGGCGACTTGGTCGGGCGGGCGATCACGGCGCAGCTGGTGTGCGGCGCGTCGAAGCCCTCGGTGAGCACCATGCAGTTGGCGACGGCCTGGAGGTGGCCGGCGGCGTACCGCGCGAGCGTGGCGCGGCGGTCCTCGCGGGGCATCTCGCCCCACACCACACCGGTCGGGATGCCGGCCTCGGTCATCACCTCGGCCATCACCTGGGCGCTGCTAACGGTGGGCGTGAAGATGACGCCAGGCCGGTCGGCGGCGTGCTCGCGGTACGCCTGGGCGACCACGGCCGCGGCGTTGGAGTCCTCCAGGGCCTGGCCGAGCTGCCCGCCGACGAGGTCGCCGGCGCTGGTCTTCACACGGTCGAGGTCGAGGCCCTGAACGACGACGCGCTTCCCGCGGACGTCGACCAGGTGCCCGGCTTCGATCAGGTCGAGGATGTCGAGCTGGTAGACGACTTCGCTCCAGACGTCGCCGAGGCCGCCGTCGCCGCGGGCCAGGGTCGCGGTGAACCCGGCGGTCGGCACCCCCCGCCAGGCGCCGAAGTGCTCCAGGACGTCGCGGTAGGTCTGGGCGGCGGCGTGGTGGCACTCGTCCACGATGACCATGCCGATGTTGTCGATGCGGCGCCGGCGCCGCTCGGAGGCCAGGGTCTGAATGCTGGCCACGATCACGTCGGCGTAGTGCTCGTCGCGCTCGGCCTTGACGATGCCGACGGTTCGGCCAGGAACGACAGCGCGGATCTTCTCGGCGGCTTGCTGGATCAGTTCCTCTCGGTGGGCGATGACGAGGACGCGGCCGGGCAGCGCCTCGTCCTCGTCGTGTGCGGCGATCAGGTTGGCGAAGACGACGGTCTTTCCGGCGCCGGTGGGCAGGACGACGGCCAATCGGTTCTTCTCGGCGGTCCATCCGTCGCGCACCGCCTGTACGGCGGCGGCTTGGTACGGCCGTGGGGTGAAGGGGGTGTCGGTCACGGAGTCACCTCGCTTGGTCGGTGGAGAGGGGAGCGGTACGCACTGCGTACCGGCTGCGTACCGGCTGCGTACCGGGCTGAAATGGCCTCTGAGCTGCTCTTATGTCTCTCTCTATGGAGAGTGGTACGCAGGTACGCAGAAACAGACAGGCGTCGATGTGTGCGTGTGCGCGCCCGCAGGTGCGGGCGCACGCGCGCGCCCGCACCCCCGAGGTGTGCCATTTCCAGCCGGGTGCGTACCGGCCGTACGGAGACGGGCAGAGTGTCGCTGAGCTGCTGTTATGGGGGGCGCCGGGTGGTACGCACCGGCTGCGTACCACCACGGTGGCGGCCCTCATGCGACGTTGTCCTGATCCCCGAAGCCGATGCCCGACGTGGTGAAGGCGAGGCACTTCGCGCGGGCGCCGTCGAAGCGGCGAGGAACCAAATGCGCGGGCCGCTGGCTCTTGAGCGTCTCCAGGTACCCGGAGTCGACCCAGCTGCCGACTACCGCGTCAAGGGAGTACCCGGCGTCCGCGAGGATCCGGCGCACGCGCTCGGGCAGCAGGGCCACCTTCATGACGCCCTGGTCGCTCGACAGGACTCCGAGCCACCCGGCGTAGGGCGGGCGCTGCTCGTCCATGAACCGGCTGGCGTTGGAGTACAGCTCGTGCGCGTGGCCCGCGACATACTCGCGCAGAACGTCCAGCGCCATCTCAGGCCGGTTGTCAGTGGGGTTGTGGGCGGTGAATAGGCCGCGCCACACGTCGTAGGACAGGGACTCGTAGGGCAGCAGTCCGATACCGCACGCCAGGGTCTCAGCGAGCGCCAGGGCGGCGACCATCGGCGCCCGCCGGCTGGTCATGTCGCTGTCGCCGCGGAACTCCTCGACGAGCTGGCGGTGGCGCTGCTTGAGCGCGTCCTGGCCCTTCGGCTGGGCGAGGCCACTGAGGATGTACCGAACGAACTCGGGTCCCGCGTGCCCGTAGCTGGCCAGCACGCCCTCACGGGCCGCAGCCGCCGCGCTGCCGCCGCCGTCGCCGAAGGGGGCGATGGTGGTGCCGAGGATGCGGGCGCCCGCTCCCTGGCTGGTCGTGAAGGACAGCGCTGGCCGCTCGCCGGACGACAGAAGGATGGTCTCCCAGGGCAGCATGTTGCCGAAGGCTCCGCCCGACCGGGCTTTGCCGTGGTTCATCGTCAGCTGGTACAGCACCTCATCGATGAGGCTGTCGTCCGTGACGGCCATCGTCTCGTCGAAGACCGTGACGATGCCCCGGACCAGGTTCAGCCGCTTCTCGATTGCGTAGAGCGTCGTCCTCCAGTTGGACATCGCCGAGGCATGCTCGGACGGGTCCGCCCACACGCTGAGCGCGCACTGGAGCGCGGTCGTCTTGCCTTTGGTCGAGCGACTGGAGATGTCCAGCGTGAACGAGTTGAGGCCGAGCGGGCGCAGCAGCGGCGCGGCGAGCGCAGCGGCCACAGCGACCCGCGGCACCGGGAACCCGGCCAGCTGCCCGATGGTCGCCTTCCAGGCGTCCAGGGTCCCCTTCGCGGTGTGCGCGCGGGCGGGCCCCCGCTGTTCTTCGAACGGCACGTCGACCTTGATGCCGTCATCAGGGGACGACACGAACGTGCCGTCGTCCTGCCAGCCCAGCCACCGGGCCAGCTGCTCGGACGGGATGCGGTCTACGTTCTCGGCCTCGAACTCGGCCAGCCACTTCTCGACGGCCCGAGCATCGCCCTCGACAGCTGGGAGCCCAGCCGCGCCCAGGGTCTCGATCAGCTTCCGGCCACGTTTGGCCGTCTCGCGGCTGACGATGCGCGAGATGCGGCGCGGCCGGCCGAGGCTGCGGTCGATCCAGGACAGCTCGACGTACTGGTCACCCTCGGGATCCTCGAAAGTCGCGGTCACGGCGAGGGGCGCGAAGGTCACCCGGTTCCAGCTCTCGGCGTTCGTGCTCAGCACCTCGACGCCGCGGCCGGTGACGCGGTACCCGAACGGGGTCCGGGCGGAGCGGGGCAGGCCAAACGTGGTGTCGTAGCCGAAGCCCTTGTCGTCGTCCGGCTCATCGGGGCGGGCGTCCGCTGAGTCCGGGGACGAGCTGGGGGCGGCGCCGGGTGCGGCCGGGGCGGGGCGCGAGGGCGCGCCGACCGAGGACAGGTGGCGGCTGCCGTACCCGGCGTGCGCCAGGGCGCGGGCGGCGGCCTTGTGGTCGCCTCCGTGCTGCAAAAGGGCGTAGGCGCCGAACTTCGAGTAGGGCACCTCCGGCGCGAACTCGGAGCCGGTGGCGAAGACGAACAACCGGTCGTGCTCGTCACGGCCGGTCGTGGCCTTCACCCCGCCGATGCCGTCCGCCCACCCCCAGTACGTCGTGCTGCCGCGGGTCGTCGTCGGGCGGAAGATGCCGCGCAGGATCTCGTCCCAGGTCGCCCGGGCCTCGAAGTCGTCACCGGGCCGGAGGCTGCCGTCCGGGCGCGGCGCGGCTGGGCGGGGCGCGGTCTTCGCGGTCTCGGGGACGGGTAGCTTGCAGACCATGCGGCAGACGCTGTGGATGGCGTCCAGGACATCTGGGTGAATGGTGGGAACGGTCGCCGGGCCTCCGGCCAGCCGGACGTATGGCTTGCCGGAGGGGTGCACGGCGCCGCTGGACGGCTCCACGAGGCCGTAGCCGCCCTCGCCCCGGGTCTCGATGAGGACGCGCACGATCTTCGCGTTGGGGTGCTCGGCGAGCCGCTGCCGCTCGTCCGCGGTGTATTCGTCCTCCGTCGCCAGGCGTGACGCGAGCTTGCGGTTCGGGGGGATGGCCGCACCGTCATCGAGGCGCACGCGGTAGTGCCGGCCGCCGCTGGGGGACTCGGTGACCCACCCGGTGGTGATCGCGGCCCAGAGCTCGCCGAGCCCGGAGCCCTCCATGATCTCGGTGACCTCGGTGAGCAGCCCCTCGCGGATCGCCAGACCCTCGAACTCGATCAGCTCGACTCCGCCGGAGACGGCGCCGTAGACGACCGCGATACCGCGCGGCCGGTCGCCGACGAACCACGTGTCGTGCTGCTCAGGGGTGGTGCGGGTCATCTTGTATTGCATCCACGACACGGCGGGGGCCTTGCTGCCGTCCGCCTTGATCGGGAGGACGCAGAAGCCCGCCTCGTGCAGCTCCGCGGCGGCAGCCCGTAGGGGCGCGTCAGTGTTCACGGAAGTCCTTGGGGTTGTGCTGGTGGTGGTCCGTGAAGGCGGGCCCGGCGCTGGGGAAGTAGCGCCGGGCTCGCAGGCCCCTCAGCCGGGTGCAGTGCTGGCGTAGATCGCGATGAGGTGGCGGGCGTCGTCGAGGTGACCCGCGCACACCGGCCAGATGTCGGTCTCGGCGCCCTCGCGGTAGAGCCGCAGGACGGTCTCGGCCGGGCGCGTGCACCCGCCGCACGCCACGGTGTCGGGAGCGGCCGCCGGGCAGTTGCACCAGCAGCACGTCTCGCCCGTGGGGAAGTCGGCGAAGAGAACAGGTTGGCCGGTCGCAGCGAGGTCGCGCACCAGCGCCTGGGCTTGGTCGCGGGCGGCGACGAGCGTCGTGCTCAGGCTGGTCACAGGCGCTCACCGCCCTCGGCGGCCCGCACCTCGGCCAGCACCGCGTCGTACATGTCCGTGTGCCCGCACTCCCGAACGGTCAGCGTCTCGGGGACCGGTGTGGACGCCTTGGCCGCGGCCGCAGTCCGGAACGAACCCAGCAGCTCGTGGATGTACGCGATCGCGCCATCCATCGGCTCGTGCTCGGTGGCCTGCCCGAGCGAGATGAGGAAGTTGTCAAGGCTCTTGGCGTCGAGCTGCTCGGTCCAGGCGAGCGGGCTCGCCTCGGCGGCAGCGAGCCGCCCCTCCAGCTCGGCGATGCGGTCCTGCAAGGCATCCGGCTCGGCGGCGCCGCGCAGCTGCGCAAGCTCGGCGGCGGTCTCCGGGGACTGGAGCAACTGGGCGGCGTCGAGGGCGCCCACGATCGCGTCGGCAATCCCGTGCGAGGTGTCGCGGTGCTCCAGTGCGGCACGGGCCACCGGCAGCGCCGCCCACACCGCTGGGCTGATGCGGCTGCTCACGGGCCCTCACCCGCCTCGGCGGCCCCCTCCGGGTATTCGTAGCCCCAAAAGGCGATCTGGAGGCCGCGGTATTTCGCGGTCACCTGGTGGCAGATGAAGGGCTTACCGCCCGTGGCCGTGCCGGAGTGTGAGGCAGGCTCGACGCGGAGCGCTTTCGCGAGACGTGCGGCGAGGCCGGGGATGTCCGGAGTCTCTCGGTGGGCGTTCAGCTCCACGTCGCCGCTCTGGCTGACGCAGATGTCGAGGGGCAGGTTGGCGATATCGGGGCGACTGGCGACCAACAGGTTGAGGATGGCGACGTTGCGGGCGAGCGTCACACCGCACCGCCGGCGCGATCGTCGGCCGCCGCAGAGGTGGCCCAGAGCGTGGTGGAATTGGTCATGAGACGGGCTTCCTTCTACTGGTCAGAGCTGGTGGGGTTGTGCGTCTCGGCAAGCGGCGTCGGGGTGGCAGCCCCGGCGCCGTCGCCGTGCTCGTTGGTGTCCTCGCTTAGCGCGCGCAGGATGTCGGCGCGGTAGACGACCCGCTTGCGGCCGAGTTGGTGCGTCGGTACTGGCAGCTGGCCAGCGCCGAGCAGCTTGAAGTACAGGCCGGACCTGATCCCCCACACGGCGCAGATGGTGGCCTCGGCGGAAGTGACCGCGGGCAGCGCGCGGATCTCCTCCGGCGTGAGCGTCACGGGCTCAACCGCGGCCTTCACGCCGGGTCCTTGACCGGCGCGGCGACCTCGGCGGTCTGGTTCTCGACCAGTTCCTCCATGGGGATGCCGTACGTCTGGGCGAGCGTCACGAGCGAGGTGGCCGAGGGCGCGGCGGCCCCCTTGCGGAGACGACCGACGGTGTCTTGCGAGAGGCCGGTCCGCTTGGCGATGGCGTAGTTGGTGTGGTCGCCGTGCGCGGCGGCGGCCCGGGTAAGTCGTTCGTCCTGGATTCGGATCTTGGGCATGCAGTCTCCTAGCTCTCGCCGGAGCAACCATCCGACTGCTAGCTCCGGCGAGAGCTACTTAACTCCGATTCTTACTCTCGCGCAAGCGAGTACGCCCCCTCGGCGTGTCCGGAACGCACCTCGTGCGCCCCTGCTTGCTCTCGCGGGAGCGAGTACTCTCGCGCTAGCGTGTAGTCATGACCGACACGAAGGAGCCCGTCCCCCCCACGCAAGCGGAGCGGTTCGGC
The DNA here is from genome assembly GCF_036227245.1 of Streptomyces sp. NBC_01477. GTDB lineage: Bacteria > Actinomycetota > Actinomycetes > Streptomycetales > Streptomycetaceae > Actinacidiphila. The sequence goes on from NZ_CP109445.1 coordinate 5,210,497, forward strand.
CAGTTCGCGATGGCTGCGGCACGTGAGGCCGGCTACGACGTCGACTCTCCGCGCGGCGGCGGACGGAAGGCCATCGCGGAGAGATCCGGCATGGGTCAGACGGCCGTAGGGCGGATGCTGGCCGGGCGCGCCATCCCTGACCCCAAGTTCTTTCCAGGGCTCGCCTCTGCCCTGGATATCGACCTGCGGACACTCCTCATTCGCTCTGGGTTGGCGCCAGAGAAAATGCTTCCCGTCATAGCTCCCCCGCCTTCTCGGTCAAAACCCACTTTGGATCAATTGGCGAGGGAAGTAGGCATTTACAGTGAGCGCGGCACTCAGCTTTTTAAAGACTTGGTGAATGGAATTCTCGCGCAGGAACCGAAGGAGAGCGGCAAGAATCCGGGGAGTGGTGCCGCATGAAGATTGCACGACCGGATGTCTCGGAAATCGTCTTCATTGCGACCAAGCCAATCGTTGTTAGCGCGTTCTCCGCATTGCTTAATGAATGCATAGATTATCTTTCCAAGAAAAGCGGCGACCCATCTGAAAAGGTCATCGAGGCGTACCTGCTGGGCATTACGCACGGCCGCGAGTTGGCAGCCATGGATATCGAGGGCACCCCGGGGGATACTGGTCACATCGTCCAGGAAGCTGGTCGTCGTCTTACGTTGATTTACAGCTCGACGTCGTGAGCTGAGGGGGGCGTATGGCAAGCTCGCGCCGCGCAGGTGGCGTTACGAAGCGCTGTGAGTGCCGCGAGGGCGGGCGCACAGGGCGCCGCCTCGGCGACGCCTGCCCGCTGCTCAGCAAGAGCAGTCACGGCACCTACGCCGTCGCCCAGGAGCTGCCGCGTGACGACGAGGGGAAGCGGCGCACCTTCCGACGCACCGGCTACGCCAAGGTGAAGGACGCGAACGCCGACCTCGCCCGCATCCAGTCCATCCTCGAACTCGGCGAGGAAGACGAGTCCGACCTGCGCCGCATCGGCGATTTCCTGGCGGGCCTCATGCGCGACCGAGCCGACATCCCCCCGCCGGCCGCCGTCGCGGCCAAGCTCGGGGTGGGCATCCCGCTCGACGGCAAGATGACCGTGGGACAGTGGCTCACCCGGTGGCTCGCCAACAAGAAGACCCGCGGCACGACGACCGCGAGCTACCGCAGCCACGTCACCTACCACCTGATCCCCCGCATCGGCCACATCCGCCTCGACCGCCTGGGCGTCGCCCACCTCGACGTGCTCTTCGCCGACATCGCCGAGGCCGCCGAGACGATCGCGGCCGAAAACGCCGCCCGGCGCGAGCAGGAAGCGCGCTGCCGCTGGGACAAGCCTGGCCGGCCGCCGGCCACTGCGCGCGAGCAGCTGGCGAAGGAACGCGCCAAGCTCGCCGAGATGAAGCCGTACCGGAAGGTCACCGGACTTGGGACGCTGCACGCGATCCGGCGCACGCTGCGCACCGCCCTGAACGCCGCGATCGGCCAGAAGCTGATCACCTTCAACGCCGCTGCCCACGTGGAGCTGACATCCCACCGGCGCCCCCAGGGCCTGCTCTGGACCGCGGCCCGGGTGCAGCGCTGGCGCGAGACTGGCGAGGTGCCGTCCCCGGTGATGGTCTGGCCGCCGGCGCTGCTCGGCCAGTTCCTGGACGCCGCGGTCGACGACCGGCTCTACGCCTTCTTCCACCTGATGACCCACCACGGCCTTCGTCGCGGCGAGGCTGTTGGTCAGGACTGGGCGGGCGTCGACTGGAAGATGGGCACCATCGCCGTGCAGAAGGAGATCGTCCTCGACGGCGGGCGGCCGATCGAGACAGCCCCGAAGACAGCCGGGTCGCAGGACTTCGTCCAGGTCGACGTCGAGACCCTGGCCATCCTGCGCGAGCACCGCGAGTACCAGCTGGCCGAGCGGGACGCCTGGAACACACGCGCGGCCGAGCTGCGCGAGAAGGGCGAGAAGGCCGAGGACTGGGTGGACACCGGCAAGATGTTCAGCGCTCCGGATGGCCGCTGGCTGCACCCGGACGTCGTCTCCAGCGCCTTCGTCCGCATCCGCGACGCGACCGGCCTGCCGCCCGTCACGCTGCGGGACACCCGACACGGCGCGGCCGGACTGGTCAAGGCCGGCGGCGGGGACATGGACGACGCGAAGAAGAAGCTGCGCCACTCCACGATCGTGCTGACCATCGACACCTACATGCCGCTGTGGGCCGAGTACGACGCCGAGCTGGCGGAGCGCTCGGCTGCCGCCGTCCCGCGCGCACGAAGGCGGGCCCGCCCGGCGCCGGCGCCTGCCGAGTGACGTTCCCCGGCGGTACGATGGACGGGCTTGAGGGAAGCTGCGCACGGCCCCTGACCTGCGGGTCAGGGGCCGTTGTGCTCGCACCGCGCTCGCACGAGCGACGTGAAGTGGCGTGCAATGGGGTGAAGTGAGATGAAGCCCGCGAGCGACCGGACCGCCTCTCACCAGCGACTTAGCAAGCCGAGTGAAACGACGTGAAGTGACGTGAAGTGGGGGAGTGGTCGGGGGTCCAGACTTTTAATCCATTGGTTGTGGGTTCGAGTCCCACACGGCCTACGGGGTCGGGTGTCGTTGTACGCCTCTGACCTGCGGGTTTGGTGCCCCGGTCGCTTCCGAGCGGCCGGGGCACAGCCGTGCCGGGGGCGTGCGTGAGCGATGCGTGAGCGGTTGTTCGGAGCTCGCAAGGTCAGCGGGTGAAGCGATGGCGTCGAGGTAGCGACGACGAACCCCGACAGGGCTGCGCTTGCCCTCGTATCGGTTGTGGATGACCGGCAGGCACCGATCCCGGTGTTCTTCTCGCTGCGCTGGTCGAAAGACTCCTACTTTTCGTCATTATGACGCTAACATGGGTGTGGGCAGGCCGCACCATGCGACTGATGCTCGGTCATGTCGTGATAAGGATGGTCGGTTGTGGAACCACACGTGAATCTCGCCTTCGCCGTCCGGGCCACCCCGGGCGGCTACGCCGTCCTGCTCGGGGCTGGCGCCTCGATCGCGGCGGGCATGCCGTCGGCGTGGGACGTCCAGCAGGATCTGATCAGGAAGGTGGCGGCTACGGAAGGCGCCACAGGTATCGGCGACCCGCACGCCTGGTATCAGCAGCGCTTCGACCGCACGGCCACCTACGACGACCTCTTGGCCCGACTCGCGGGTACCCCGCTCGAGCGGCAGGCGTTGTTGCATGCCTACTTCGAGCCCACTCAGGAGGACCGCGAGGAAGGTCGGAAGCGGCCCACCGCTGCGCACCAGGCGATCGCCCGCTTGGTCGCCGCCGGGCACGTACGTATCGTGCTGACGACGAACTTCGATCGCCTAATGGAGACCGCGTTGAGAGAGGTGGGCATTGAGCCCACCGTAGTTGCCGACCCGGCTGACGCTGTCGGACTTGCCCCACTGCATGCCATTAAATGTTTGGTCGTCCACGTGCACGGCGACTATCTGAATCCCACGAGCATGCTCAATACCCCCGAGGAGCTGCTAGAGTATGCGCCCGCCGTGGACAAAATCCTCGACCAGATCTTCGCGGACTACGGGCTCGTCATCTCCGGCTGGTCCGCTACGTGGGATCCCGCGCTGCGCAACGCTCTATCCCGTTGCCCTGCCCGGATATTCACCTCCTATTGGATCGACCCGCGTGAACCATCGGAGCACGCCCGGGATCTGATCACCCGACGGAGCGCCGTGTACGTTCAGGCCGATGCCGACACTTTCTTCGGCCGAGTAGCCGATGCCGTGGACGCAATCGCTGCCACGAATCGCCAGCATCCGGCGAGCGTCGCCATCGCCGTTGCTACCGCCAAGCGCGCCCTGGCCGGGACCGGACAGGCTATTGCACTGCACGACACGCTGCGCCGCGAAGTCAGCCGCATGGCGGCTCTCCCCGTACGAACTGCTGGCCCCTGGCATGTCGCCGACACCCAAGCCGAGCACGGCCGCCGGCTGGGTGTGCTGGAGGCCGAGGCGGAACTGTTGCTCAACCTGGTCGCTACGACGGCCTACTGGGGCAACAACGAGACCGACCGCTGGTGGATGCGCGAGATCGAGCAACTCGGCTCCCCCGTCAGCGCGGGCGGCGACTCCGCACTGCTCGATCTCGCGCGAGCCCCCGCAACCATGGTGATCTATTCGGCAGGGATTGCCGCCCTCGCTGCCGAACGCTGGGACACCTTGGTTCGTGTGCTTAGCGAACCTCAGGCTCAGAATGTATACAGCGGGAAGGTACTGGCCGCAGCTGCGCTTCTTGGCCCGCAACAGACGATCGGGCTCGGTACAGCCTCTGAACGCCTCCACGGACAGCTCCGCCCCGTGTTCACGGAACACCTCGTCCTCAGCGACTCGGCGTACATCGACGCATGGGAGCGCTTTGAGTTCCTGCGCCTGATCGTGCAGCAGGATGCCGGTCTGGGATTGGACTGGCCCTATATCCGCAAGACAGGTTTCCTGAACGAGTACCGGCCGGCCCCCGCAGGCTGGCTCAAGAAGGAATTGGACCAGCACGGAGACTTGCACCCCTTGCTTCAAAACGGGTTCCTGGCTGGCAACCCTCGACGTTTTCTTGCGGCGAAGGAAGCAACGGAAGTCGAGTACAACAGGTTGGCGACTCAGATGCGCTGGGGGTGATCCGGGGCGAGCTTTGCAGGGACATGACTATCTCGACCGACCGCTCATCCGTGAGAATTAGGGGTGGAAGGTTGATCGGCTTCGAGCACGATGGCCGCGAGGAACAAGCGCTGCAGCTTTCTCGGCGACCTCCCGGTCCAGCTCGGGCAGGAGGCTCGTGTACGTGTCCGAGGTCAGCGCGATCGTGAATGGCGCAGCACCTCCTTCACCGTGTGGATGTCGCCGCCGCCCGCGTGCGTGAGGGTCGCGGCCACGTGGCGGAGGTCGCGGAAGGTGATCGGCGGGAGGTCGGTCGTCGCGTGGATGCGGCGGAAGGTCTCGGAGACCATCTCGAGGTGGAGCTAGGAGCCGTCTTCGCGGGTGAAGACCTTGCCGGTGTCGTTCCAGGCCGCGCCCCACTTCTTGCGGTCCTTCTTCTGACGCTTCCGGTGGGCGCGGAGAGCGGCGATCGTCAGGCTGTCCAGGGCGATGGTGTTGGCGCTGCCGTCCGTCTTCGGCTCGGCCTCGTACGGGTCCCAGCCGTCGACCACGATCTCCTTGGCCGGGGTGATGAGGCCGGCCTTGAGGTCGACGTTGCTCCAGTCCTGGCCGACCGCTTCGCCCCGACGCAGGCTGCGGAAGCCGACGAGGTGGAAGAGGGCGTAAAGCCGGTCGTCCTGGGCGGCGGCGAGGAAGATGCCGAACTGCTGCGGTGTCCACACCATGACCGGGCCGGGTGTCTCGCCGGTGTGCCGCCATCGCCGGACACGCTCGTCCGTCCAGAGCAGGGGCTTGGGTCTGCGGCCCGGGGCGAGTTCGACGTGGGAGGCCGGGTTGAAGGTGATGAGCTGCTGCGCGATGGCGGAGTTGAGCGCCGCGCGCAGGGTTCGGCGTATCGCCTGCTGGGTGGACGGGCCGGTCACCTTGCGGAAGGGCGGCATCTCGGCGAGCTTCGCCCGCTCCGCCGCCAGCCGCGCCGGTTCGGCGGCAACGGGCCGACCCGGCGCGCTCGGCTTGCAGCGCGCGATCTGTGCCCGGCGAGCCTCGTTCTCAGCCACAATGGCCTCGTTGGCGTCGGCGATGCCGTCGAACATTTCCACGAGGTGGCCGACGTTCAGCCGGTCGAGCCGTATTTGCCCGATGCGGGGCTTGAGGTGGACGTTGATGTGCGAGGCGTAGCCGTTGAGGGTCGTCTTGCGGCGCTTCTTGGACGCGAACCAGAGGTCTAGCCACTCCCCGACTGTCGTGCCGCCGCGTAGTTCAAGCCCGGAGCGGAGGCGCCGGCGGATCTCCTCCACGTCGGGCAGCGGCGCCTTCTCCTCGACCAGGCGTTCCAGCAGGGCCGCGACGCGCTCGACGCTGTCCGGGTCTTCGGTGTCGGCGAGGCCAAGGAGGGTGCGGACGTGGTCCAGGTCCGCCTGGGCGGCTTTGAGGCTGTCGTACCCAGCGCGGCTGAAGGAGCGGCGGGTGCCGTCCTCGTGGGGCGGGAGTTCCTGGCGTATGGAGTAGGAGCCGTGCTTGCGGCTCGCGAGCTTGGGGCAGTTGCTGCCGAGCGGTCGGCCGGTTTCGGTGTCACGGCAGTAGCAGCGGCGGTGCGTCGAGCCCTTCATGGTGCTTCCCCCAGCAGGTTCAGAGACCGTCTGCCGGGGCGTCCTTCCAGACGATGTTGCCCTCGGCATCCATTGACCAGGTCTGTCGCGGTGCGGCTCTGCGCTCGCGCAGTTGGGGTCTGGGGCCGTCGTAGTCGTACGACTCGCCGGTGAACCACTGGAGTGCGTCGAAGGTGTCGGTCGGTTCCTCGTCGGGGAGGGCCTGCACGCGGTCCACGAGGCCGACGGGATAGATCAGGCAGATCGGCGCCACGTGGAGCGCCTTGGCGAGCACCATGACCTCGACCAGGGGCAGTTGGGAACGTCGGCCGGACTCCATGTTGGCGATGACGTTGCGGGGGATGGCGTATCCGAGGTCGGCGCAGGCGCGGGCCAGGTCTTCGCCGCTCATGCCCAGTTCCTTGCGGCGTCGGCGGACCTCGGCCGCGACCGTCGCCATGACCTGGTCGGCCCACTCGGGGGCGTTGTCTTCATTCCGCCCAGCATCAGCACCGCGTTGTGTCATGGAGACACAATAGCTTGGTGCACCCTCCTGACCTGGGCTTGGAGCCGGATGCGAGACCGCGTTCGCCGAGAGCTGTATGTGTGAGGTGGCAGGTATGAGTGAGAGCGGTACGACCCGGCCGGTGGTGCTGGGGATGGCCAAGGACGAACTGCTGTTGCTGCCCACGGCGGTGGACCTGGAGACGGCGAACCGCGCACTCGGGCTGGGGAGGAGCAAGGGCTATGAGTTGGCCAAGTGTGGGCAGTATCCGTGCCGCGTTCTGCGGTTGGGCAACTCGTATCGCGTCGTGACGGCCGAGCTGCAGGCCCTGCTCGGGCTCGCAGCATGACGTCCGTGGTCCCCGCACGCGCGCATGAAGGGCGCCGCTCAAGATCCCGTGGACTGGGGCAGGTCTTCGTCGTACTGTCCGTGGTCGCTCGCGCGGCGCCAACCGCCGAGAACGAACGAGCCCCCGACGCGCCAACGCCGGAGGCTCACAACTCCCCTGTACGCCACAAACGTTCAACCCAGGTCGGGCGGGCCGGCCAGCCTGCACCCACCGGTCGAGGAGCTACGCATGCAGCCTACGACAGCTGCTGTCCGGGACGCACCCCCTGCGGCGGCCTGGCCGCCGGTCACCGTACCCGGTCAGCCGGACCGTACGACACGGCAGCCGCTCGCGGAACTGACCGACGAGCCAGAGCCGTCCGCCGCCCGGTTGGCTGCGGTGACCGGGCCTCCTCCGGTCACTGACCGGCTGACCGGAACGCCCGGTCGCCTGACCGCGGTCACTGACCGAGAGCCGGTCACCGCGGTCGGTCAGCCGACCGGTCCGGTCGATCCACCGCCGAGGACGGGGCTCTCGGAGGGCGCTGACCTGCTGACCGAGCTGCGGTCAGCGGTTGCCCGGTAGGTGGTCATGCCGAGCGGAGAGGCCCTGGACGCGGTCACCTTGTGGATCGCGGCCACTCATCTCCAGCCTGCGTGGCAGCACGCGCCGCGCCTGGCGGTGGTCGGTCCGGCGAAGCGGTGCGGGAAGTCACGGCTGCTGGACGTGCTGCACGACACGGTCCACGACCCCTTCATCACGGTCAACTCGACTCCGGCGGCGATCTTCCGGTCGATCACGGAGCAGCCGCCGACGCTGCTGGTGGACGAGGCCGACACGATATTCGGCGGCGTGAAGGTCGCGGAGAAGAACGAGGAGATGCGCGGACTCCTCAACTCCGGGCACCAGCGAAACCGTCCCACCACCCGGGTTGTCGGCCCGGAGCACAAGCCGACCAAATTCCGCACCTTCGCCATGGCGGCGCTGGCCGGGATAGGCGACCTGCCGGACACGATCATGGATCGGGCGGTGGTGATCCGGATGCGGAGGCGCGCACCGGGGGAGAAGGTGCTGCCCTTCCGCTCTCGCCGAGACACCCCGCAGTTGCACGGTTTGCGGGACCGGTTGGCGGTATGGCTGGTGCCGCTGACCGACAGGGCGGCGTCGATGGGAGCCGGTGATGCCGGTCGAGGACAGGGCGGCGGACACGTGGGAGCCGCTGGTGGCGGTCGCCGACCTCGCCGGAGGCGGGTGGCCGCAGCGCGCCCGGCAGGCGTGCCGTGTGCTGACGACGCAGGAGGAAGGCAACGATCAGGAGGCCGCGCTCGCGATCCGCATCCTGGCCGACATTCGCGCGGTGTTCGCCGCGTGCGGCGACCCGACGCTGCTGTCGACCGAGCAGCTGCTTGCCGCCCTGCACGCCGACAGCGAGGCTCCCTGGCGCGAGCACGGGTCGCATGGCCTGACGGCGCGGGGCCTGCAACTGCTGCTGAAGGACTTCGGCATCAGCGCGGCCAACCGCCGCTTCCCCGACCGCACCCAGCGCCGAGGCTTCGCCCGCCACCAGTTCGCCGACGCCTGGGCTCGCTACTGCCCCCGGCCGGAGACGGCCCCAGGCGGCGAGCGCTGACCCGCATCCACCCGCCCCACCCGTCCCCGTGCAGGTCAGCACGGGGACGGGTCGTTGTCCCGCAACGGGTCGACCCGCATCAGAATTCCACCCGTACCTGCGCTGACCAGGAGCGCAACGGGTGGGACAGGTCCCGCCTGATCTCGGCCGACGTCGCAGTCCACGGCAGTGAAAGACGCCGGACCAAGCGAGTGGTAAACGAGGCCGAGAGGCGGCGAGCAAGTTGTGGGGTAAGCAGCGCTTACCCCGGAAGAGCAAGTTGTGGGGTAAGGACTCCTTGCCCCGAGCGGAGCAAGTTGTCGCGCCGGACGGTCCTACCGCCCGTCCTGCGCACGTGTCCTCGCCGGGGGACGAGGACACGAGTACCCGAGCGACGGCGCCCGGGTCCTGGGGGAGACGACGCGACCCCTGCCCGTCCGCGTGTCGGCCGCAGACCGCAGGCGCGAGGCACCCGAGCTGGGCTCCGCGTCAGGCCTCGGCGCGGACCAGGAGCGTGCCAATGTGGTCAGGCTCGGGGGCGTCCAGGACGCGGGCCTCGGCGGTGGCGAAGCCCGCGCGGGTGAGCAGGCGTTCCCATACGGGCGGGCGGTAGCTGTAGCGGTAGGTGAACATGGCCTTCCCCGCGAAGCCACCCTTGTACATGCCCTGTGGGCCATAGGCGCCCGGGATCGCGGGTGGCTGGGAGAAGACGAAGGTCCCGCCGGGATTGAGTTGGCGGCGGACGAGCGGGAAGAGCTTCGACGGGTCCGTGAACCAGGCCGCGCCGAAGATCGAGTACACCGCGTCGTAGGTCTCGGCGGTGGAGCGGAGGTAGTCCAGCACTTCGGCGCAGTGGAACTGCGCTCCTGACGGCGCCCAGCGCTCAGCGATCTTCTCGACCATCACAGGAGACAGGTCCACGCCTGTGGCCTTCACGCCGTTCTGCGCCAGGTGGGCGAGCGCGCGCCCGGTGCCGCAGCCGATCTCCAGGACACTGCCCGGGTCGCCCAGGAGCTCAGGGCCGGGGCCGTGGCCGGCGTACTGCGTCCAGCGGAAGACCGGCTCGGCTTCGTCCTTGAAGGCGGTGCGGGCGTAGGTGTCCCACAGTTCGGTCTCGGCGACGATGTCGTGTTGCGCAGGCATGTGTGTCCTCTGCTTGCCGAAGAAGGCGGCGCCCCGCCCCATGATGCCCGCAGGCACCGGGCGGGCGAGGCACCGTTCGGTTCAGTGGCTGTCGGGGACCTTGTTGTCGCACGGCGAGCAGTCCGTGCCGTCGATCGCCCACAGCTCGGTGTCGATCTCGAAGCCGATCGAGGTGAGGAAGTCCGCAGTGCGCAGGCACAGTCCGTCGCTGCGGCGCTCGATGAACGGCGCGTGGTGCTTGTACCGACCGCCGTTGTAGAGATCGCAAAGGGCGAACCAGACGGGCGTGTCGAGGATGAGCTGGTGGACGCCGGTGTCGACGAGTTTGCCGACGCCGAGGTGCACCTCGGGGTGCTCGATGCAGGCGAGGGTGTACATGACGGCGTTGCCGAGAATGCGTTCGGCCATGTCGCGGACCATGGTGTGGTCACGCAGCAGGAGGGCGATCTCGCGGTCCCAGAGGGTCATGCCGCTGTCGAGGATGTTGACGGTCAGGTGCGCGATGTGGGGCTGGACGGCGTTGAGGAGTTCCTTCGGGTCCCGGGTGCGTAGTCCGATACCGGTGTCGATCTGGACGGCTGTGGTCATGGTGCTGTCCTCCTATTCTGGGGGTTCTGGTCCGCCAGCCAGCTGCTGGGGACCCGCACGGCGCCCTGAGAGCGTGACGTCGTGCAGTCCGGGCTCCGGGCGACCGGCAACATCCACCGGCGCCTGGGCTCGCTAGGGGCGCTCGCACAGCCGCGCCAGCGGGGAGGGGCCAGGGCGGCGAGGGTGCCGGTTAGGTGCGGTCTCCCAGGCCCGCGGTTGGCGAGCGTTGCTGGGCAGACGGCTGGTGGGCGGCCCAGTCCTCGCGGGCGGCGATGAGCGCGGGGCGGACCTTCGCGTCGAGGAAGTCGGCGTGGGCGCGGAGTTTCGCGGCGATCTCAGCGACTCCCAGCGGGTCAAGGCCGAGAATCCAGCGCCCTACGCAGACCTGGAGGTTGACGGCCGGCACGCGGAGGCCGGGGTCGGGGTCGTAGGGGTTGCAGTCGATGCTGCCCTCGAAGACCACGTCCTCCTCGACCCCTTCCCATACGTCCGGGGCGGTGAGGGGCAGCATCGGGCCTTCGAAGAAGTTCCGGTGGTTGATGCCGGCCAGCCGTTCCGGCAGCTGGTCCATGGGCACATTGGCCTCGGTCGGGTCGTCCTCTGCCCAGGCGGGGAGGTAGCCGGACGCCGCCGCGCCGCTGTCGGTGGTGATTGCCCACTTGCCCGGGGTGCTCCAGGGAGGAGGCGTTCCGTCGGACGGCCCGAGTTCGAACCAGACGGTCTTCCCGGCCGGGTCGGGAGTGCTTCCCCAGGTGGTGGCCAGGGACTCGACCAGGAGCAGGCCGCGCCCGCCCTCCGCTTCCAGCGAGCCGTGGCGCCGGTGCGGGCGGGCAGGATTCACGTCGGTGACCTCGACGCGGACCCGTACGCCTGTCCAGCGCACGGCCACCGCGCAGGAGGAATCGGTGTGCCGGACGGCATTCGTGATCAGCTCGGCGGAAAGCAACTCCAGGTCGCCCAGGGCGTCGTCCGGCAGCGGCACATCCCAGTCCCGCACCAAGGCGACGATCTTGCGACGGGCTTGGGGCACGGCCTTTTGCTCGGCCTCAACGCGGAAACCGAAAGTAGTGGGGCAGGTATCCGAGATGGTGTCGGACATCGCTGGGGACCTTTCGAGACGCTGGATGCCGTGCCATGCCGCTGACTTCGGTACAGCACGGGGCTTGTCGCTTCCCTCCGGAGGCCAGCTCCGGTAAGGAATCTCAGACTGTTCCAGCGGCCCGTTCTGGGATAAGGCCAGCGTGGACACCCACGGTGGGTAAACTCGCAGTAAGTGAACTCGTGTGACGGTGAGCGATCACACTCCCGTACGAGGGGGCGCCGGACATGATCGAACCAACAGGAGCGGTCGGCCTGCCCGCTCGTCTTCTGGCGGATCCCGAGATGATCGCTGCCTGCGCCGCGCGCAACTTCACGAAGGTCTTCGGCTTGGCGAAAGCAAGGGGCGGGTTTCACGTCTCACGCATCGCCCGCCAGTGTGAGCTGACTCCGAGCAGGGTCGGCGAGGTCATTTCCGGTCGCCGGACCATCACGAACATGAGCGTGATCGAACGCGTCGCGGACGGCCTGCGGGTTCCCGGTCACATGCTCGGCCTCGCGTCGCGGGACTGGGAAGGACGGGCCTCGGCCTCCAATCCACCCGAGCGCAGATCCGTTCAGGTGGCCCCTGGGCCGAGTTCCATCCCACCTGAACCAGAGGATCTGGACAGCATTCTCGCAATCGCGGCAGCTACGAAGGTCACCCCAAGCACGCTTCGGTCCCTCCAGACCTCGATCGAGGACTACTGGCGGCGGGACGACGAGCACGGTGGCGAGGCCCTACGGCCTGCTGTGATCGGGCAACTCAGGTATGTCATGGGCTTACTGGCCGACAGCACAGATCCGAACTACCGACGCAGTCTGCACGGCATCGCTGCGGAACTCGCCCGGCTGGCCGGGTGGACGCTTTTCGACGCACGGCAGTACAGCACAGCGAGGGCGTACTTCACCCAGTCCCTGCGTCTGGCCCGCGCGATCGACGACCGGGCCTTCGTCGCCAACGTCCTCGCCTGCCTGAGCCTCCAAGCCACTTACCAGGACAGGGCCGAGGAAGCCGTCACGCTGGCACGGACCGCCCAGGACGTTGCCCGCCACGAGGGAGGTACTCCGAGGCTGATGGCGATGCTGCACGTCCGCGAAGCGTTCGGCCACGCCAGCGCGCGCGACCGAACGGCGACCCATGCGGCCATCACCGAAGCGCAGTTGCAGTTCGGGCAGGTTGGATCCGCAGACGACGACCCACCGTGGGTGAGTTACTTCGACCGGACCAAGCTCACCGTGGACATCGGCATCGCGCTCGGGCAGCTCGGGGACGCGGGTGCTGCCGAACCGTTGATCACGGAAGCGCTGCGCGATGAACCGGAGACGAACCTGCGCGGCCGGGCATTCCATTCCTTCTGGCTGGCGAGGACCCAGCTGCAACGCGGCCAGGTGGAGGAGGCATGCCTAGCGGCGAGTGACGCCCTGAACCTGTCCGCGACCGTCGACTCGCCCCGCGTGACCGCACACCTGCGGGACTTCCGTCACCTGCTCACGCCATTCCGCACTTTCCGGCCCGTCGCGGAGCTGGACGCCCGGCTGGCGGAGACAGCGGTCTGACTAGAGTCCCGCCTCGTCCAGCAGCAGGTAGAGGACTCCCACGAGGGTCCCGCTGCTGACGATTTCGCGGTGGTCGATCATGCCGCGCAACTTGGACAGCGGGATCCACTCAAGCCGGTCCGACTCGTTGAGTTCGGTAGGAGGACCCACGTACTCCACCGCGTCGGCACGGAAGACGAAGTGCTCCGAGTCGGTGATCCCGTTGGCCGGCTGGGCGTAGATCAGCGGCGTCATCTCGCTTGTGCGCCAACCGGTCTCCTCCATCACTTCGCGTGCGGCAGCCTCGGCCGGAGTCTCGCCGGCCTCGACCAGGCCCATGGGCAGTTCCCAGGCCCAGGAGTCCGTGATGAAGCGGTGCCGCCACATCATCAGCACCTGCTTCTCACTGTTCACCACGGCTGCCACAGCCAGATGCCGCAGCTTGAGCACGTGGTGCTCCCACCGCTTCCCGTCCGGCTGCTCGACGTCGACCAACCACACGTTCACCCAGGGGTTCTCGTAGATCGGACGTTCCCCGTGGATCTTCCACTGCATCGCTGCGGCCCCTCTCGATCTGCCTCAGCATCTCAGACGTGGCGGCCTCGGGCGGCCCGTTCGGGCGACTTCACGTCACACTGACGACTATCGGGTGCAACGACCGGACGACCTCGGGACGAGGCCATTCGAACGGCCGGATGCGTGAGCGATGCGTGAGCGGATGCGCTGGCACTGGGCGGGGCGGTACGGACAAGGCGGCAACCCCTGTCCGTCTGACCTGCGAGTTTCGGACGGCGCCCCACTGGCCACCACCGTCCGGCACTCCCTGGCCAGGACTTTTAATCCATTGGTTGTGGGTTCGAGTCCCACACGGCCTACCAGGCTGGGCCTCCTCGGAGGCCGCTGACCTGCGGTTTCGGTGCCCCGGTCGTCCATGGACGGCCGGGGCACAGCCGTGCCAGGGGCGTGCGCGAGCGATGGGTGAGCGGCGGGGCGTGGCCTACTAGGACGAGCGCGGGGTCCCCGCACGTTGGAGATGCGGGGCGGCTGAAGCATGGGACAGCACAGCCCACCTGGGAACCTCTAGCGCGTGACTGGTCTAGGCAGGACGACTTCTGATGTGCAGCCGACGTGTCTGCGAAAGTCCCGTCTCCTCCTTGCGGCAACGGATCTCTGACTCAGCGGAGTTGATGTGCCGGGGGTTCATCTGAACCACAGAACGGGCCGCCGACACCGCTGACCGCGCACTGAACCTCGCCAACGGCGTGGCCTCCGTCCGTCCTCGGGCACGCTTAGCCCCTTTCCTCGGACGGTTGGCCGGACACCGGGGTCTCGCGGTGGTGGACGCCGTACTGGAGAAGGCCGCGGCCAGTTGACGCCTACGAGGGATCGGTCGGCCCCGTGCTCTGCTCGACCCAGCGCAGGTACGCCTCCGAGCCAGCTACGACCGGAACGGCGGCCACTTCGGGTTTGTCCCATTGATGATGCTTGAGCAGGTGAGCTTCCAGCGCGGGATACCGCTCGGCGGTCGTTTTGAGCAGCAGTTGCCACTCCTCACCTGTTCCGAACTCCCCAAGATGCCAGAACACCGACGTCACCGGTCCCACCACCTGAGCCCCAGCAGCCAGCCGCTCCCGCACCACGGACTCCGCGAGCTCTACCGCCTGCCCCCGCGTCGCGGTTGCGGTGCACACCTGCACAAAGCCAGTCATGCGGGGAGCCTAACGACCGGCGGCTGGCCATCGATCCCTGTCCACATGGCGTGCTTCGACGACACTGGCGGGCAGGTTCTCGTTCGCCAGCATCGTCGCTAGCGTGTCTTGGCTGACGTACCCTCCGCGACAAGCAGGGCCGCGTCCTTCTGATGAAACCCACCAGGAAAAATAATTCATCTAGTGCAAAGAGTGGGGTTGATAACTAATTGGAGTCGGGTCCAAGGATCGAACGCACGTCCTTGAGTATGAGTACCATATGCAGCTCGTCGGTCGGTGAGGGTATGAAGCCAAATCGTGCGTAGAATTTCGCGGCTTCCGGGGTAGCGGCATGTGTGAGCATGGCTCTTACTCCTACAGACTCTGCCGCAATGAGAGTGCGCTGGATCGCATCGCGTAGCAATCCGGCTCCGAGCCCGTTCCCCTGGTGAGCCGAGTCCACGGCAAGGCGACCCAGTAAGATCAGGGGTACCGGTTGTGGCATGCCTTTACCGGTGCGGTCGGGAAGGTCCGCTTTGGGGGCTGACGCGGTGGAGAGGCAGTAGTAGCCGACTACCTCATCGTCTTTGATCGTCGAGACGAAGACGCGCGCTGCGCCGCTGCGGTGGTTCGTCAAGGCATATCGTTTGAGCCACTGGTCCAGCACTGGGTCACCGCAATCGAAACCTTTGGTGTCGTGCATGCTGGCCAGTGGCTCAGGTCGGTTCCAGCTGGTCACGCATCGCCCCCGAATACGTCCGGGCGAGCGAAAAGTTCTACCAGCTCAGGAATTACTTTCGGGGGTGCATCGAGCATTGCATTGAATTTCTCCCACGCTTCATCGTCGAGGGGGAAGAGCCGCCGGTCAGCCAAGGCGTGCTCCGTCGCGGTGTCGGCAGCTGCTGTGACGAACTCCGTCAGCGACTTTCCCTGGATGGCCGCCGCTGCCTCGTACCGCGCTCGACGCTCGTCAGAGACTCTGAGTTGGATGCGATCATTCTTCGGGGGTGTTCGATGGTTGGTTCCACGTTCCATCCTGGTTCCCATAGATTGGAATGTACTCCAAACGTACTCCGTTGGCTAGTGGGTAGGGGACTTCCCTGCCATAGCTGTCCTGAGCCGGGTGACGCGCCAGCAGTCGACACTCGGCAGTCCCGTTAGTTAGTGGAGCGTCTTCGCTGGTGAGCGCGTTGTTGCCGGAGTGTCGCTGAGGACCCGGGCCGGTGATTGGCTGCCTCTTGCTGCGCCTGAGAGATGCTGGGGAAAGGCGCTCACGGTGGGCCGGTCGCGGCCTGGAGGGCTGGTGCGGGCGCGTCCTGCCACACCGCTGGCACCCTCTTCACCTGCGAGAATGTGGGCCGCTGAGGAACGGGAGTGCCTCAAGGAGCCGGTAGGGCTGCGGACGGCGCCCGGCCATCTCCTCGTCGATCAGATATCAGCAGATGCGTGGGCGATGCGTGAGCGGACGTGCCAGCGCCCGACACTCCTCGCCGGACCGAGCCGGCGGCCCGCTCCCGCCTGACCTGCGACTTTTGGACGGCCACCTACTGTTCATTTCCGCCCATCACGTCGTCCTAGCCAGGACTTTTAAATCGGTTGTGGGTTCGAGTCCCACACTGCCTACGGGGTCCGGCTCCTTAGGGAGCCGCTGACCTGCGGGTTCGGTGCCCCGGCTGTCTTCGGACGGGCGGGGCACGGCCTTGTTCGGGGGTGGGCGTGAGCGTGTGTGACTGAACGTAGCGAACCGCGCCCGCTGACTTCGCCGGTCGTCAGGGCATGTCTGGCGGCAAGCTGGGTGTGCTCGACGGCTACGACGATTGCCCACTGCTTCCGGGGAGTTGCGGCGAGCCCTGTTCCGCTCCGATGTCGACTGGCTGGTCGGCGGGGCACCTTAAGGACGACGTCCACGCAGTTGCAGCATGACTCGATGGGCCACCCGTCCATCAGTGCGCTGAGGTGCTCCGAAGGCTGAGCCGTCAGGTCGGGGCATTCCACCGCCGGGGCGGTTGTGTCTAGTCTCGCTTGACTTGACGTGTCTAGTATTACTAGACTTATACTCGTGAAGTACCGAGACCTCATCGGCAAGATCCGGAAAGCCGCCAAAGCAAAAGGCGTTCTCTTCGAAATGCAGCGGCAGAAGGGCAGTCATCAGATGTGGACGTGCGGTTCCACGCCCGTCGTCATCCCCAAGCACAGCGAGGTCAACGAACTTACTGCAGCAAGCATCTGCAAGACGCTGGAAACCGAACTCGGAGAGGGGTGGTGGCGATGAGTACATACCGTGTCACGGCACGCCGCAGTGGCGATTGGTGGGCTCTCGAAGTTCCCGACCTGCCCGGAGTTCACAGCCAGACGAAACGACTGGACCGCGCTGCCAGCGAGGCACGGGAAGCCATTAGCTTGATGCTGGATGTCGAAGCTGACAGCATCGAGGTCGAAGTGGAGACCCAGCTCCCTCCGGAAGTGAGGGAAGTACTGCAAGCCGTCGCCAGAGCACACAAGGCGGCGGAAGCAGCCGCGTTGCAGGAGCGCGAGGCCATGGTGCGCGCAGCGTCTGTCCTTACACAAAATCTCAGCCAGCGGGATGCCGGCGAGGTGATGGGCGTGTCCTTCCAGCGGATCTCGCAACTGTTGAAGTCGAACATGTCTCGACCTTCCGTGTCGCGCGGGAAGCAGAAGGATCGCAAGGAGGATCAGACGCGTGCCAGGCGCGCAGCCAAGCGTCACGTCGGCTAGCCAGGCGTAGGTGACGACGCTCATGCTCACTTACCTGACTTTCGTCACCGACGTCGGCGGCTACACGTTCTTACCGAGGGCGCGCGCCAGCGTCGTCCCCTGTCCCGCCATCGCCCTTTTCCAGGGCGCGTCGTCATGCTCGGCGATCTCCCGCCACAAGGATGCGGTGGCGGCACCGAAGGCCGCCAGAGCTTCCGGCGCCGCGTCGCGCCACGACCGGAACCGGCCCGCGAAGTCGACCGCCGCCTCGGCCGGGTGGCCGGCGTTCATGAGATGCAGCGCCAGCGCGCCCGGGTCGATCCAGGCGGCGCCGCGGGTTGGCCAC
Source organism: Streptomyces sp. NBC_01477 (assembly GCF_036227245.1). Taxonomy (GTDB): domain Bacteria; phylum Actinomycetota; class Actinomycetes; order Streptomycetales; family Streptomycetaceae; genus Actinacidiphila. The sequence continues at coordinate 5,228,221 of NZ_CP109445.1, forward strand.
GCCCAGTCGATGAGCCGTGCCCGCCCTCCAGAGATCAGGACGTTGTCCGGGGCGAAGTCCGTATGCAGCAGCGCGTCACCGTCGAAGTGCTGCAACGTGCCCGGCGGCGCGTACTGCGCCCAACGGTCCACGGCCTGCTTGATCTCGACGTCGGCCGGTGCGGTGATCCCTTGCAGTTCGGTGAGCGCCGCTTCCACGAGGTGCAGGTCCGGGGAGCCCGGGGTGTAGTCGGCGTGGCGGCCGTCGACCACCTCGTAGCCGAGGAGGCTCCAGCCGCCGAGCTCCAGGTGCCAGTACAGGCGCGGGCAGGAGCAGGGCAGGTACGCGGCCACCGCTGCCTCACGGCGCTGTGCACCGGCCTGGGGATGGTCGGCCGGGATGCCCTTCACGAAGACGGGGCCGCTGTCCGTGTCGAGGACGGAGGCGAGGGCGGAGTTCATGCCGCCGGGTGCGGTCACCGCTTGGTGCACAGCGCCGGTCTTGTCGGCGACGGTCTGACGGACGTCGGCGGGAAGTTGCTCGAAGGGGATACGGGGCATGGACACGAGGCGCGGTTCCTTGGCTGCTCGGCGATTGGGGGTGCCGCCCCGGTCAGGGTACGACCGGAGCCGTACCGCGCCTGGTACGAGATGGTCCCGGCCCCGCCGGTGTACTACGGCGACGCGGTGGCCCCCGGCGACACGCTGACCGCGACCGTCAACCACGACAACGGGAGCGGCTACACGCTGATCCTGAGCGACGCCACCCGCGGCTGGTCGCACACCACGGTGAAAAGCGGCGGGGCGGACGAGGAGGCCGAGGTCATCGCCGAGGCCAACACCACGTACATGGCGCCGTTCAACCAGGTCACCTTCACCAACACCACGATCAACGGCGTCCCGATGGGCACGCTGAACTGGACCGCGCTGTCCCTGCCGTCGTCCAGCTTCTTCACGGTGGCCAGCCCCGGCCCGTTCAACGCCGCCGGGGACTCGTTCCCGGTCTACTCGGCCACGGACCACTGACGTACGGCCACCGGTGGTAGGGCAGGGGGCGGGCGCGTACGGAGCGCCCGCCCCCTGCCGTACGTCCGCCGCGTCAGCCCCTCGGCAGCCGCGCGCTCAGCTCGTAGAACCGGGTGATCTGCGCCGGGTTCTGGTTGTCGTCGCTGACCAGCAGCAGCCGCAGCCGCCCGCCGGGGCCGTACCCGGTGACGGCCATGCCCTCGATGTTGTCGAGCAGCGGGTTGGTCTGGGGCTGCTTGGCGGTGGCGCCGAGGGACGGGCAGGCGCCGAGGTCGGCGAGCAGCGTCTTGCGTACGAGCCGTACGTTCTTCTGCCCGGTCAGGTCGGTGACGCCGCTGACGTCGGTGGCGTGGGAGAGGTCGGCCACGTACAGCCGCACGGTGTTGCCGGCCCCGGCGGTGAAGCCGCGTTCCAGGACGAGCAGCCGGCCGTCGCCGGTGGCCGCGATGTCGGAGACGCCGAGGACGGTGCCGTGGGCGTCGGTGTCGACGGGGTAGGCGTACTGGCGGCCGAGCCGGAAGTCCGCCGAGCCGGTGCGCTGCCAGGTCTGGAAGCGCACGGTGGTGTGGTCGTCGCCGGACAGCGCGCCTTCCACGGACGCGACGAGGGTCCGGCCGCCGGGCTGGAACGCGAGGCCCTCGAAGGTCAGGTTGCTGGTGGCGCGGCCGGCGGGGGCGACCTTCAGCTCCTGCGGCACCGGCAGGCTGCCGAGGATGGTGCTGCCGTCACGGCTGTAGCGGCGGATCGTCGGCTCCACCTCGGAGGTGATCAGCCGGGTACCGTCACGGTCGACCACCAGGGCCTCGGAGTCCAGCGGCTGCCCCTTCTCGTCGGCGAGCGGCACGACCTTGCTCGGCGCCAGGTCGCCCAGGGTGCGGCCGCTCAGGGTGAACAGCGAGGACCGGTCGGAGAGCGCGGCGAGGGTGCCGTGCGCGTCGGGGGCCAGCGCGGAGAGGTTGCCGACGAACGTACCGTCGAAGGTCGTCTTGTCGAGCGCGTCGGAGAAGCCGTCGATGGCCACGGACGCGGAACACCGCCCGGCGGCGGGCGGTGCGGGGCGGTGGTCCGTACGGCCGCCGTGGGCCTGGGCCGGTCCGGCCGCGGCCAGGCAAGCGGCGGCGGTGAGGACGACGGACGAACCTGCGAGAAGGGCTTTCACGCGCACAGTGACACTCCACATCGGCCGGCAACTGGCTTACGTATCAGGCCGATTGTCGGCCCTCCGGCGTAGCGGCGGGCGTACGACGGCCGAAGCCCGGCTGAACCCCGTCCGCCGTGCCCGACTCGTTGCCGGTGACGGTCTGTCCCCTGTGGCGTGTTGGGCGCCCGGAACGTGGTCGGTGAGACCCCGTGGGCGCATTGGTCTCGCGGGATGGCGGATTCGCCGGGGAGCGGCAGGAACGGGAGGATCGCAATCCGTTCGGGCGGGGAGCGGACGCCCGCCGCTCGTTGATGCCGGCGCTGAGCAGCGGCTCGTGCCCGGTGCGGGTCGCGGACGGAGGGGTGGCCCGCGAGGGGAGTGATCGGTCATCCGGTGATGAGCGCGGGCTGTGCCGCAGAAATGCGCGGGAGGTCAGGGGCTGAGGCAGCTGGCGGCGAACAGCGTGCCGTTGATGAGCGCGGTCGCGGAGCTGCACGTCGAGGTGAGGCCGTAGGTGACGTAGGTTCCTCCGCTGACGACGTGGCTGGTCGCGACGTCGATGGTGAAGCGGTACGGCGCACCGGTGTCGGCGAAGTCGCAGGCGGACAGGCTCGCGCTGAAGTTCGGGAAGATGTTCACCGTGTTGAACGCGGTCGACGAGGTGGCGGTGCAGTGGACGCTGGTCGCGGCCTGGGCGGGTGTCCCGGCGATGAGGCCCCCGGCGGTGGCGGCCGCCGCTGCGGCGGTCACGGCGAGGGCGCGGCGTAAGCGGGGCATGGGTCCTCCTGGCTGGGCGGCCTGAACACCGTCAGCGTGACGGCGGCCCGCCCGCGGAGTAAAGGTCAAAACCGGGCACTCGCCAGGGGATATCGGGGCAAGGTTGTCCGACTCCGCCCGAAGTATCGTATTGCGGGTTCCGGGCGGGCGGCGGCTTTCGTCGTCTCGTGGCCGGGGCAGCGGTTTGCGTGCGGGGACGTGGAGCTGCCCCGGCCGGCCGAGCACTCTCAGGCACGCGGGGCGCCGGTGCCGGCCAGGCGCACCGCGGCCCGCGTCACCGTCCCGCGGCCCGCGCCGTTGCTGCGGGCTTCCGCGTCGGCGTCGGCGGCACCAGCGCGGTCACCTGGGTGCGGGTCCACATCGCCGCCAGCGCGGCTGCGAAGCTCATGACCGTCGCCTGCTGGTCCGGCGCCCAGTGCAAACCGAAGCCCACGGCCAGGGCGATACCCGCCTGGAGCAGCCCGAGCGCGGCGGCGGCTATGCCGTCGTGCGTGGACGCGGCCACGAGTACGCCGACCACGGCCAAGGAGGCAGCGTTGACGGAAGCCTGCTGATCATTCGTCAGGTCCAGGCCGAAGGCCGTCGCGAGCTTGACGGCGACACCGAGGAGGGCGAGCCAGAGGGCGGGTTCACGGCCGAAGATTCTCATGGGGTTTCCACTTCTGCTGGTTGGGCCAGGACCGCGTCCGTGCGGCGAGGTGTGGTGGCTGGGCGGTGGTATTTCGCGTTGATGCACGCCGCATTCCCTCCGAGGTGATCGGCAACCGCCCGTGTCCGTACGGCGATGAGCGCCACCGTCGGCCAAGTGGCGAGGGCATTCACGCGGCCCGTGTGTCGGCGCTGTTCGTCTCCGCGTTGACGACGCGCCGATGCGCGTCGGACGGCCTGGGCCGACGACCTGGCCAGCCAAATGGCGCGTGGGTTCAGCTCGTTGAGCGTGCGCCCGCGGTGCGGAGGATGGCCGGTGGGGACGCATCCACGGGCGTGGAGACGCCGTCCGTGCCCGCACCTGCGGAGAAGAGTGGTCATGGGGGCGTAATGCTTCGAGCATTTGCGCTCATCATGGTGATCACGCCGCTACGGTTTGTAGCGGTGGTCGCGAACGGGTGCACGAGGGGATGGTCGATCGCGTATGCAAGCACTGCCTCTGAGCAAGGGCGGGAATGCGGCACTTGAGTCGCAGCCTGTCGCGTTGCAGGTGGCGTCGAGGGGGACGCCGGTGGATGTCTCGGCGCTGCTGCTCGGCTCGAACGGCAAGGTCCGCAGCGATGAGGACCTGGTCTTCTACCATCACCCGGCGCAGGACGGCGTCAGCGTCACGGGCGATACGGTCACGGCTGACCTGCCGCGTATCCCCGCGGGCGTCGGCACCGTGGTGATCGTCGCCAGCGTCGATCCGTCCCGTCCGGGGGACGTGTTCACCACCGCGCCGGTGCTCACCGCGAGCCAGGGGAACGACACCGGACTGACCTTCGCGCCACCGGACTTCACGGCGGGGGAGACCGTCGTCGTACTCGCGGAGATCTACCGCCGGGACGGGGGATGGAAGGTGCGGGCCGTGGGCCAGGGATACGCGTCCGGCCTGGCCGGTCTCGCCACCGACTACGGCGTCGACGTGGATCCTGAGCCGCCGGCGTCGCCGCCTCGACTGCCCACCCCGAGAACGTCCCCGGCCGCGTCGAACTCCTCGCCCGAAGACCGGCTGCCGCTGCCCACGCTCGAAGCGCAGGCCCCGGCGCTGGTGGCCACTTCGCAGCAGGCGAGCCAGGCGCTCGCGCACACCGGAGCGACCGACCGGCGCGCGGCGGTGTACCTCATCCTCGACCACGACTGGTCCATGGAGCAGTTGTACGCGTCGTTCGTCGTACAGGCGTTCGCCGAACGGGTGCTGGCCCTGTCGGTGACCCTCGATGACGACGGCAGTGTGCCGGTGATCTTCTCCAGCGGGAACGAACCGCTCATGGAGGAGATCCGCCTCGACAACTACCGGGGCCGGATCGCCCAGCTGCACACGCAGGTCGCGTGGGGCTGGGGCAATGTCGCCGCGTCGATGCGCGCCGCGGTCAACCACTACCGGGACGTCGGTGCCGTCGATCCCGCCTTCGTCATCGTTCAGGTCACGGACGAGCCCTGGGACAAGCCGGAGTTCCGCTCCCTGCTGCAAAGCACCGCCGACGCACGGGTGTTCTGGCTGTTCGTCGGCTTCGGGCACGGAAAACTCGCCTTCTACAAGAACCTCAACGCCACGACCGCCGCCAGCTTCTCCCACGTCGGCTTCTACGAGGCCGGCAAGAATCCCGGGGCCGTCCCGGATGACACCTTCTACGCCGGCCTGGTCGGCGAGTTCGGTACGTGGCTGAGCCGGTAGCGCGCGGCTGCGGCGCCAGGGGCGTTTGTCAGTAGGCGACGTCGGCCCGTGCCAGGAGCGTGCCGATGTGACCGGGGTCGGGGGCGCCGAGGACGTACGCCTGGGCGGTGGCGAGCGGGCGGGGGGTGGCTCAGGGGGACCAGGGCTAGTGGGTGGTGCGGGCGGATTCCAGGAGGGGGATCATGCGGAACGCCGCGTCGGTGAGGCCGCCGAAAGCGTGCCGGTCGAGTTCGCCGGACGGGGCGTGGCCGGCCTCGTAACCGGCCAGATTCCAGGTGTACATCGGCACCGTCGCCGGGATCGCCGCGGTCACCTCGCGCGGGTCCGCGCCCGTCTGCTCGTCGGTGACGACGACGACCCGGTCGTGGCCGGCGAACTCCTTCCGCAGCGCCGCCGCCGTGTCGGTGCCGCCGCCCAGGAACCAGCCGCCGTCCTTCCACTTCTGCACGTCGCCGAGGAGCGAGCCGCCGCGGGTGAGGGGGAAGGCCCTGGTCTTCGCGCCGGGTGCGTCGCGGGCGTAGAGGCGGGCGCTGGAGAACGACACCACGTCCGCGGACGCGGCGCGGCGGCCGAGGGCCAGGCCGAACAGCGCCGCGGCGTCCCAGCGCATCAGCGAACCGTCGCGGGAGAAGGCCCCGTTCATCGACCCGGACGTGTCCACCATGACCAGCGTCCGGCCGCCGAGCACCGGAACGTTGCCCAGCGACGCCGTGAGCGCCTGCTCCAGGGCGTGGCCCCAGCGCAGCGACGGCGCCGCGTTGAAGGCCGAGTAGAACCGCATCGGCAGCTGCCGGGAGCGGGCCACCTCACCGGGGTCGGCGAGCTTCGCCGCGACCGTGGCGGCCACCTCGTCGGACACGCCCGCCTCGTCGAAATTGCGCAGGTTGCGCAGCAGCGCCATGTACCCCATCGACGGGATGACCGCCTCCCACGCCGCCCGGTCCATCGGCCCCTGGAGCCAACCGGCCAGCGCCTCCCAGGTCATACCGGCGTCTTTGAGGAGATCCGCCGCGTCCGGGCGCCGGACCGCCTCGCGCCGCTCCTCGACCGGCCACCGCGTGATCCGCGCGCGGGCGTCGAGAAGGCGCAGCGAGTCCGGTACGGGGTTGTCGCGGTTGTGGCGGCGGTCGATGGCGTGCCGGAACAGGTCGCCCTGCCAGGCGGCCTTGGGCGCGGGGTGGACGAGTTCGATGACATCGCCGAACCGGAAGCCCTTGGACGCGGTGTCGAACTTCAGGAGGCCGCGCTCGGTGTACAGGTCGCCGAGGGCGTCCTCGATGCCCCGCTTCACCGGCTTCGGTATGCGCCGCCCGTAGCGGGATGTCCAGTAGGCGAGCAGCTCGCCAGGCTCGTCGGCGCGCTTGAGGACCGAGGCGATCACCCGGCGGTTCGCGGTGACCGAGGCGGGCAGGCCGTCGCCGGACAGCGCGGTGGCCGGCACGTCGGCGCCCTGCTCCTTGCGGCTCCGCTCGTACGAACGGGCGTCGTCCAGCCGGGCTTTGACGTATTCGACGGCGCCCACGATCGCGGCGGTCCGCATGTTGCCGTCGCCGCGCAGCCACGCCAGCATCCGGGCGACCCACTCGGGGTCGTCGAGGGCGAGGTGGCGGACGAGCTGCGTGTAGCGGTCGTCGCGGTCCCCGCCCTTCTCGTAGAAGGTGTCGGTGCCGACGAAGTTGGCGACCGCCAGCAGGAACAGCTCCGACTTCGCGTCGCGCCGGTAACCGGCCGCCCCCTCGGCGGTCGGGGTGCGCTCTCCGGTCGACCGTACGGGCGATTCGGCGGACGGCCTGGCCGTACGGGTGTTGAACCTGGACATGGAAGAACCCCTCGTGCGGGAGGGGAAGCGCAGCAATGGGGTGGGTGCCCGAGATCAGGGTCGGCGACGGAGACAATGTGCTGGGCCGCTGCACCACAGCCTGACCTGCGTCAGACCGCCGGGATTCGAACCCGGGTCTTCTTTTTTGCAGAAAGAAGTATCCGTTGCCTGCGCACCGGGCACCCCCCGATGCTGTGCCTCCCGAGAACAAGGCGGCTGCGGTTCTGCGGGGTTCGATCCCCGCCCACCGAAGTGGTTCTGCCAAAAAGAAGTAACCGCGGCCTGCACACCGGGAGGTGGTTGAGCTGTGGCCGTCAGCGTAGCGCGTCAGTGCGACAAGCCGCCTGCCATTACCGCCCGTACGTCCCGGCGGCGGGCACACCTGTGGGCACACCGGCAGGTACGTCCACGGGTACGCGGCAAGCCCGCCGCTGCCTGCCCGGTTGGCGCCGGGTACACCCCGGGCTCTTGACAGGTCCAGACCAATGCGTTGGAGTGAGCCCCGACCCCACCCGAACCCCCATAAGGAGTGGTCACGTGTCGAGACAGCGTCTCATCGCGTTCCTGGCCGCGCTCGCGGCCATCGTGGGCCTGGCGATCCTGGTGCCCATGTCGTCCACCGCCTCGGCGGCCGACTGCGCCACCGCGTGGAATTCGTCCTCGGTCTACACCGGCGGAATGTCCGCCTCGTACAACAGCCACAACTGGTCCGCGAAATGGTGGACGCAGGGCGAGACGCCCGGCGCCGCCGACGTCTGGGCCGATCAGGGCGGGTGCACCGGCGGTACGGGTGGCACCGGCGGATCGACCGGCGGCGGCTGTAGCTACCCGGCCTGGGCGGCGGGCCACGCCTACACCACCGGCGCCATCGTGCAGTACACCAACGGCCTTTACTACATTGCCACCCACGACAACCCGGGCTACGACCCGACGATCAGCACCTGGTACTGGAGCCCGTACACCTGCACCGGCGGCACCGGCGGATCGGGCGGCACCACCCCGCCGCCGGCCGGCGGATTCGTGGTCAGCGAGGCGCAGTTCAACCAGATGTTCCCCGGGCGGAATTCCTTCTACACCTACAGCGGCCTGACCGCGGCACTCGGCGCGTACCCGGGCTTCGCCACCACCGGCAGCGACACGGTGAAGAAGCAGGAGGCCGCGGCCTTCCTCGCCAACGTCAGCCACGAGACCGGCGGTCTGGTCTACATCGTGGAGCAGAACACCGCCAACTACTCCCATTACTGCGACACGAGCCAGTCCTACGGCTGCCCCGCCGGACAGTCGGCGTACTACGGCCGCGGGCCGATCCAGCTCAGCTGGAACTTCAACTACAAGGCCGCCGGGGACTCCTTGGGCATCGACCTGCTGCACAACCCGAACCTCGTCCAGACCGACGCGTCCATCGCCTGGAAGACCGGCCTGTGGTACTGGAACACCCAGTCGGGCCCCGGCACGATGACCCCGCACAACGCCATGGTCAACGGCGCCGGCTTCGGTGAGACCATCCGCAGCATCAACGGCAGCATCGAGTGCAACGGCGGCAACCCCGCCCAGGTCCAGTCCCGCGTCAACGCCTACCAGAGCTTCACGTCCATCCTGGGCGTGCCCGCGGGCAACAACCTCTCCTGCTGAGGTCCGACGACTCAACTCAGCCCGGCGCCCCGCCCCTTGGCCCAAGGGGCGGGGCGCTGTGCGCGGGGCGGACGGGACCGACCGCGCGGGTGAGGCTTCGTGCGCATGTGCCCGTGGATGTACGGGCGCGTCCCGGCCTACCGTTACGTGCTGTCCGCGATCCGTTACGGCGGGCGCGGGCGGTTCACGGTTCGGTCCGGCGTCGAGGGAGACCGCTCATGGCCAGCATATTTCAGGAGCGCAAGCTCAAAGGGATGTTCGCCGCGTTCGACGCGGACGGCGACGGCTACCTGCGCGAGGAGGACTTCAGGGCGCTCGTCGCCCGCTGGAGCCGGCTGCCGGGAGTCGGCCCGGGGACGGAGCTGCGTACCCGGGTGGAGACGCTGCTGATGGGCTGGTGGGCGACGCTGCTGGAAACCGGGGACATCGACGGGGACGGCGCGGTCGACCTGGACGAAGTGCTGCTGCTCGTCGACCGGTTGCCCGCCATGGTCGCGGACGTCACCGCGACCGCCGACACCGTCTTCGACGCCGTGGACGCCAACGGCGACGGCGTCATCTCCCCCGAGGAGCACCGCAGGCTCGTCGAGACCTGGAACGGGCAGCCGGTGGACACCGCGGGCGTCTTCGAACTGCTCGACCTGAACGGCGACGGCCACCTCAGCCGCGAGGAATTCGCCCTGCTGTGGAGCCAGTTCTGGATCAGTGACGACCCGGCGGAACCGGGCAACTGGCTCTGCGGCCCCTTCCCCGGCTAGCGGCCGGGCGCGACCGGCGGGCCACCCGCCGCGGCGGGACCCCCGGGCGGCAATCCGCTGGACATCGCCCAGTTGGGGTACGCCGACTCGCCGGCCGCGCGGGTGCTGACGAAGTCCTGGCAGGCCTGGCTCCGGGCGGAGCAGGACAGCGCGTCCACACTGGCCAGGGCCGACGCCCGCGCCGCCGAGGCCGAGCGCCAGGCCGACCGGATCGTGGCGGACGCCCGTGCGCGGGCCGACGACATCATCGCCGCGGCCACCACCGAGGCCGCTCCGACCCGCGTCAAGGCCGCCGCGCAGGAACACCCGCCCCGCGACGGGAGATCGACCACCGCAGCGACCTGTACTCCCTGGGGTGTCTGCTCTACGACGCGGTGACCGGCCGGCCGCCCTTCGACGGTCGCCATCCGATGGCCCTCCTGCGCATGCACCTGGACGCAACCCCCGCCGAACCGGGTGCGCTCGTCGAGGGCCTTCCCGCGGCGCTGAACGACCTGATCATGGGCCTGCTGGCCAAACGGCCCGACGACCGTCCCGCGGACGCCGCCGCTGTTCACGACGCCCTGATCACCCTGCTGATCGACCGGGCACCCGGCTGCCGGAGGGAACGGCCAAGGTCCTGGACTTCGGCATCGCGAAATTCATCGGCGACACCATGACCATCCACGCGCTCACCGCCACCGGCGCGGTATCGGACTCGCCGCCGTACATGTCGCCGGAACAGGCCGAAGGCGTACGCGTTCCATGACGAGGTAGAGCGTGGGCAGGCCCCTGACCAGTATCTCGCCCCAGTCGTGGACGGTGAACGCCAGATCAGGGCCTTGGCCGAGTCCCCCGGCAGCCCCTGCAATTCGAACCGCCGGATCTCCTCACCGGCGGTCTCGTCCGGGGTGACCAGGATCTTGCCCGACGTGTAGGCGCTGTCGGCCATCAGCTGCATGCAGACGGCGCTCTTGCCGGAGCCCTTCCGCCCGATGATCAGCATTTTGCGGCCGGTCACCGCCGCGCGGTACGCGGCATTGGGCGGAAACCCGCCGCGTGGCAACAGCCCTTCCGTCACGTCTCGTTCGGCGTCCTCGCGCCCGAAATGCAGATTCGCGAGCACCGAGCCGTCGGCCATTCGCCCCCCTGGTGCCACCCCGACGATCCCGCACAGGTGCGCAATTCACACCGTATCCGCAACTGCCGTTCGAGCGTGGGGCGATGGCGGGGATGGCCGCGGCCCGGGCGGGGTCAGCGGTTGCTGTGGGCCGGACCCACCTGGAGGTTCTGGATGGTGGGGCCGACGCACTCCTCCTGATTCCACGCGATGTTGACGGACTGCTTCTGGTTCGGCGGATAGATGCGCAGGGCCGGCACCTTGGTGAGCTTGCAGGCGGCCGGGTCGTAGCCGCCCACGCCGTTGACCGTGCGCACGTCGACGTACGCGTGGGCGTTGGGGATCAGGGTGACGACGGGAGTCGCGCCGCCGGTCCTGGCGGCGGCCTTGCCGAGCTGGGCGTTGTCGGACGTCACGAAGGAGACGCCCGGGTAGCCGTGCAGGGTGCAGGGGGCGCTGCCGGTGTTCTGGAAGACCAGCTCGAACATGGTGCTGCCGGCGCCGCTGTTCTGGTCCGCGGTGGTGATCTTCAGGCGGCTGGTGGCGCAGCCCGCCACCGTCGAGCCGGCGGCGCCGTTCGCGGTGCTGGGCTTGGTGGCCGCCGGGGTGTCGCCGGTCGTGCTCGTGGCAGGCCCGGACGGTGGCGCGGCCGTCGAGGAGGCGGGCGGCGTGGACGACGACGGGGTCGGCGAGGACACGGCCGCCGGGCCGGAGGAGTCGTCGGAGGGGCCGCACGCGGCCAGCGCGAATCCGGCGGTGAGGAGCAGGACCGCCGGTATCCCGCGGCTGGTGTTCCTGATGCTCATGGTGTTCCTCTCTCCAGTGTGCTCGCAGTGACGCCGGGGCGCCGCACGCCATCCTGCCTGTGCCGCGCGCCCTTGAGGGTGCGCGTTACCGCTCAGGGACAGAACATCCGACCCCTGCGCACATTCGTTTCCCCCGTGCCATCGACGGGCATACGGCCGTACACCGGTGTGCCTGCGCTTGTGCGCTTGTGCGGCCGTACGCCCGTATGCCCGTACGCCCGTACGGCCGCACGCCCGTCAGTCGGCGACGACGACCTGCCACACGATGGCCAGCCGCGGCGCCTCCAGCAGGACCCAGTGCGCGTACATGCCCGGCATCACCTCGGCCCGCAGGCCGACGCCGTCTGGCGCGCCGACCCCGATCGCGGACGCGTCCGCCAGCCGGTCGAGCGCCTCGTGGATCTCCTCCTGCCGCTCGGCGCCGTAGGTGCCCAGCTCCATCGCGACCTCGGCCGTGGTGGTCACTCGTACCCCGCTCATCCGTCCGCTCCTTCGCCTCGGCTCGGTCGCGGTCGCCGCGGCGGCCGCCGTAACAGACACGTCTGCCCGCGAACCGGCAGGACAGGCACACGGCGGCGCGGACGGGGGTGCGCGGATGGGGCTGCGCGGACCGGCCGGGCGGATTCCCGGGGCGCACGCGGGGAAGGCGGACGGGACGAGGAAGGGGTATCCGTGGCGGAGACCGAAGCAGGCGGTACGGCCGAGAGCGACGGCGCGCTGCCGAGCGCGCCCTACCGGGCGGAGGCGGTCCGCGACGGCGAGAAGTGGCACCTGACCGTGCAGAGCCTGGACAACCACCCCGACCGCGGCGAGGTGGACGCCCTCGTGGTCACCGTCACCCCCCGGAGCGCGGACGACGGCTTTCCCCCGGCCGACATCGACCGCACCCTAGGCCAGTGCGGCTTCGCCCGGGACGGCGACTGGTCCCAGGAGGAGGGCCGGTGGAAGGCCCCCTGCCGCCAGCCCGACCCGCGCGCCGCGCCGCCGGCCCCGCCGATCCCCGAGAAGCCCCGGGCCGACCCCGCCGACGCGTCCCCCGCGACCGCGCTCGCTTCGCCGCCGCAGGACCGATGACTTTCCCGCCTCCGGCCGGTCCATCTCTGCGACGGACCAGAACGCGCAGCCGGAGGAGACCGGGATGACCACAGAAAAGAGCGGCCCCGCAAGCTACTTCCCCTCGATCGAGAAGAAGTACGGCCGCCCGATCGCGGAGTGGCAGGGCCTGATCCGCGCCTCCCCGCTGACCCGGCACGGGGAACTCGTCGGCTGGCTCACCTCCGAGTACGGACTCGGCCACGGCCACGCCAACGCGCTGGTCGCGCACACCCGCGCGCAGGACGCCGCGGCCTGAGCCGCGCCCCTGCGCGAAACCCCGCCCGGGCGACGGCACTTCGTCGCCCGGGCGGGGCCGGTTGCCGCTGCTGGTCAGTGGCAGACGACGGTGGACGTGCGGTTGCCGGAGGCGGCTGCCGGGTCGGTGGAGACGGTCACTCCGACGTAGGGGTGGCTTGGATCGGAGTCGAAGGTGATGGTCGAGGTGTAGGTGTAACTCACCGCGCCCTTGGGGAATTTCGCGCTCACCGGGGTCACCTTGCCCGCGCCCTGGGGCGTGCCCGTGGCGTTATGCCACCATTTGAGGTGCAGGGTGCCCGCCGCGGTGCCGTCGTACTGCACGGACACCGTCGCGGTCGCCTTACCGGCGCCGGCATCGCAGCTGCCCGAGACGGAGACGGAGGAGACGTGCGGTCCCGCCGCAGGACCGGCTGGCTTCGTGGGGTCGGCCGAGGCGGTGGGCGACGCGGAGGTGCTGGGGGTCGTGGTCGGGCGGCTGGTCGGGGAGTGCGAGGCGGTCGGGGTCGGGGCGGCGGGCGCCTCCGTTGCCGAGGGGCTGGCCGTCGGGCTGGCCGACGCGGAGGGCGTGGTGGGGGCCGGAGCCGGGGCCGAGGTGGGCGCAGCGGTGGCCGTCGGGGCGGGCTTCACCGCGGCGGCGGTGTCGCCCTTGTCGTTGCCGGTCGCCACGGCGGTGACGGTGACCGCACCCGCGACGATCACGACCGCCGCGATGACGGCGAGGACCTTGGCCCGCCCGCCGAAACGGCGTCCCGCGGGGGTGGGTTGCACGGGCGGTGCGGGCGGAGCCGGTGGAGCCGGCGGGGCGGCGGCCGGCAGGACCGTGGCGGGTGGCGCCAGCAACCGGCCGACGAGCAGCGCCAGTCCGTGCTGCCCGCGCTGCTCCCAGTCCTCGCCGTAGGCCGCGACGGCGACCGTCTCCACCTCGGCCGCGAAGTCCGACGCGCTCTGGGGCTGTTGGGCCGGGTCCTCGGCCAATCCCTTGTCGAGCAGTGGCTGTACGGGCTCGGGGGCGGGTACGTCCGCCGCGCCGGTGAGGCTCTGGTGGAAGGCGGCTGTCGCCGCGTGGATGTCGGAGGCCGGGGTCGGCGTGGTCGGCGTGGTCGGCGCGGTCGCCGGGGGCGCGGGGGTTGCCTGGGGCGCGGGCGTCGCTGGGGCCTCGGGGGGCGTGGGCGCCGAGGGTGCCTCGGGGGGCGTGGGTGCCGCGGAGGTGGCGCGCTCTGCCAGGCCGACGTCGATGAGCTTGACGTGGCCCTCGGCGGTGAGCAGGACGTTCGCGGGCCGGTAGCCGCGGTGGAGGACGCCGGCCTCGTGGACGGCGGCGAGGCCGAGCAGCGAACCCTTGAGGACCGCGAGCGCCGCCTCGGGCCCGGCCGGCAGCCCCTTGTCGGTGAGCAGCGCGTCCAGGCCGACGCCGTCGACCGGCTCCCGTACGACCGCCGCGTGCGGTCCGTCCTCGACGTACGCGTACAGCTGCGCCACGTAGGGCGAGCCGGCCCCGCGGAGTGCTTCGGCCTCGCCGCGGAACTCCTCCCGGAAGACCGGGTCCCCGGCCAGCGCGCCCGGCAGGTACGTGATCGCGACCGGTGTGCCGCTGGCCTCGTGCCGCGCCCGCACCGCGTTGCCCTGGCCGGCGGCGCCCGCATTCTCGTCGTGCGCGTACCCGGGCGCCTGCCACGGGCCGCCCGCGGGGGGAGCGGGCGGTGCCGCCTTGGCGGGGGCGGCGGGTGTCGCGCCCGCCCCCGCCTTCGCGGGCCGCGCCTTGGCTGCCGCGGCCTTCTGCGGTGCGGCGGAGCGCTTGGCGGGGACGGCCTTTGCCGGGGCGGCCTTCTTCCGCTGGCCTTGTGCGGCGGTCGCGGGCTTGGCGCCGGCGGCGGCGGTGCGCTTGGCCGCAGGTTTGGCGGCTGCGGCTGCGGCTGCGGTGCCTGTGCTCGCAGCCGCGCCCGGGCCCGTACGCGTACCCGCGGTCTTGGCCGCACCGGCGCCCTTGGCGGCCGCGGCTGCCGTCGTGCCCTTGGCCGCAGTTTTGGCCGCGCCTGCGTTCGCAGCGGGAGCGGCGCCTGTGCCTGTGCCGGCGGCCTTGGTCACGCCTGCGCCGGTGGTCCTGCCGTTGGCGGCAGTTGTGGCCGCGTCCGCAGCCGTGTCCGTACTCGCGCCTGCTTCCGGGCCGGTGCCGGTGGCCGCGGTCTTGGCCGCGCCCGCGCCCGCAACCGCGCCGGTGCTTGCAGCTGTAGCCGCGCCTGGGGCTGTACTCGTGGCCGTACCCGTGTTGGCGGTCGGGCCTGTGCCTGCGGACTTGGCGGGACCCGTACCCGTAGCCGCGCCTGGGGCTGCGCTCGTGGCCGTACCCGTGTTGGCGGTCGTGCCCGCCGCCGCTGCGTCCGTGCCCGCTGTCGGGCCTGTGCCTGCGGACTTGGCGGGACCCGTACCCGTAGCCGCGCGAGTGCCTGCGGCAGCAGCCGCACCCGCACCTTTGGCCGCAACCGCGGCTGTACCCGCCGCCGCGGGCTTCGCCGCGGACGTCTTCCGCCCCTTCGGGGCCGCCGTCGGCTGCGCGGCCGAGGGCTGTGCCGGGGCCGCCGCGGGCGGCGTCGCCTTCGGCGCGGGGCTCTTCCGCGCCCTCGGCGCCGACTTGGCCGCGGTCTCCGTGCCGGTCGGCTGGGCCTCCGGCGTGCCGTTCGCCGGCGCCTGCGCGGACTTCGCGGTCCGGGCCGCGGTCCTACGCGACGCGGCCGCCTGCGCGGCTGCCGCCTTGGTCTTGTCCTCGCCGGGTATTCCCGTGCCGTCGTGGTCGTCGTGCACCTGATCCGCCCCTCGCGCTGCCCCTTGAGGAGGGGCCGCGGTCCGCAGCCCCTCGACGCCCGGTTCCGTTAACGGGTTCCACCGGCAGCCGAGCGGATCTGCCGGGGCTCACGGCGTCCGTTCGGCCTTCCCCCACGAGAGGGCTGGGCGTCCAAGACGTCAGCAGGGCCCGGGAAATGCCCAGGGGCCGGAGAGGAGGAGCCGTGAGGATCAAGAGGGTACTGCCGACCGGGCGGAAGCGGAGCGCCGGGGCTGCGACGGCGGGCACGACGACGGCAACTCGACGCCACAGCGGCCACGTCGGCCACCGGCGTCCGTCACGTACCGGCCCGCGGCGCGCTCGGCGGCGTACCAACCCGCCCCCGGGTCCACCGCGATGGGCCGCCCGGTCCACTCCGCAGGGGGCCGCGCGGAAAGCAAAGGTGTGCCGGAGCACGTATGTCCCCACCGTCGTCCCGGTGCGCGCGGGGCGCCGACCCGGGCTTCGCGCAGCGCCGCAAAGCAGCCGGGAAAAGCCTCTGGCTCGCCCGTACGGGCGAAATGCACAGCGCGCCGAAAGCAGCGCGCCATACGCTTTCGTGACCGTACGGAAAGTCATTTATTCCGCAACGACTTTCCGACCGCGTACGCTCGCCGAGCGAATCGCTGAACCCGCGATCCCTGCCCCTGTGCGCGGCGAAAATACGCGCCCCATTGCGCTGTGTGGCGGCACCAATGACCGCTCCTGCGTTTCGGCGGCTGCCCCGGACCGCTGGCCGAGGGAGCGCCAGGCGGCCGGGTCGGGGCGGCGGTGGGCGCCGTCAGGCAGTGCGAATGCGACGAGTGGGACAGGTGTGCCACAAGTGGCACCGCATCGCGGACGGGTCGGCGGGTGCGCCATGGGCGGCGGGTGCGGCACCGCTGCCGTACCCGCCCGGGCGCCCCTTCCGCCGCTGTCCAGCAACTGAGCTTTTCGGGCTGCGGAATTGGAGTGGTCAGGCGCCCCTGGCATAGTCAGCGAGTATGGACACCGACTCCTTCTGGACCCTCCTTGAGGACTCCCGGCGGCAGGGAATCGGCGGTGACAAGCGGGATGCCTGGCTGCGCCAAGCGCTCGCGCGACTGCCCGCCGAAGCGATCGTGGGCTTTCAGGTCCGCCTCGACCGTGCGACCGAAGAAGCCTTCACCTGGAATCTGTGGGGGGCGGCCGACCGCATCTTCGGCGGCTGGTGTTCCAACGACGCATTCCGCGCCTTCCAGTACTGGTTGATCGGGCTGGGCCGGGCCGTCTTCGAGGCCGCGGTGAACGACCCCGACGTCCTCGCCTACGCGCCCGAGGTCTCCCGGCTGGCCGGCCGCCCCCGGGCCGGCTGGTCCGCCGAGGACCGCCCCGGCTGGCCGGCCCTGGACACGCTCGGGCTTGAGGCGTACGAGTTGGCGACCGGCCCCGCCGAGGACTTCGGCGACGCCTTCTACGCCGCCGTACGGGCCTCCCAGGGCGCCGCTGCCGACGTCCCGGGGCGTACCTGGTCCCCCGCGCCCTCCGGCGGCCGTGACCCGGCAGGGCGCCGCTGGACGGCCCGCGACGAGGAGGAGGCGGCCAGGCGGCTGCCCCGGCTCAGCGTCATGTTCCCGCTGGACGGCCCCGACGGGGGCCGCGAGCCGCGCTGACCGCGCCGGCCCGCGGGGGAGCGGGCCGGGACCAGGCCGGCGTCAGACCCCGTTGACCAGCCGGATGTACCGCACCCAGTCCCAGTTCGGACCCGGGTCGGTGTGGTCGGTGCCGGGTACCTGGGAGTGGCCGAGGATGTGGTTGCGGTCCTTGGGGATGCCGTACTTGTCGCAGATCGCCGCGGTCAGTGCCGCCGAGGAGTGGTACAGCGCCGTGGTGAAGTAGGCCGGCTGGTCCACCCAGCCCTCGTGCTCGATGCCGATGCTGCGGGTGTTGTAGTCCCAGTTGCCCGCGTGCCAGGCGACGTCGTGCTCGCGGACGCACTGGTCGATGGCGCCGTCGGCGGACCGGACGACGTAATGTGCCGCGGCGGCGTGTGCCGGGTTCTGGAAGAGCGAGATCGTGTCGGTGAAGGTCTCCTGGGTGACGTGGATGATCACCAGCTGCACCGGATAGGTGGTCGGGCGGTTGGCCGCGGTGTAGTTGGCGGTGCTGGCCGGGGCCCAGGTGGCTGACGGGTAGTCGACCGCCGCGGCGCGGGGGCTGCCGGACGCGGTGGCGGCCTGGGCGGTGCCGGTGGGCCGGAGGCCGGCGGCCAGGCCCCCGGTGGCGGCGGCACCGAGTCCGAGCCCGCCGCGCAGCAGCGAACGGCGACTGGGCACGGCGGAGTTGGGGCGTTCCATCGAAGGCTCCCTGAGGCGTCATGGTGGGGACGGGTGCATGACAAGAACGTGGGGCCCGCCCATCGTGCGGCCCGCGCCCATGGCATGCCAAGCGGTTCGCGAATTGGCACAGGTCCAGACCACTGGCACCCCTGTCGCCGGTCCCGCGGATATCTCCGCGCGCACCCCGGCCTGCCCGCCCGTGCGGCCGTCCGTGTCCGCGCGTTCATCCGCACGGCGGAGCGCACTCCGCCTCGCGCCCCCGCCTGTGCGCCCGCGCACGCCCGTACCGGCCGGGACTCGTACGCCATTGCGCCCTGCCGTCACCGACTCACCGCCCGTAGTCATGCCGACCGCTCCGATAACGACTGACACACGCTCACATCACCGTCAGGCCACGCCGCGTGTCCGGTTCATATGCTCTACATACACCCTGTCCGATTGGTTCCCACCCCCAACTCTCCGATTCGGCTTGGAAAACCTCTCCGGCTCTATTAACGTTCGATAACGCAGCGCGGTCGTCACCGCCGCCGACAGGCGGCACCGTGCGCTTGCCGAATCCCGTCCGCGGGAACCGGGGACCCGCCCTTCCGCTACCGCGGGAGGGGTCCAATGGGGTGAATCGGGCAGCCGTCAGGCCCGTAGGAGACCTTCCTGCTCCGAACCCGTCAGCTAACCCGGTAGGCGAGAAGGAAGGAAAGGAGTGCGCCCCCGTGGCGTCCAACCAGCCTGCCTACGCTCCTGCCCCGGTAGCAGAACCGACCGGGGAGTGGCCCTTCGGGGAGCGGGACGAGTCCGTGCCGGTCGGCGGCCCGTCCGACGGCCCCGCCGCCTCCGACTCCGGTTCCGGCTCCGACGGCGAGTTCGACTACGGCTCCGAGGCCGCGGGCCTGCGCAGCCAGCTCCGCCTCCCGCGGCAGCGCGCCGGGCTGCCGGCCCGCGGTGCCGCCGTCGGGTCCACCATGATCGGCATCGCGGCAATGGCCGCGGTCGGCGCCGGCGGAGTGGCGGCGGCGGCCGAGGCACCCGCCACCGCGCCCCCGATATCGCTGCCCGACACGCCCGCCTTCCCCGACGCCCTCGACGTCCTCCCGGCGCCGGCCATCGCGGCCGCGCAGCCCGACGTCGCGGTCGGCACCCCCTCGTACGACCCCTCCGCCGTCGTTCACGCGACCGACGCCGGCCGGGACCCCGCGGGCGACGAGGACGCGGCCCCGCCCGCCGCCGCTCCCGCCGACCCCGGCGAAGCCCTCCGCACCCGGATCATCGAGCAGGTCACCCGGCAGCGCGAGGCCGCCGCCCGCGTCGAGCGCGAGGCGGCCGAGAAGCTCGCCGCCGAGCAGGCGGCGAAGGAAGCCGCGGCCCGCAAGGTGCGCGAGCAGGCCGCCGCCGCGAAGGCGGAGGCCGAGGCGAAGGCCAGGGCCGCCGCCGAGGCCGCCGCGAAGGCCGAGGCCGACCGGCTCGCCCAACTCGCCGCCTCCTACGTCAAGCCGGTGGCGTCCTACACCCTCACCGCCGCCTTCGGCGAGTCCGGCAACATGTGGGCCACCCACACCGGCCAGGACTTCGCCGCCCCCACCGGCACCCCGGTGCACGCCGTCCACAGCGGCACGGTCACCTCGGCCGGCTGGGCGGGCTCGTACGGCTACCGGGTGGTCCTGCGCCTCGATGACGGCACCGAGCTGTGGTACTGCCACCTCTCGACGATGGTCGCCACGTCCGGTGAGGTCACCACGGGCGACACGATCGGCCGGGTCGGCGCGACCGGCAATGTTCCCGGGCCGCATCTGCACCTCGAAGTACGGCCGGGCGGCGGCGCGCCGGTCGACCCGGTGCCGTGGCTGTACGGCCACGACGTCGCCGTCTGAGGCGCCGCCCCTCGACGCCGGTGCGTTCGGACGTGCGCGTGGCCGCGCACGTCCGCCGAATCGGTCACCCGCAGGCCCTGCGGCCCGCCGCCCCAAGAACAGCCGGCGGCCCCGGCGTACACCCCCCCCGACGCCGGGGTCGTCGGCATATCGTCCCCATGCGGCAGCCGCTCGCGCGCGGTTGCTCAGGCGCTGCCGGCGGCTGCCGCTCGGGCGTGGTTGCTCAGCCGCTGCCGGCGGCTGCCGCTCGGGCGTGGTTGCTCAGCCGCTGCTGCGGGCCGGTACGCTCCCGGCCGCCGTACCGCTCACCCGGTCGTGCGCGAAACCGGCCGCGAAGGCCAGCAGGCCCACCAGGTCGGGGCGTTCGGTGACGCCGTCCAGTGCGCGGTATTCGATCGCGGCGAGTACGGCCATCCGCTCGGGCAGGCCCCAGTGCGGGTAGGGGTCTTCGGCGATCAGCTCGGCCGCGAGCACCGGCAGCGGGCGGCCCGCCGCGTGCCCGCGGTGGACGGCGGCCCGCAAGTCCCACACGTAGTCGGCGTAGCGGCGGACATCCGCGGGGGTCATCACCGGGCCGTGCCCCGGCACCACGACCCGCGGAGCGCAGTCCAGGATGCGCACGCAGGCGCGGTGCACCGCCTCCAACGGCCCCGCCCAGTGCACCGGATGGTCCTCGTTGAAGAGGACATCGCCCGCGCAGACGACGCCCTCCTCCGGCAGGTGCACGATCAGGTCGCCCGCGGTGTGCGCGGGCCCCACCTCGATCAGCCGCACCGCCACCCCGTCGACATCCAGGTCGAGTTCGCCGCTGAAGGTGCGGTTCGGGCGGACGACGGGCACGCCGCCGAAGTCGCCGTAGCGGCCGAAGTGCCGCTTCACGTACGCCCCGAAGGCGGTGTCCGGGTCGCTCCCGGCGATCAGCCCGGCCAGCGCGGCGGGCGAGGGCTCGGCGCACAGGTGCTCGCCGTTGGCGTCGGTGGCGATGATCTCGGCGCCGGGGAAAAGGCCGTTGCTGTACGAGTGGTCGCCGTTACCGTGCGTGTTGACGACCGTACGGATGTCGGGCCGCGCTGCTGAGCCGTCGTCGTCATCCCTTTTGCCTTCGCTTGTGCCCTTGCCCTCGCCGAGGGCCGCGATGAGCTGCTGGAGGTGGCGGGTCATGTCGGCGGTGTACGGGGTGTCGACCAGGAGTGCGGCGCCGGATCCCGCGTGTCGTCCCGTCACGACGACGCAGTTGGCCATGCCCCAGGTCGCGTGGCCGTCCGGGAGCCAAGCGTGGACGTTCGGTGTCAGCGACCGCAGGGCCTGCGGCAGAGGGAAGTTCATGGTGACTCATTGTGCTGCCCGGCGGGCCGCACGGACGTACTGGCGGTCTCACCTGGCGGCCCGGGCCGTTCTCGCGGCTCGGGCTGTCCGGGTCGCACCGGGTCCACCGCCTCGGTCGCCGGCGCCGAGATGGCGGGTCCGGGGCGCGGCCGCTCGCCCTGGTCGAACAGGACGAACATCAGCCGCCCGCTCGGCACCCCGAAGGGTCCCGCCGCACACAACGTGGCCCATCCCGGCCCGAGTTCGGCGTGGATCAGCGGCAGGGCGTTCTCCGCCCGCGGCCCGATGTACTCGCCCGTCGGCTCGTTCAGGGAGCGCGCCACCACCGGGTCGCGCCCGGCGTCCGCCTGCAACTGCGCCAGCGTCCTGTTGTGCGGGTTGGCGACGACGGCCGCCCGTAACTGCGGTACGAGCAGCGGCAGCCAGCTGTTCTCCCAGTCCCCGAGGGTGACGCGGGCCTCGGGGGCCAGCAGCATCCAGCGCATGACGTTGCCCGGGACCTCGCGCCGCTGGAAGACCCGGGTGAAGGCGGAGTTGTACGCGACCATGTCCCAGGCGGCGTCGCTGACGTACGCCATCTCGCGTGAGCCGCGCAGCACTTGCTCCCAGGCCCTCGGTACCGCCCGACCCAGCTGCGGGTCGAGCCGGTAGGCGGGCGGCAGCCCGGTCGCGTAGAGGACCAGCGCCTCCCACTCGTGGTCGGACAAGTGCAGTATCCGCGCGATGGGTTCGAGCAGCTCGGTCTCGATGACGGCGAGCCGGCCGCGCTCGACATAGCCGTACTTGTGGTCGGGCCAGCCCAGCAGCCGCGTCATGTGGTCGTGCGTGAGCCCCGCGACCTTGCGGCCCCGCGGATCGCCGCGCGGGGCGAGCCCGAATTCCCCGGGATCGACCCGCGCCCGGGCCCGGGCGAGCAGGGTCTGCATGGCCTCGCGGTCGCGCATACCGCTCACGGCTCCCTCCCGGGCCGCCACCGGCCCGTGTATTTCGAGGGTCGCACTCGTTCACAAGTCCCGCGGATCGACCTCGCGGGCGAGCTTGTACCCGGCCTCGAAACGACTGCCGGCGTGCAGCCGTTCCATCAGCGCGGCCATCACCGACTGCACGTCCGGGGTCGTGATGCCCAGCTTCCTGGCGATCCTGTCATCGCTGTAGCCGTTGGTCATCAACCGGATCACCGCCTTCTCCCGCGCGCCGAGTTGGACGTGGTGCGGCCCCGCCGACGTACGCGACAGCGGAGTGGCCCGCTGCCAGTACGACTCGTAGATCGCCGCGAAGGAGGCGGCCAGCAAGGGCCCTTTGACCCGCACGAGCGGCGCGGCGCCGCCCTCGGAGTCCGCCGCCGACTCGGCCGTCAGGCAGACCGTCTGCCGGTCGAAGACCATCAGGTCGTGCGGCACGTGGTCGAGAACGCGTACGCTCACGCCGGCGTCCGAGGCCTGCCGCAGGTGGGCGGCGTGCTGCGGCACCGCCAGCAGCGCCCGCGGGTACACCGCCCGTACCCGCACCCCGCGCCGGGCCATCGCGGCGTCCAGCGCGAGCGCCACCTCGAGCCCGCCCTCGCCCGTACCGTCGCCCTGCCGCATGGCGTCGGCGGACTCCTCCACGCCGGCGGTCAGTTCGCGCAGCACCTGAGCGTGCTGCTGCGGCAGCGGGTACTTCTCCACGGCCACCCGCGCTGCGACCCCTGCCGCCCCGGCCCCCGCCTCGGCCCCTGCCTCGAACACGGCACCAGGCACCCGGCTGAACCATCCCGCGCCCGGCATCCGCCCGGCCCTCGCATCTGGCTGCACTGCCCCGGTCCTCCTCGCTCGCATCGGCGTCCACCGGGCGGCCGGTCGCCACCGCCGGGTGCGTACGAGCCCCCGTGCATTGCTGTCGACCCGTCAGATACAGAGTGTTACAGCCACGTCACACGTTTTTCCAGGTCGAATCCGTCGAGGAAATCAACCACCCCAAACCCCGACATCCCCCACCACCCCCCAGGTCGCCCCCACCGGCGCCCCGCCCGGGCCGGCCCCCGGAGTCGCTATGGCCATTCCGGCGGCATATGCCAATCTGACCCTCCGGTCCTCGCTCCGTTGCGCCGGCCTCTGTCGACGGCCGACCGACACCCTGTCCGCGGTTCACTCTCCCCCGAACACGGTTCCGCCCCGCTGCACCTCCCGCACGAACGCGTCCCACGCCCCACCGGAGAACTCCAGTTCAGGCCCCCCGGGGTCCTTGGAGTCCCTGACGCGTATGGGCTCCGATGTGTGAGCGACCTCGACGCAGTTACCCCCGCCGCCGTTGCTGTAGCTGCTCTTGTGCCATGTGCCGCGCGAGCGGTCCTTCATCAGGTAAGTCCTCGGATCGTGGCTTCGATCAGGTCGATAGATCTCTGCGGGCTCAGTGAGAGCGCCCGTAGGTTGTCGAACGCCCTGGTGTACTGCCCGATGTCCTCGGGGCGTTCAAGATAGACAGCGTCGGTCACCCCGTCTCGGTAGACCACATCTGGATCCTCCTGTTCGGGGAAGCCCAGTACCGTGAACGGCCCAGTGGCCGGATAGCTCCCAGCGTCGAAGGGCAGGACTTGCACGGTGACGTTCGCCAAGGCGGACGATTCCAGTATGCGTTCGAGCTGCGCCTGCATCACGTGACTATTTCCGACGGTGTGCCGTAGCACGCTCTCGTGTACGACCGCCCACAGGTCCGGCGACTGTGGGCGAGTGAGCAGGGCCTGTCGCTCCATCCGGACGGCGATCAGCTACGAGTCGAGTTGCACGACACGAGCCGTAGCCTGCCGTCCCGCGAGGCACCCGCGTCGGACGAGGAGACTGGCCGCGGGCTCGCCCTTGTCACCGCCGTCTCCGGCAGCTGGATCTCGACCCCGACGCCCAGGGGCAAGGCGGTCTGCTGCGAGTTCACCGTCACCCGCGCCGACCAGCAGCGTTGGGGCCACCGCATTGACCGTGCCGCGAAGGTCATCGAGGGCTACGACCGCGACCCGCGCACCCCCAGGGCTCGTATCTCCGCCACCCGCAATGCCGCGGACACGGTGGCCGTCGCCCTGATCACCGACCTCCTCCACTGGCTTGCTGCCAACGGCCGTGACCCGGACACCGTCCTGGACCAGGCTCAGACGCACTTCGAGGCGGAGGTCGGCGAGACCCTTGATCCCGCCTGGCCGGGTGCGGCGGTACCGTCGGACGCCGAACCAACCGGCGCCGTCCGGTGAGCGTGGAGGAGACGCAAATTGCCGCCGTTCACGCCGAGATGTACGAAGCGTTCGACGCGTCCCACTGCTGGGCGGACTCGTCGGTCCTTGACGCCCTCCTCATCGGTGCCCGGGCCGTCGGCGTCCTGACCGACGTGGACGTCTTCCAACTCCTGGACGAGGACGACCGCGACCTCCTCCTCGTATCGGTGGAGCTCCGCCCAGGAGTGCTCGCCCACGCGGCGCCGATGCGGTGGCGCGAGCTGCGGCCCGCACCCGGAGTGCTGGGAGTCAGGGCCGTCCGGGACGTCCTAATGCGGCTTGCCGGGATCGCCGACCAGGTACGAGTGGCCCATGGTATGCCCAGGTAGCCCTGCGCAGTCAGCCGGCCGCGATGGCGGAGTACGTCCAGACGTCGGCCGGCATGCGGTGGTGGAGGTCCCAGACGATGCCCATCGGTTTGCTGCCCCGGTGTTCGACGAACTGTGCGGGGCCGAGCAGCATCCACGGCTGCGGACCGCCGATGTCGGTGTGCTTGAAGCGGCGGACGAACAGCAGGACATGTGTGCCGCGGTCGGCGTGGGTGCGGTAGCGGATGCCGGTCGGTGAGGTGTCGGATGTCGCGTTCTGACTCTCCCAGTGGAATCGCGTCTCGCTCATCGCGTAGTCGCGGTAGCGGGTCTGTGGGGAGAAGTCCTTCGCGTCCTTCTCCAGGGTGACGAGCAGAGCGTCGGTCGCGATGTTCGGGCACCACCTGACGCCCTCCCGGAACTTGTCGGGTCCGTAGCCGCCGATTGCGGTCTGCCCGAGTGCGGTCAGGATCTCCTCGCGGTTGTAGGAGCCGTGCACGGTCAGCGGAAGCCCCGAGTGGTCGCCGAGCAGGGGTACGGGGACGTGCTGGGTGTGCGCGAGGTTGTACGCGAGGATCTGCCGGGCCTCGTCACGGAACGCGTGTTGCGTCGCTAGCGAGCGCAGAGCCGCCCCGTACCCGGAGAAGGAGGCACCGCTCGGCCAGAGCGAGAAGACCAGCATTCGGGCGTACGCCTGGAGTCGTGGGTCGAGGGCGTCGTACTCCGGGGCGTCGTCGGCAAGCAGGCGGGTGTAAGCGTCGATCCGTACCGGGTCGTCGACGTGGTGGAAGGCGGGCGTCCTCCGGAGGAGCTTGTCCTCACCATCTGGTGCGTTGCCCGGGAGCAGGCCTGCGCGGCGCAGGAGCGCCGTCCAGGAGTTGCCGCCGCGATAGATCTGCTTGATGTCGCGGCCGCTCTCGTGCAGGTAGTCGGCGAGGAGTGGCCGGGCGTATCGGGCGATCTCCTGCGCCAACTGCGGCGCATTGATGCCGATCCGGTCGCGGATGTTCTTGAGGATCCGTTCCTTCGCCTTGCGTTCGAGGATGATCTGGCAGCCCGACGGCAGTTGCGGGAAGTCCTGCTCCACGCTTGCCGCGAGGCGGTTCCTGCGCAGGTCGGTGAGGGCGCCGAACTGCTCCTCGAAGCGGAAGTCGGCGCGGTGCTGCCCGATGAAGTCCAGGACGGTCAGCACCGCCTTGCCCTCACTCCTGCGAAGCCCGCGACCCAGTTGCTGGAGGAAGACCGTCGCGCTGGACGTCGGACGCAGCAGGAGCAGGGTGTCGACGTCGGGGATGTCCAACCCCTCGTTGAGCAGGTCGACCGAGAAGACCACCTGGAGTTCGCCAGAGGCCAGGCGGGCCAGTGCCGCCCGGCGTTCCTCCTTGGGCGTTTCGCCGGACAAGGCGACAGCTGCCAGGCCTGCCTCCTGGAAGCACGCTGCCATGTGGCGGGCGTGCGCGACGGACACGCAGAAGCCGAGTGCCCGCATCGAGCCAGGATCGGCGATCTTGTCGTTGACGGCTCGCAGGACGAGCCGGGCACGCGCGGTGTCGGCGGTGAAGAGGTTGCTCAATTCCGTCGTGTCGTACCCCTGCGAGCTACGCCGCCACGTGATTCCGGTCAGGTCCGTGGTGTCGGTGATACCGAAGTAGTGGAAGGGGCTGAGGAGGTCGTTCTCCAGTGCTTCCCAGAGCCGCATCTCGGCGGCGATTCTGCCGTCGAAGAACTCGTCTTGGACGCTGGGGCCCTCCATCCGTTCCGGTGTGGCGGTGAGGCCGAGGAGTTCGGTCGGTGCGAAGTGCTCGATGATCCTGCGGTAGGTCTTCGCCGTGGCATGGTGGAACTCATCGATCACGACGACGTCGAAGTGCTCGGGGTCGAGCTGTTGCAGGCGCTCTGCGTTGAGCGACTGGACGCTGGCGAAGACATACGCCCAACTC
The DNA here is from genome assembly GCF_036227245.1 of Streptomyces sp. NBC_01477. Classification (GTDB taxonomy): domain Bacteria; phylum Actinomycetota; class Actinomycetes; order Streptomycetales; family Streptomycetaceae; genus Actinacidiphila. Next base: position 5,254,770 of record NZ_CP109445.1, read on the forward strand.
GCCGGGATGTCGCCGGAGTGCAGGGCCTCGCCGAAGTTCGCGTCCCCGATCACCTCCTGGTATGCGCGCAGCGACTGCTCCAGGATCTCCCGGCGGTGCGCCACGAACAGCAACCGCAGGTCCCGGCCGAGTTTCTGCCGAAGCGCGCGATAGTCCAGGGCGGCCATGACCGTCTTTCCCGTACCGGTCGCCGCGACCAGCAGATTGCGGTGCCGGTCGTGCACCGTCCGCTCGACCTCCAGGCGCTCCAACATGTCCCGCTGGTACGGATACGGGCGTACGTCGAGTCCTGAGAGCGTCAATGTGGAGCGACCGCCGGCCGCGCCGCCACCGGCCGCGGTGAGCGCCTCGGACAGGCGGTCGCCATCACGTGCCGGGTCGTACGACTCGAAGGCCGGTTCACTCCAGTACGAGTCGAAGGTCGCCTCGAACTTCCGCATCACCGCGGGGGTGGCCACGGACGACAGCCGTACGTTCCACTCAAGACCGTCCAGCAGCGCGGCCCTGGACAGGTTCGAACTGCCGACGTATGCCGTGTCGTACCCCGTCTTGCGGCGGAAGAGCCAGGCCTTCGCGTGGAGGCGGGTCGACCGCGTCTCGTAGTTGACCTTTACCTCGGCGCCGAAGTCCTGCACCAGGCGGTCGAGGGCGCGACGCTCGGTGGCACCGATGTACGTCGTGGTGATGACCCTGATCCTGGCGCCCCGTTCGCGCGCGGCCCTGAGCGGCTGCTCAAGTACGCGCAGGCCGTGCCACTTCACGAAGGCGCACAGCAGGTCGATGCTGTCGGCGGTGGCCAGCTCGGCGCGCAACTCGAAGCCCAGGTTGGGGTCTTCCGGCGAATTGGTGATCAGCGCGGTCTCGGACAGCGGTGTCACCGGGCGGTGGATCTCGTACACGCCCGGAGCCTTCTGCTCCGCGATCGCCATCAGCTGGCGCGGCCCGTCCGCCACCATGCTGATCCACTCTGCGGCGCCCCGCAAGGTGCCGACGGAGGTGAGGATGTGGTTCGCCGCGGCCACTTGCTCGGCCGGCGGGAGGTCCTGCAACACACGTCGGACGGTGGCGCCGATATGCCGAGCGAGCACGTGTGGCGAGGACTCCGTGCCCACCCGCTCGTCGATCGCCAGCAGCCCTGCGGCGTCGAGTTCCTGCATTCGCTCGGCCAACCGCCGGGTGATCAGCTCTTCGTAGATCCCGGCCACCGGCGCACCGAGCCCGTCGTTGCGCATGACGTCCGCCACCGAAACCATCCCCCTGAGCCGCAACAGGTCCGGCCTCATGTGTAACAGCAGGCGCCGACAACCGCCCGTACGGGTCGCGGCGGGCGAAGAGCTTGAGGCTGCGGGCGGCCATCGCGGCAATGGCGTTCAGCGCCGCGACGGTGTCCTTGCCCAGAGCCACGACACGGACGAGCGGCCCGGTCGCTACGAGTGCTTCGGCCCCGGCTGTCCGTACGCGGACGGCGTGTACGCGTACTGCGGCCAGTAGGGGCGGGGGCCCGGGAAGGGGGTGGGGGGAGGCCAGGGGGGTGGGGTGGCGTGGAGGAGGGCGGGCTGGGCCAGGGGGCGGTCGTGCCAGAGGTGGTGGAGGAGTTCGGACTCGCGGGCGGTGAAGTCGGGCGGCGCCACGCCCTTCGTCGCGGCGCCGCGCAGGAAGGCCAGGTGGGTCGCGTACCCGGCGTAGTCGCGGACCGCGCGGGCGCCCGCGTCACCGTGCCGGCGGCGTGCCGCGTCCCGGGCGTCGGCGCGGGTCCGCATGGACGCCAGCGCGACGGGTTCGCGCGGGTTCAGCCAGCCCGCGGCGGCGTAGACGGCCAGGTGGGTGCGTATCGTGCGCAACTCGCCCGCGCGGGCCCAGAAGGCGAGCCAGACGACGAGGCCGAAGACCGGGATCATCACGGCGACGTAGACCGTCAGGAAGCCGACAGGCGACAGCTGCGAGGAGCCGTTCCACGCGCCGTGCAGGACCATCGCGAGCAGCCAGCCGCCCACCGGCGCGAGCCAGCGCCACGGGCGGTCCTGCCGGCTGGTGGCGGCGATGGCGAAACCCAGGCCGGTCATGGACGTGAAGAGCGGGTGCGCGAAGGGCGTCATGAGCACCCGGACGAAGAAGGTCGCCGCGGTGGTGGAGTCCAGGACGCCGGCGCCCACCGCCTTGTCCTCGCCGAACGCGGAGCCGAGGTAGAGGATGTTCTCGGTGAAGGCGAAGCCGGTGGCGACCAGGCCGCTGAGCACGATGCCGTCGAGCAGCGACTCGATGTGCCGGCGCCGGAAGAGGAAGAGCAGCAGGATCGCGGCGCCCTTGGCGGTCTCCTCGACGAGCGGCGCCACGAAGGTCGCACCCCACCGGTCGGACTGGGTCGGGGTCGCGGACAGCGTCGTCGCGAGGAGCTTGGCGCCGTACTCGTTGGCGAAGAGCGCGACGAGGGTGGCGGCGCACGCGCCCCAGGAGAAGGCGAACACGACGTTCTGCCAGGGGCTGGGCGCGACCCGGTCGAGCCACAGGAAGGCCCACAGCAGCAGCGGCACCGGCAGCACCGCGAGCGCCATACCGACCAGGAACGGCTCGGTCCCTATGTGCTGCCGCACCACCGCCAGGATGACGACCCCGCACACCGCGAGCGCGGTGAACAGCGCACCGGTGCGCACCGCCCGGCTCTCCCAGAACGGCCGCCGCGGGGCGTAGTGCCAGGAGACGGGGGCCGCCGGTACGTACATCCGCTCGTCGGACAGCCGGCCGTCGGGATGGCCGTCGGAAGGGGAGTCGGGCGAGGACGAGTACGTGGCCACCTGTCGACAGTACGGGGCGACCGGCCTGCCACGCGAGGGTGTGGGACAGCGGATGCGTGTGCTGCCCCCCGCCCCGGGGCGCGCGGGCCGGCGCGTACGGGCCGGGCGTCAGACCCGGGTGAACAGCAGGTCCCGCACCACATGCCCCTTGGCGAGGCCCTGCCGCTCGAACTTCGTCATCGGCCGGAAGCCGGGCCGCGGGGCGAAACCTTCCACCGGGTGGACGTTGGCCAGCTCCGGCGCCGCGCTCAGCACGTCCAGCATCTGCTCGGCGTACGGCTCCCAGTCCGTCGCGCAGTGCACGACCGCGCCTGGCCGCAGCAGCGGCACGACCAGGGCCAGGAAGGACGGCTGGATCAGCCGCCGCTTGTGGTGCTTGGCCTTGGGCCACGGATCGGGGAAATACACCCGCAGGCCGGACAGCGACGCGGGCGGCAGCATGTCGCGCAGCAGGACGACGGCGTCGCCGTTGGCCACCCGGACGTTGGCCAGGCCGGCCCGGTCGGCGAGGGCGAGCAGATTGCCCTGGCCCGGGGTGTGCACGTCGACGGCGAGGATGCCGGTGGCCGGGTCCGCGGCGGCCATGTCCGCGGTCGCGTCGCCCATCCCGAAGCCGATCTCCAGCACGACGGGCATGGCGGGCGCCCCGGACCCGCCGTCCCCGGCGGCCTGGCCGAAGAGCGCCGCCAGGTCCAGCGGGCTGCCGTCCAGCTCGACGCCCCATGTGTCCCAGTGCCGGTCGATCGCGGCGGCCTGCGCCTGTGTGACGCGGCCGCGCCGGGCGTGGAAGGAGCGGATGCGGTGCTCACCGCGCGAACCGGCCGGGTCGGCGGCGGGACCGTCGGGGAAACGGGCGCCGGGCAGGGCGGCAGGCGCGGTGGGGGTGAGGGGTGACGTGGACACAGTGGGTCCGATTCTACGGGACGGCGCCGGTGGTCCCGGCGCAGGTCACAGGGCCGCCAGCGCCCGCCGGGCCACCTCGCGGCCGATCGGCAGGGCGGCGGTCGCGGCGGGGGAGGGGGCATTGAGCACATGGACGAACGGGGGCGAGCCGCCGAAGCGGAAGTCGTCGACGAGGGTGCCGTCGGGCAGCACGGCCTGGGCGCGTACGCCCGCGGGGGCGGGGCGCAGGTCGGCGGCCCGCAGCGCGGGGAGCAGACGGCGGGCGTTCGCGGTGAAGGCCCGCTTCGACAGCGAGCGCAGCACCTCGCCGGCCTCCTGCCGCCAGTGCCGGCGGGCGATCCGCCAGGCGCCGGGGTACGCGGCGGTGCCGGCCAGGTCGCGCGGGCGTACGGTCCACCGGCCGTACCCCTCCCTGGCCAGCGCGGGCACCGCGTTCGGGCCGAGGTGGACACCGCCGTGGACGTCGCGGGTGAGGTGCACGCCGAGGAAGGGGAAGTCGGGGTCGGGGACGGGGTAGACCAGGCCGCGGACGAGCCCGCGGCGGGCGGGCGCCAGCTCGTAGAACTCGCCCCTGAAGGGCACGATACGCATCCCGGGGTCGTCGCCCGCGAGCCGCGCGAGGCGGTCGCTGTACAGGCCCGCGCAGTTGACCAGCACCTTGGTGCGCAGGGCGGGCGGGCCGGCGGTGCCCGCGGAGAGGGTGACCGTGCCGTCCGCGGCGCGGCCGATCGCGGCGACCCGCAGCCCGTAGCGGATCGTGCAGCCCGCGTCCTTCGCGAGGCCGGCCAGGGCCGCGGCGACGGCGCGGAAGTCGCAGATGCCGGTGGAGCCGACGTGGATCGCCGCGAGCCCGGCGACCTCCGGCTCGTGCTCGGCGATCTGCACGGGTCCCAACTCCCGCACCGCGATGCCGTGTTCACGTCCGCGCTGAACGAGCGCGTGCAGCCGGGGGAGTTCGGCCTGCTCGGTGGCGACGATGAGCTTGCCGGTGACCTCGTACGGGATGCCGTGCTCGGCGCAGAAGGCCGGGGTCTCGGCGCAACCGGCCAGCGCGTAGCGGGCCTTGAGCGAGCCGGGGCGGTAGTAGATGCCGCTGTGGATGACCCCGCTGTTGCGCCCGGTCTGGTGCCGCCCGGGGCCCGCCTCCTTCTCGACCACCGCGACCCGCAGCGCGGGCGCGGCCCGGGTGAGGGCGTAGGCGGTGGAGAGGCCGACGATGCCGGCGCCGATGACGGTGACGTCGTACGGCTCGGGGCGCGTCGCGGCGCTCGCGGACATGGCGGGCCTCCTCCCGGGTGCTGGTGATCAACTTACGCGGGCGGGCAGGTCGCGGCGGGGTGTACGGGAGGTCCGCGGGGCCATGCGGCCGTACGCGGCTGCGGGCGGCGCCCCCGTACGCCGGGAGCCGTACGCGTTCCCGTACCCGCGCCAGGACGTCCTACGCCGGGGCCGCCAGCAGTGGCCGGGCGCGTTCGCGCAGCTCAAGGACGCGCGGCTCGTCGTTGTACGGCTCCAGGCGGTGCAGCAGGTCGCGGACGTACTCGGTGGTGCGGGCCGAGGAGATGCGGCCCGCGACCTCGACGGCCTTCACACCCGCGGCGCACGCGGCGTCCAGATTGCCGGACTCCAGTTCGGCGACGGCCGACACGACGAGCCGCAGCCCGTGCGAGCGGACGAACTCCTCGGTCGGCTTGGCCAGCGCCTGCTCGGTGAAGCGCTGGACCTGGCGCGGGATGCGCAGGTCGCGGTAGCACTCGGCGGCGTCGGCGGCGAGCCGGTCGTAGGAGTAGAAGCCGAGCCAGCTCGGGTCCGCGTCGCCCTCCCTGGCCCGTTCGAGCAGCGCCTCCGCGGCGGCGAGCGAGGCCCCGCAGGCCGCCGCCTCGCCGGCCTTGGCGTGGGCGCGGGCCTCGACCAGGTGGAAGAAGCTCATGGTGCGGGCGGTCGCCAGGCCCCGGTTGCGCTCCAGGGCGGCCTGCGCCAGGTCGACGCCCTCGTCGGCGAAGTTGCGGTACGTGGCCTGCAGCGACATCGACGCGAGGACGTACCCGCCGAGCGGGACGTCCGCGGCGGCGCGGGCCAGCCGCAGCGCCTGGATGTAATACCGCTGGGCGGCCTCCTGCTGGCCGGTGTCGAAGGCCATCCAGCCGGCCAGCCGGGTCAGTTCCGCGGTGGCGCCGAAGAGCGCGCGGCCGACGTCGTCGCTGTACGAGCCGAGCAGCAGCGGCGCCGCCTCGACCCGCAGGCACTCGGGCACCATGCCGGAACGCCAGTCGCCGCCGCCGTACTTGGAGTCCCAGCGGCGGGCGTCCTCGGCGGCCTCGCGGAGCTTGGAGACATCGGTGTGCCCGACGTGTGCCATGCCCGGAGCGGGCGCGTGCCGGGCGACCGTCGCGTCCGCGGGAGTGATCAGCCAGCGCGACGCGGGCGTCACATACGCGCTCACTGCGAAAGATCCGGCCAAACTCTGCCAGATTCCGGAACCTCCGGGGCCGCGCCGCCCCACGAGGTCCAGCCGCCACAGGTCGGTGGCCGATTTCACCGCCTCGCCGACGTCGCGCGGGAAGGCGAGGCCGACCTCGGGCGCCGGATCGGCGTCGGCGAGACCTATCTCGTGCAGCGGCACCGGGCGGCCGAGCTTGCTGGCGATCGCGGCGGCGATCAGATGGGGTGCGGCGCCCTGCGGCACCATGCCCTTGGCCACCCAGCGGGCGACCGATGTCTTGTCATAGCGCAGCGTCAGACCGCGTTGCGCGCCCAGATCGTTGACCCGGCGGGCGAGTCCGGCGTTGCTGATGCCGGCCAGACCGAGCAGGGTGCCGAGTTTCTCGTTCGGCCCGCGGTGTTCTCTGTTCACTGCGGTTCACCTCGTGATGCCGCTGGGGGCAGGCCGCCGGGCCTGGTCTGTCGTCGGGGTGCGGGGGTCACCCTTCCCTGGAGCCCGATTCAGCCACCGCGGGCGCCTGTTGGCGGCGAGCGCGGTGTCTGGGCCGGATATCCGAGCCACACGTACGGGTGCGAACCGGATGCACCCAGCGTAGTTCGCCGCCTCCCGACCGTTAAGGGTCTCGTGTCGGATGGCGCGAATCCAGCCCCTTACCGGAACGTGTTCCTTACGGGGAAAGTGCCCCGCCGGCCCATCCCGTGAAGATCGGATGACTCGCCTCCCGTGATCGCCCCGCGGTCGCCCGCGGGAGGTTGCGGAGGCGCTTGGCGCGTGCTCCCGGTGTATGTGGCTGTGCGCCCGCCTGTGCGCTCTGTGCCGTACCGGCTGCGGGCGGTTGCATATGAGCCGTGGGTTGGCCCGCGCTTCCGCCAGGCGGCTATGGCGGGGTGCGGCGGGCCAGCGAGTTCCGCCGCCACAATCCCCGCGGGTGGCGGACCGGCCCGGGGGGCGTTGAATCGCTTCCCGGGCCGTGTGTTGTGCGCGGGCCGCCCGCCTCGCCGGGGCACTGTGGCGCCGATTCGGGCGCCACGCGCGTCGGTTGACGGTACGGAGAGTGTGTTTTTCCCCGGTCGTGCGGGACTTGCGCGCGCCGTCCGGATCGCCCCCGGCGGCTGGTCCGCATCGTCCGGGACGGAGATCCGCGGCGGAAAACGATCGTCGCCGGCGGGCCCTGTCGCGCGGCATATCACCTCCGGCATGTGCCGCGGCCCCGCCAAAACTTTGGCGCGAACCCGACGTTTCGGCCGGGGGCCCTCTTCCGGGTGAAGTTGCTGTCCGCAATGCCCCGATTGCGCACCTATGACGGTTGTCGCTGCTGTTGATCTGTGCCCCGTGCGTCACGCGGGACCGCTGTCCGGCGCACGAACCGGCGCACCCGGGAACACCCGTGCGCCTCCTTGCGCGCGTCCACGTGGCAGCATGGTCTTTCGGACGTCAGACGTGGTGGCACGGCGGGGCGAGGCGCGCGCGAGCAAGCGGTGGGCCGAGCCCGCGCATCGGCTGTCCACAGCCTGTGGAGGCGACGATGCGGTGGTTGGTGGGGTGGAGCAGTGCCACCGCGGGTCCCGTTGCCGGCAACGGGGGCCAGACGCTGCTGCCGGTCGGCGCCCAGTTCCTGTGGGGTGACGCCGATCCGCTGTGGGCGGTGGGCGACTGGCGCCCCGACGAGGTCAGGGTCGTGCACGCGGACCCCCCGGGCCCGGGCGCCGCGTACGGGAGTTCGAGCGCCACCGGCCGCGGATCGTACGGCTCGGGCGCGAACGGGAGCGCTTACGGCGGCGGTTACGGCTCAGGGACACGCGGCGGCTACGGTTCGGGCTCCCGCGGGAACGGCGGTACGGGCGGCGGGTCGCAAGGCGTCGCGCGGCTCGCGGTGCTCGGGCGGTGCGGCGCCAGCGACGCGGAATTGCGGCTGGGACTCGTCGCTGCCCGCGGCGGTGCGCTGCGGCATGTGACGGCCTGGCCCGGCAGTTACACCGCCGTCCTGCAACTCGGCCGCCGCATCACGGTGCTGGGCGACCTCGCCGGTGCCAGGCCGGTCTTCCACACCCGCTTCTCGCGGGGTACGGCCTACGCCACCGCCGCGCTGCCGCTCGCCGACCTCATCGAGGCCGGGCTCGACGTCACCCACCTCGCCGCGATGCTCGCCTGCCCCGACGCGCCCGAAGCGCTCGGCGACGGCACGCCGTATCTCGGCGTGCGGCGCGTCCCGCCGGGCCACGCGCTGACCCTGCGCGAGGGCGCCCCCGAGATCACCTCCTACGAACCCACCACCTCACTCGCCGTCGGCCACCAGCCGGCCACCGCCGCCGACGCGGACGCCGCCATCGCCGCGATACGGGACGCGCTCGTCGAGGCGGTACGGTCGCGGCTCGCGCAGCCGCGGTTCGTGCCCGACATGGGCGCAGGGGCGGACGCGTGGGGCGACGGGCCGACGCCCGCGCCCGGGATCGGCGCCGACCTCTCCGGCGGCAGCGCCTCCGCCACGCTGGCGCTGCTCGCCGCCGGGCTTCCCGGCATGCCCGGCACACTGCCGGGCGCGCCCGGCTCGCTGGCCGGCGAACGCCTGCTCGCCGTCACCTTCAACGACCTCACCGCGGGCGGACTCCCTTTGCGGGAAGGCGAGTTGGCCCGGGCCGGCGAACTCGCCGCCGACCCGCGGCTGCGGCACGTCGTCGTACCCGGCGGTGAAGAGTCGCTGCCCTACGCCGACTTGACCGGCGGCGCGCCCGTACCGCTCACCGACGAGCCCGGCCCCTCGCTGATCGTTGCCGAACGCCACCGGCGCAGGCTCGCCGCGGGCGGCGCCGACCACCTCATCGGCTTCGGCGCCCGGCAGGTGCTCGACGCGCATCCCGCGCGGCTCGCCGACCTGCTCATGGACCGGCGCCGGCGCCATCTCGTACGGCCGGTCGCCGCGTTGGCCCGTGCGGGCGGCTCTTCCGCGGCCGGGCCCGCGGTCCTCGTGCCCTTCACGGTGCCGATCACCGTCTACCGGGCCGCGCGGCGGCTGGCCCGCACCCCGTATCAACAGGGTGTGGAGGACGCCGCCGCCCGGCTGCTGCGGTACGCCTCAGGCGCGGGCGGCGCCGCGTCCTTCGGCCGTTCCGGCGGCCTCGACGGTTTCGGCGGCTCGGACGGCCCGATCGGGGCGTCGCTCGCCGCGATGGCCTGGGTGCGGCCGGGGCCGGCCGCCCGGTGGCTCACCGGGGAAGCGCTTGCGGAGGTGTCCGTCCGGCTCCAGGAAGCGGCCAGGCGGCCCTGGCCGATCGAACGGCCCGGCGAGCGGCGGGCCCGCGCCGCGCTCGCCCGGCACGCCGCCGACTTCCGCGTCCTGGAGCAGGCCGCCGCCGTCCCCAGCCAGCGGCTGCACGCGCCCTACCTCGACAACGCCGTCGTGCGCGCCGCCCGCGCCCTCCCCGGCGCCCTGCGGGTACGGCCCGGCGCCCGCGCCGACATCCTGGGCGACGTGCTGGCCAGCGCCGGTGTGCGCGAACTCCCCGCCGGGTGGGGCGCCGCGTCCCACTCCTCGGCGTCCGCGGCTGCCGCCAGGGCCGGGATGCGGGCCGCGATCGACCCGCTGGTCGAGCTGTTCGAGGCGCCGCTGCTGGCGGACGCGGGGCTGGTGGACGCGAGGGTGGTCCGGGGGGCGTTGCGGGCGGCGGCGCAGGCGGGTGCGACGTCGCCTCTGGACGGGCTGGGGGAGCTGGTGGCCGTCGAGCTGTGGCTGCGGCGGTTGCTGGCGCGGCGGGGGTCGTGCTGGACCGGTACGGAGTCGCCTGGGCGGCGGGCGGTTGCCGGCGGGGTGCAGCGGCTCTCTCTGTGAGGGGGTGCGGCTGGCCGGCTGTGCGCTTTTCGGTGCGCTTGGCGTGGGTGGGGTGGGGTCGGTGCCGCTCCGGGGGTATCTGCTCGGACTGCGCACCTCGGCGCTGTGCGAACGTTCCTGCGGGAGTCGTGCGCAGTCCTGCCGGGCCCCCGGACCGTCCCCTCCCGGTCGGCCCGCGGCTGCCTGTCGTGGGTGGGCAACCCCCGGGGTACGCCGTCACGCACGGGCGCGCTGCGTCGCTGCGATGCAGAGGAGCACCACCACCGCGGTGACCGGTGCGGCGACCGAGACGTGCTCGCTCATGAACAGCACAGCCCACAGCACGGTGAGAAGCGGCTGCGCCAGCTGAAGCTGGCTCGCCCGGGCGACCCCGATCGCCGCCATGCCGCGGTACCAGAGGACGAAGCCGCCGAGTTGGGAGACCGCGGCGATGTAGAGCAGGCCGCCCACCGCCCGGCCTGTGATGTGCGTGGGCTCGACGGGCCAGGCCAGCAGCGTGGTGACCGCGGTGACCGGGAGGGCCGCGATGACGGCCCAGGCGATGACCTGCCACCCCGGCAGGTGGCGGGCGAGCCGGCCGCCCTCGGCGTACCCGGCGGCGCAGACGAGGAGCGCGCCGAAGAGGTAGGCGTCTGCCAGGGTCGGCCTGCCGTGGCTCTGCTGGAGGGTGAAGCCGATGACGGCGGCGGCGCCGGCCACCGCTCCGTACCAGAAGAGCCGGGAGGGGCGGGTGCCGGTGAGGGCGACCGAGACCGTGGCCGTGGCCAGGGGCAGGACGCCGATCACCACGGCGGAGTGCGCGGTCGAGGAGGTGCGCAGGGCGAGGGTGGTGAGCAGCGGGAAGCCGATGACGCATCCGCCGGCGACGGTGAGGAGCCCTGGCCAGTGGCGGCGTTTTGGGACCGGTACGCGGTTGGCGGCCAGGCAGCCGCCGGCCAGGAGTGCGGCCAGGACGCCGCGCAGGCCGGTGGACGTCCAGGGGCCGAAGCCGTCGAGAGTCCAGGCCGTGGCGGGGAAGCTGAAGGAGAAGCTGAGCACCGCCAGGGCGGCGAGGGAGGTTCCGTGGTTCGCTGCTATCCCGCGACGTGGAGTAGCGCTATCCTGTGCTGTCATGAATGAGGGTAGCAGTGTGACTCATTTGCTGGGTGTTCTACGGGCTGAGCTCGCGCGCTATCCGGAAGGCGGCAAGCTGCCGTCCAGCCGGGCGCTGATGGAGGAGCACCGGGTGAGTCCGGTGACCGTGTCGCGGGCGATCGCGGCGCTGGTCGCCGAGGGCCTGGTGGTCTCGCGTCCCGGGGCGGGCGTCTTCCGTGCCGGGGCGCGGGCCGGGCAGCGGGCGCAGGGGGACGTGTCCTGGCAGGAGGTCGCGCTCAGCGCGGGGCCGTTCACGCACAGTGCCGCGGACGCCTCGGGCGTACTGGCCACGCTCGCCGTGCCGCCGGCCGGCTCGATTGACCTGGTCGGCGGCTACTTGCATCCGTCGCTGCAACCCGAGCGGGCGCTCGCCGGGGCACTGGCCAGGGCGGGGCGCCGGCCCGGCACCTGGGACCGGCCGCCCGCCGAGGGGCTCGCGGAGCTGCGGGCCTGGTTCGCGCGGGACATCGCCGGCCCGGACTCCGCGCTGGGCGACGCCGACGTCCTCATCACCGCGGGCGGCCAGAGCGCGCTCACCACGGCGCTGCGGTCGCTCGTCGCACCGGGCGCGCCCGTACTCGTCGAGTCGCCCACCTACCCTGGCACGCTCGCCGTCGCACGGGCCGCGGGGCTGCGGCCGGTGCCGGTGCCGGTCGACGCGGACGGGGTGCGCACCGATCTGCTGGCGGACGCCTTCCGGGTCACCGGGGCCCGGGCGTTCGTGTGCCAGCCGCTCTTCCACAACCCCACCGGCGTCTCCCTGTCCGCCGAGCGGCGGCACGAGGTGCTGCGGATCGCCCGCGCGGCCGGAGCCTTCGTCGTGGAGGACGACTTCGCCCGCCGGCTCGCGCACGCCGACGCCCCCGCCCTGCCGCGGGCGCTCGCGGCCGACGACCCGGACGGGGTGGTGGTGCATGTGCGCTCCCTGACCAAGGCCACCTCGCCCAGCCTGCGGGTCGGCGCGCTCACCGCCCGCGGCCCGGCCATGGACCGGCTGCGGGCCGGCCAGGTGGTGGACAGCTTCTTCGTCCCCCGCCCGCTGCAGGAGACCGCCCTCGAACTCGTCGGCTCGCCTGCCTGGAACCGTCACCTCCGCGCCCTGGCCGGCGCCCTGCGCGACCGTCGCGCCGCCATGGCCGAGGCCCTGCACCGGGAACTGCCCGCACTCCCGGTACGGGTCCCGCACGGCGGCTACCACCTGTGGGTGCGCCTGCCGGACGGCACCGACGAGGCCGCGCTCGCCGCCGCCGCCCTGCACGCCGGGGTCGCCGTCACCCCCGGCCGCCCGTACTTCCCCGCCGAGCCCTCCGCCCCGCATCTGCGGCTCAGCTACATCAGCGCGGTGAGCGCCGAGCAGCTGCGGGAGGGCGTCCACCGGCTGCGGCAGGCATACGATCGGGCCGCGCCGGCATGCCGCAGAATGGACGCCGGAGGCGAAGGGAGTACGCGGTGACCGTATGGGACGACGTGGTCGGCCAGCCACATGTGGTGGCCGAGCTGTCCGCTGCCGCGGCGGACGCCGACGCGCTCGTGACGTCGGGCGCCGCCGGGGCGCGTATGACCCACGCCTGGCTCTTCACCGGCCCCCCCGGCTCGGGCCGCGCGACCGCCGCCCGCGCCTTCGCCGCCGCGCTCCAGTGCGTGAGCCCGGACCGCGCGCTGGGCGCCGCCCCCGGGTGCGGCTTCTGCGACGGCTGCCACACGACGATGGTCGGTACGCACGCCGACGTCGAGTTCGTCCGCACCGACCTTCTGTCCATCGGCGTCAAGGACACCCGCGACCTGGTGCGGCGCGCGACGCTGTCCCCGGCGGGCGGCCGCTGGCAGGTGATCGTGCTGGAGGACGCCGACCGGCTGACCGAGGGCGCGGCCAACGTCCTGCTCAAGGGGGTCGAGGAACCGGCGCCGCGTACGGTGTGGCTGCTGTGCGCCCCCTCGGTGGAGGACGCCCTGCCCACCATCCGGTCGCGCTGCCGGCTGCTCAGCCTGCGTACACCGTCCGTGGAGGCCGTCGCGGACGTGCTGACCCGGCGGGACGGCATCGAGCCGCGCCTCGCGGCGGAGGTGGCGCGGGCCACCCAGGGCCATATCGACCGGGCGCGGCGGCTGGCCACCGACGAGTCGGCGCGGGAGCGCCGGGCCACGGTGCTGCGGGTGCCGCTGCGGGTCGCCGACATCGGCGGGTGCCTGCGTGCGGCGCAGGAACTCGTCGACGCCGCGTCCGAGGACGCCAAGGCCGTCGCCGAAGGGGTGGACGCGAAGGAGACCGAGGAGATGCGGGCCGCTCTCGGCGCGGCGGCGGGCGCGGGCAGCCGGATGCCGCGGGGCACGGCGGGCGTGATGAAGGATCTCGCCGACCGCCAGAAGCGCCGCTCGACCCGTACCCAGCGCGACTCCCTCGACCTGGCCCTCACCGACCTCGCCTCCTTCTACCGCGATGTGCTCACCGTCCAGTTCGGTACGGGCGAGCGCATCGCCAATACCGAGGTCGGTGACGGTATCCGGAAGATCGCCGCCGCCTCCCGCCCCGAGCACAGCCTGCGCCGCATCGAGGCGGTGCTCGCCTGCCGCGACGCCCTCGACCGCAACGTCGCCCCTCTCCTGGCCGTCGAGGCCATGACGCTCGCCTTGCGTGCGGGGTGAGGCTGGGGCAGCGGGCGGGGTGAGCTTTTCCCTGCGGGCCGGCTGAGCTTTGCTCTGCGGGCGGGGTGAGGCTGGGCCTTCCGGCCTGGCTGGAGCCGGCCTCCCGGCCCGGCTGACGCCGACCGCCCGGGCCGGCTGGCCCGGGACCCGCGCCGGCGGACGCTCGCCCCGGCCCAGCTCTCGCCCGGGAGCCGGGTCGGCCGGCGGGTGGACCTCCCCACTGGTCGACCGAACCGCAGCCCCCACGGCAGTGGCAACGTGGCGTTCGGGTGATCGCGGGGCGGTGACCGTAACGGCAGCCGGGGCTGGGGCGGTCGCCGTTGCAAGGTGCTGGCAGTGGTCCTGCCCGCTTGCCGTGTCCCCGCGGGGCCGCAGCCGTCCCGAAGGGTTGCCGTGGCTGACGTCGTGTGGACCGTACTGATCGTGCTGGCCGGTGCCGCGGCCGTACTGCTCGGGCATCGGGCACTGCGGCACTGGTGGGCCGAGCGGGCCGGGCGGGCGTACGAGCTGCCCGAGGACCGTACCGGCACGGCCGTGCGGGCGGGGGCCGCCGGGGCCGCGGCGCTGCTGGCCGCGGCGCTGTCCGTACCGTTGCTCGGAGGTGGGCAGGCGCCGGCCGGCACAGCGGCAGCAGCGCCCGCAGCCGCACGCGCGCCCGTCGTCGTACCGTCGCAGCCGGCCCGTACGCCGGAACCGGCCCCGCTGCCGCCCGAGGTGCGTACCCTCGGGCACCCCTCAGGCGGCACCCTCGACCAGTTGCGGGACGGCACCCTGGTGTGGCTCCCGCCGCGTTACGGCTCACCGCAGGCGGCCCACGTCGGCTTCCCCGTCGTCCTCGCCCACCTGCCCGCCGCCGCGGACGCGGACCTCTACGCCGGGTTCGCCCTCGCCCTGCACCGCCGGCTCGCCGACCCCTTCGTCCTCGTGCTGCCCGTCGACTGCGCCCACGACTCCGCCGCCGTCGCCGAGGTCACGCGGCACTACCGCGTGCTGGCCGCCCGCGCCACCACCGGCGTCATCGGGGTCGGCGCCGCCGCCCCTTGCGCCGTGCGCGAAGCACTCGCCACCACAGGCCGTTACGCCGCCGCCGCCGGGATCTCCGGTCTGTATCCACACCTTGCCCCCGCTCCACCGCCGCACCCCTCCTTGCTGCTCGCCACCGCCACCGGTGAGACCGCCGCGCACACCGCCGCCCTGCGGCTGCGCGCCGCCCTGCACCCGCGCCGCGACGAGGTGCGCGTCATCGACGGCATCGCCGCACACCGCCAACTCTTCGCCCTGGTCGCGGGCTATCTGACGGAGAAACTCGCCAGCCCCGCCAAGGTCACCGTCCTGCCGCCGGCCCCGGCCCCGGTATCTCCCGCATCCCCCGCGCCCCCCGTCTCTCCCGCCGTCGGAACCCCCCACCGCGTCCTCACGAACTGCCTACCCACACCACACTGCGTCGCAATCACGCAAAACGACTCAAAGCTCGTAATCACTCATTAGGGGACACCAATCCCCGCTGTCCCCGCGTACCGCCAGCTACGCTCGCATTCATCCGACGGGAGGACCTGAGCCGCCGATGCATCCGACGCACCCCACGCGCCTGCTCCGCTTCCCGGCCACCGTGATCGCGGTGACCGGGCTGCTGCTTTCCGCCTGCTCGGGCGGCGGCCACCAGGCCACGGCCTCCGTATCGACTCCCGCGCCGCCCGCCGGGGCCGCGACTGCGGCGCCGGCCCCGTCCGACACGGCGTCCCCCGGCGCGAAGCCCGCCACCACGGCCACGCTCAGCCCGCTCCCGGCCCGTACTCCCGCCGACCTGGCCTCGTACTACAAGCAGAAGCTGTCCTGGCACTCCTGCGGCGTCCCGGAATTCGAGTGCGCCACGATGAAGGTCCCGCTCGACTACGCCCGCCCCGTGGCCGCCGACGACCTCAAGCTCGCCGTCGCCCGTACGAAGGCGGCAGGTCCCGGCAAACGCCTCGGCTCCCTGCTGGTCAACCCGGGCGGCCCCGGCGGCTCCGCGATCGACTACCTCCAGTACGCGGCCACCGGCTATCCGTCCGCCGTCACGTCCCGCTACGACATGGCCGCCGTCGACCCGCGCGGCGTCGCCCGCAGCGAGCCCGTCGAGTGCCTCAGCGACAAGCAGATGGACGCGTACACGGCCGTCGACACCACCCCCGACGACACCGCGGAGGCCGACAAGGTCGCCGGCGCCGACCGCACCTTCGCCGCCGGCTGCAAGAAGATGTCCGCCGCCCTCATCGGCCATGTCTCCACGATCGACTCCGCCCGCGACATGGACGTCCTGCGCCAGCTGCTCGGCGACGCGAAACTCAACTACGTCGGGAAGTCCTACGGCACCTTCCTCGGCGCCACCTACGCAGGTCTGTTCCCGCAGCGGGTCGGCCGGCTGGTGCTCGACGGCGCCATGGACCCCTCCGTGAGCGCGCTCGAAAGCAGCCGCGCCCAGGCGGGCGGCTTCGAGATCGCCTTCGGCGCCTTCGCCCGCGACTGCGTCAAACGCGCCGACTGCCCGCTCGGCCGCACCTCCGCCGCCAACGCGGGCACCCGCCTCGACGCCCTCTTCGCGAGCCTCGACAAGCATCCGCTCCCCACCGGCACGAAGCGCCCCCTCACCGAGGCCCTCGGCACGACCGGCGTGATCGCCGCGATGTACGACCAGGAAGCGTGGCCCGCCCTGCGCGGCGCCCTGATCAGCGCCAACAAGGGCGACGGCGGCCCGCTCCTGAAGCTCTCCGACAGCTACTACGAGCGCGACGACGCCGGTAAGTACAGCAATCTGATGTACGCCAACGCCGCCGTGAACTGTCTCGACCTGCCCCCGGCCTTCCGCTCCCCGGCCGACGTCACCAAGGCCCTCCCCGCCTTCCGCGCCGCCTCCCCGCACTTCGGCACCACGCTGGCCTGGTCCTCGCTGATCTGCGGCTACTGGCCGCTCCACGCCACCGGCCACCCCGAACGCATCCAGGCCAAGGGCGCCGCCCCGATCCTGGTCGTCGGCACCATCCGCGACCCGGCCACCCCCTACGCCTGGGCCGAGTCTCTGGCCGCCCAGCTCTCCTCCGGCCACCTCCTCACCTACGACGGCGACGGCCACACCGCGTACGCCCGCGGCTCCACCTGCATCGACACCGCCGTCAACGCGTACCTCCTGGCCGGCACCGTCCCCCCGCCCCACAAGAAGTGCACCTGACCTGCACCCTTCCAAGATCCCCACCCGGTCAGGACCACCCCCCGCAACCCTGTAGACTTGGCGCCGCTGCGCCTGCCACTCTTGGCCCCGAGCGCGCAGCACGCCGCCTTAGCTCAGTTGGCCAGAGCAACGCACTCGTAATGCGTAGGTCTCGGGTTCGAATCCCGAAGGCGGCTCCACAAAACCCCAGGTCACATAGCCCGTGACCTGGGGTTTTCCCGCACCTGGTCGGTCCGCCGTTTCGGCCGGGTGACGCTCGCAGTGGTCAAGGGGAGCGCGAGGGGAACGCACGGGGTGTGCAGGTTCCTCCGGAGGGAAGGACTGAGCCGGGAGAATCCTGATCGGGGCTGTGTTCGGGGCTGCTCGTCTCTATCGTGGTGGTGGAGGGCCAGCCGATCGGCTCGCTGCTGGAAGAGTTGGAAGCGCGCGAGGCAGATGCTCGGGTTCGGGCGAGGGCGTGCGTAGCGCAAAACAGCCGGTTCAGAGACGTGTGGTGGGACCCGGTGTCGGCGCAGAAGGGTCCTCTCGCGTACCAGCAAAGTTCATCCGATCCTGCCGGGGGCAGTCGCTCGTTGGCTGCCAGGGGAGGCGAGTCGATATGTCGAGAAGCAGGAAGATCACGGTCATTGCGGTCGCCGTCGTACTGACGGCATCGACGCCGTTCTGCTGGCTGCTGGGCAATCCGGATACCGGGCAGTTGGTTGGCGCGTCGGTCCAGGGTGCCACCGGTATTGCTGCCCTGGTTTGGGCATTGATGCTGTCTGCGGACAACCCGCAACCGGGGTTAGTGGTGGCCGATACAGGGAGGGCCAGGGCGGCCGGTGGAGGCCGGGCATCAACCGGCGTGCGACGCCGGCAGCAAGTCGGGAACGTGTCCGTTCGGGTGGAGCGGACCGGCGACGCCACCTCGGACGGCCCCGGCAGCAGCGCGAGTACAGGTATCGACTTCGAATGACCGGGTTCGGGACAGCCGCTGCACGCGGAAGAGGTTCTGTTCGATGGTGAGATGGCCCGGTCGCCGCCCCGACCCAGGCGGTGACCCTGACGCCGGAGCCGAGGCCGCAGACGCACCGCAGGGGGCGAAGGTAGCCGCCACGGAAAGAGGTGGTGCCACCGTCCGCGATGGCACCGTTGCGGTATCCGGCTGCACCGGACCTGACCCAGGGCCCGCTGGCCCGGTACATGTGAGCCGTACCGGGAGCGCCACCGCCGACAACGGCGGCCTGGCCAACACCGGATATCTGATGATCCGCAAGTTCACCCTGGTGCAACAGGCCGCTGCCCCGCGCCCCCCGCTGGATGTTGCGGCCGATGCGCTGGCCAAGGCCGTGCGCAGTGAGTGGGAGAAGGAGGCCGGGCTGCGGCGGCTGTTGGAGCCTGCGCCCCTTCCGGTGCGATGGCAGGTGACCGGGCGCCGAGTGGCAGGCCGGATCGACGGGGCGATTGCCGAGGAGGGCCGCGCCCGTTTCGCCCCGCTGCCCGGGTTGGCCGCGGTCACCCGGGATGTTCTGCGCCGGGGCGGCTTTCTGCCCGAATTGCACGCGGTGTACGGCGGGCTGGCCTCGGGCCGTCTGCTGCTGGTGGGTGAGCCGGCGGTGGGCAAGACGTCCGCTGGGGTGCTGCTACTCCGGGAGGCGCTCAGGTACCGTGCGGAGGCGGCGCCGGACTCAAGGGCCCGTATTCCTGTACCGGTTATGCTCACGCCATTCGGCTGGGACCCCGCTAAGGAGAGTGCGACCGATTGGGCCGCAGGCCGGCTTTCCCGTGAGTACACCTTGTTCCGGAGGAGAGGAGGCGCATCCCGGGCGAGGGAACTGCTGGCGGACGGGCGGATCGCGCTGTTCCTGGACGGGATCGACGAGGTCGCAGCGAAGCCGCGTGCCGGCATGCTGAGCGCGCTGGCGGAGGCGAGCTTCCGAGTTGTGGTTATCTCCCGGGCCAGGGCTCTCGCCAGCAGGAGGCAACGGCTGAGCGGAGCGGCAGCGCTGGAGATCCAGCCGGTGCGCGCGCAGGATGCCAGCGCCTATCTCATGAATCCCCTGCCGGACCCGGCTCCGTCCGGCTGGCAAGAGCTCAATCGCAGACTCCTCGACGAACCCGGCAGCGCGATGGCCGAGGCGTTAACCAGTCCGCTGGCCATCGGTCTGCTCCGCGACATCTATGCCGACAGCAACGGACGGCCCGTAGACGAGCTGCTGGACACAGCTCGCTTCCCCAGCACCCGATCCCTGCAAGACCACCTCCTGGACCAGTTGGTCACGGCCGCTTACACCCCCAGACCGAGACGTCCGCGCCCGCGTTATTCCCCCGAGACCGCCGAACGGACTCTGCGCTACCTCGCCACGCAGGTCACCCAGGCGCAAGACGGCCGAGAGCTGCGCTGGTGGCACATACCGTCCTGGACGGACCGCCGTCCCAGGACGATTCTGGTGGGAGCGACCACCGGTCTGTTGTACGGGGTGGCTGTCCTCTTCGCGCTGTGGCGGACGTCCGGACCGGTGTGGGCTTGTCCGGCTGCGGGCTTCTGCGCACTTCTTGGGGGATTGCTTGCCGTTAAACGCCATGTCGAGATCAACGACCAGCAGTCGCTCCCCAGCGCCGGGTGGCGCGACATCTTCCCGCCCGGCGCCATTGCCCTGGGCACCTTCACCTGGCTCTTCTCGGCAACCGCGGGCTGGCTCGTCTTCCAGCTGCCGGGGCATGACCCGATGCCTGCATGGTTCGCCTGCCTCTCCACGCTTCCGCTCGGATACGGCGCGACGATCGTGAGCAGCCGCGGCTACGAACTGGTGGTCGGGACCTACCTCGGCTACGGATCAGGGCACCAGAACAACGAACTCAGGAACAAGCTCAGCCAGCGCCCCGTGGCGGAAACCCGGGCGGTCAGCCCCCGGGACGTGTGGCTGCACCACATCGGGCTGAGGTTGGTCCTCGGCCTCCTGACGGGAGTCGCAGTCGCGCTGTTCAGCGGCTCATTCGTAGCCTACGAGTACGGCTTCGTGGACGGCGTCCTGGTCGGTGCCACATGTGGGCTATGGGCCTGCCTTTACACCGGCCCGTTCGGCAATCTGGGTGTGGTCGCTGTCCTCTCCGCCCTCCAGCTTTCTATGAGGGAGGGCACCCCGGTGCGGCTGATGTCCTTTCTTGAGGACGCCCGGCGCCACAACCTCCTGCGAGCGGCGGGACCGGCCTACCAGTTTCGCCATGACTGGTTGCGGGAGCGTTTGGCCAGTTCTACGAGGTCCGAGGGGTAACTCGGCGGCCGGCATCGGCGTCTAGCCTTCATCTCGTGGTCATGAAGAACTATCCGCAAGGTCCGCGAGCTGGAGGAAGAGCGCCAGATCCTGCGGAAGGCAGCGAAGTATTTCGCCGAGGAGACGTGCTGATGAACCGCTTCCAGTTCGTCGCCGACCACCAGCGCCGCTACGGCGTGAAGCGGCTGTGCACCGTCCTGGGCGCCCGCTCCCGCTTCTACTACTGGCGCCGACGGCTGCGGACCGGGCCGCCCGCCAGACAGCCGATGCCCACCTTGCCGCCCGGATACGGGCCGTGCACCGCGAGTCGGACGGCACCTACGGCGTCGTGCGGATCACCGCCGAACTCCGCGAGACAGGCGAGCTGGTCGACCACAAGCGCCTCGCGCGCGTGGTGCGAAGCATCGGCCTGGAAGGCGTGCGACTGCGGCGCAGGCACCGCACCACGATCGCGGACCCGACCGTGGCCAAGGCGACGGCGAGGCCATCAGCCTGGATGACGTCGCGGCTCTGATCACGGCGTACCGGCGCGTGTCCGACACCCTGGCGGACTACGCACCTGTGCTGACGATCGACACCAGCTTGCTGGACATCCCCGCTGCAGAGTGAACTTGTCAGACCCTCTCCTCTGAAGCGTTCTTCACCTCGCTAGGCTGCGACCGACCTGCTGCCCCACTCGTCGGAGGAGCCATGGACATCCGGTCCGCCCAGAAGCTCGCCTGGGAGAACAAGACCGCCAAGGGCTTCAACACCACCGACGTGCCGATGGAGTTCGGCCTCCTCACCGCCGAGATCGGCGAAGCCTTCACCGCCTGGCGCAAGGGCCTCCCCGACTTCGGCGAGGAGCTGGCCGACGTCTTCCTCTACCTGGTGGCCCTGGCCGAGATGAACGGCATCGACCTCGGCGACGAGGTGGCCCACAAGATTGACAAGAACTCCCGCCGCGTCTACGAACGCAACGAGCATGGAGTGCCGATCAGGATCAGCGAAGGCTAGCCCGCCCGCACCGGAGTCCTGGAGCCGTCTGCTTCCGCTGCCCGGTAGCGGTGTCTGCGTGAGCCTTGCGTGAGCGGACGACGCAGCATCTAGCCCCCGGTCCGCGCGAGGGCTTCGGCTGACCTGCGGGGGCGAGTTCGACGTGGGCGGCCGGGGTGGAGGTGGTGATCTGCCGGCTGATGGCGTCGCTGAGTGCTGCCCGTGGCGTGGTTCTGGGGTGCGGCCGGGGCGCCGGGCCGGTCGCGTGGCGGGTCGGGTCGGCGGCATGGCGTTCGAGGGCGCCTTCGGGCCGCTCGGCGCGCACGGGTGCTCGGTGCTCTTCCACGGGACGGTGGCGGGTTCCGTGAGACACCGGGCCAGCCACTCGCTCCCGCAGGTCCTCCCGCCACCGGACCCGGAGACAACGGTCCGGAGAGGGGCTACTGCGGGCGCTTCCTTTCGGACAGCATCCGCCGGCGGGCTCATCCGCACGGCCTTCGCCGTGATCACGTGCGCCGTGGTCGGAGCACGCCATCAGACGAAGGCCGCGCCCGCGGCCGTCGGATTCCCCGGGGGGTGACTCAGTTTGAGACACCATTCGAGGCCGAAAGATAAAGAACGGGCATAGAAACCGCCGGAAAAACCGTGCAACCCTGCCCCGGAACACCTTTCCGGAAGCGGATCATCCGACGCGGATCAGCCCTGGTTGAGAATCGAGAACCGGCCCTCGACGTTGATCGCGGCGTTGCTCAGGTTCCTGATGGTGATCCAGTAGGTGATGTAGTCGACCGACGAGCGCTCGACCGCCCAGCTCGAATCGACCTGGATCACCCCGGGGGACGGGGTCGTCGACACGGCATACCAGATGACGTGCCAACTGGCGGGCCAGTTGAAGGTGAACCACCGGCCGCTCGTCAGCGCCGAGAGCGTCCCGGTGAACTGCACGCCGGTCTGCGTGGCGTGCGGGGTGACCACCCCGGCTCTGGCGGCTCCGGCGGCCGGACCGCCGTTGCGGGCGGACGTGATGTCCGCGTCCGACACGTCGCCTGCCTGCGGCGATGCCTGCGCCGCGCCCACGCCGCCGAACAGCATCAGCGGAGCCGCCACCCCCGCGGAGAACAGACTGCCGCGCAGCAGACCTCGGCGATCGAGTGGTGATGCCATGAAGGACCTCCGGAGAATCTCGATGTCGTGCATGCCGGTCGGCGCCTCCCGCCGACCCCGATCGGCGCCCCCGCCCGCCGTACCCGCGGGCATGAACGCGCGCCGCTTCCCCCTCGTGCCCTTTTCCCGTCGGACCGCTCGGCGGAATGCGGACTCCACCATGACATCGCTTCCTTGCACCAACCTTGTGGCGACCTTGCGGAGCAGCCAGCATGGGGAAGCTGCGCGCTTCCGCGACCGGTCGAATCACTCCAGGAGAAAACGTGGAATTCCGATTACTGGGCGAAATCGAGGTGTGGTCCGCGGGCCGTCTGCTCGATTTGGGCACACCGCGCCAACAGGCGGTCCTGGCCGCGCTCGTCGTCGACGCGCGAAAGCCCGTCGCGATCCCGACCCTGGTCGCCCGGATCTGGGACGACGCACCGCCCAGCGACCCCCGCGCAGTGCTGTACTCCTACCTGAGCCGCATCCGCCGCCTCCTCCGGCAGGCCGCCGACCCCGACGGGGGAGAGGTGGTGCCGCTCGAACGACGGCACGCCGGCTACGTACTCGGCCTCGACCCCGAACTCGTGGACCTGCACCGGTTCCGGCGCCTGGTCGACCTCGGCGGCCGGCGGCAGGACGAGGTGGCCCGGGCCGCCGCCCTCACCGAGGCCCTGGGGATGTGGCGGGGGACACCCCTGGCCGGCCTGCCCGGCGCGTGGGCGGCGCAGGTCCGCGACAGCCTCGACCGCCGGCGGCTGGACGCGGTCGTGCAGTGGGCGCAGCTCAAACTCCACTTCGGCCACCCCACCGAGGTGGTCACGGCCCTGGCCGACCTCGTCACCGAGTACCCGCTGGTCGAGCCGCTCGAAATGCTGCTCATGCGGGCCCTTTCCACGACGGGGCGTGGCGCGGAGGCCCTGGACCGCTACTCCGCCGTCCGGCGGCGGCTGGTCGACGGCCTCGGCACCGAACCCGGGCCCGAACTGCGCGCCCTGCACCGGGCTCTGCTGCACCACGACATCCGGCCGGATCGCCGCGGACGCACCACCCCGCTGCACGAGCCGTGACACCTCCCGACCGAGCTCCAAGACCTGGTCAACCGCACCCGCGGGGACGGGGTTTCGGCATGGTCGGGTGCCGCCCGTCGGTGGTCGCGCGAGGCTGAGGAGAGCGGGCAGCGGGGGTCGCGGGCGTTGCGGCGTCGGCCGGCGGCGACGTTCTGGACCCCCGCTGCCCGGAGAGCTCCGACGGCGGGGTTCCGCCGGGTGGCCGTTGGAGCGGGACGCGTCGCCGGTCCGTACGCGCGCACGCTCTTCGGCGGCGGCAGCCGGTTCCGCCCCGCAGGGCCAGGCCTGAACTGAACATCAATACTGATCCAAAGACAACTTCACAAACACCATTGATGTTCTTTCTGTGCGAGGTTACCGTGTGTGATCCGTTGCGCCTGATCCCGGGGGACCCGCCTTGTCACCTGTACTCGCCGCGGCCGACGTCGCACCCGCCCCTTCCGCGACGCGCGCGGTGTGGGACTCGCCGCTCTACCGCGGCGCGACCGTCGCGCTGTTCCTGTCCGGGCTCGGGGCCTCGGCCGCCGCCCCGCAGATCACCCTGTTCCTGGTCGACGACCTGCACGTCTCGCTGACCACAGCCGGGCTGTACTACCTCACGAGCGTCACCGCCCCGGTCGCCGGTTACCTCATCGGCGCCCGTTCGGACCGTACCGGCAGGCGGCTCGGGCTGTTCCGGCTGTGCGCGGCGGCCGGGTTCCTCGGCTGGTGCGCCATGGCGCTGGCGGACCGGGCGTGGATGCCGTTCGTGATCAGCGCCGTGGTGCTGGCCTTCGCCGGCGGCGCCGGGTCGCAGCTGTTCGCCGCGGTCCACGACGACCTGCGGGCCACTGCCAGCCCGGTCGGCGACGGGGTCGTCTCGGTCGTGCGCATGGCGATGACCGCCGGGTGGATGGTGGGCCCGGTGGCGGGCTCGCTGCTGGCCACCGCCGCCGGACCGCGCGCGATGCTCGTGGCCACCGGGGTGTGCACCCTGGCGCAGATCGTCCCGATGGGCTTCGCGCGCGCCCGCTCGGCCCCGCCCGTAGCGCAGGCGGTCACCAGCCAGCGCGTGGGGGTGCGGGGCATGCTGCCCCTGCTCGCCTTCACCGCTCTGTACGTGTTCGTCTACGCGGGAGAGCCGATCAAGTACGGCTACCTGACGATCTACATGCACGACGACCTGCATCTGCCGACGGCGGTCAGCGGCGCCGTCATCGGCATCCAGCCCCTGATCGAGCTGGTCCTGATGCCGGTCGCGGTGGTCGTCGCGCGCAGGACCGGGATGATGCGCCTGATGGTCCTCGGCGCCGCGTTCGGCGTCGGCGCGAACCTGTGCTTCGCGCTGACCGGCAGCGCGGCGGGCATGTTCGCCGGGCAGATCCTGATGGGCGGGGTGTGGGGGGTGTTCGCCGGCCTGGGCATCATCGTCGCCCAGCGCCTCCTGCCCGCGGCCGTCGCGACCGCCTCGGCCGTCTTCATGAGCTCGACCGCGATCGCCAGCGCCCTGGGCGGGCTGACCGGCAGCCTCGGTGTGGGCCTGCTGGGACTCCCGCACGTGTTCCTCGCGCCGGCCCTGTACGGCCTGGTGGCGACCGCCGGCCTCGCCGTCATGAGCCGCTCCCGGCACGCGGTGGGCTGACGCCGCACGCCGCGGGCTCGCCGTCGGTACGCCGTACGGTCGCCGTCGGCGCGGGTGGACGCCGCCGCACGTTCACCGCCGGGGCTCTGTGCGGTCACCGGCTGTACGCGCCAGCCGCTGTCAGGCGGTTGTGACGACCGTGCCGAGCCCTTCGAGCGCCGCTACTTCGTCGGCCGGCGCCGTGGTGTCCGTGACGAGGGTGTGCACGAGCGAGGCGGGGCCGACGTAGGCGTGGGCGGTGCGGCCGAGCTTGCTGCCGTCGGCGACGGCGATGATGCGGCGCGAGGAGGCGATGACCGCCTTCTTCACCGCCGCGTCGTCGAGGTCGTACGCGGTCAGGCCCTCGGCCGCGCTCAGCCCGCAGCAGCCGACGATCGCGGTGTCGAAGCGCAGCGCCGCCAGGGAGGCGAGCGTGAGGGGGCCGGTCAGGGCGCCCTCGGCGGCGCGGGGCCGACCGCCCGGCACCATCAGCGTGGTCGTCCCGGGAGCGTCGCCGAGTACGTGGATGGCCTGTAGCGACAGGGGCATCACGGTGAGGTGCCGGCCGCGCAGCAGCCGGGCCACCTCCAGGCAGGTGGTGCCGCTGTCGAGCAGGACGGTCTCGCCGTCGGCGATGAGCCGGGCCACCTCGGACGCGATCCGGCGCTTCTCGTCGGCCGCCTCGTGGGTGCGCAGCGCGAAGGGCGGTTCCTCGCCTCTGAGCAGCAGGGTGCGCGCTCCGCCGCGGACGCGTTCGAGGGCGCCCTGCGCGGCCAGCGTGTCCAGGTCGCGCCGGATGGTCATCTCCGAGGCGCCGGTCAGCTCGGCGAGTTCCGGGACCGTGGCACTGCCCGACTCCTTGACGGCCTGGGCGATCAGCCGGTGCCGGTCTGCGTTGCTCATACCGCGATTGAACACCACCCGGAATGAACATTCAAACCGTGCGAATCCGCGTCTTTCAAACATTCGAGCTGTTCGTTATGGTGGTTCGCATGAACCGTGCACTCCGCGCCGCTCGCGTGGCGACCTTCGTCTACTTCGTCCTCAACGGCACCCTGATCGGCATGTGGGTGGTGCAGATCCCCGCCATCGAGTACCGCGCGGGAATCAGCGACGCGACGCTGGGAAGCCTGCTGGTGCTGCTGGGCCTCGGCGCCTTCGCCGGCATGCAGGTCGCGGGCCGGCTGGCCGACCGCATCGGCACGCGCGTCGTGGTCCCCGCCGCCGGGGTGCTGTGCGGTGCGGCCCTCGTACTGCCCGGCCTCGCCCGCGATCCCTGGGCGCTGGCAGGCGCGCTGCTCGTCTTCGGCTTCGGCAACGGCTGCCTCGACGTGAGCATGAACACCCACGCGGTGCACGTGGAGAAGGCCTACGACCGGCCCGTCATGTCGGCCTTCCACGCTACGTTCTCGGTCGGCGGGGTCATCGCGGCGCTCATCGGAGCGAAGGCCACGAGCGCCGGCGTGAGTCCCGCCACGACGCTGGGCACCGCCGGAGCCGTGGGCGTCGTGATCGCCCTGCTGTCGTCCCGCGCCCTGCTGGCGACAGCGCCGACCGCACCGACAGCGCCGACCGCGCCGACCGCGCCGACCGCGCCGACCGCGCCGACCGCGCCGACCGCGCCGACCGCGCCGACCGCGCCGACCGCGCCGACCGCGCCGACCGCGCCGACCGCGCCGACCGCGCCGACCGCGCCGACCGCGCCGACCGCACCGACAGCGCCGACCGCGCCGACGCCGACCGCGCCGACAGCGCCGACCGCGCCGACCTCCCCGACCGAACCGGCGCCGATCACCTCGACCTCCCCGACGACGCTGAGCACCGCCGCGTCCGAGACCCCCGCCACCGGGCAACTCCCGGCGGACCACGGCGTGCAGCCGCGCACCCCTCCCGCTCGCATCTGGATCCTCGCCGCTCTGGCCCTCATGTGCATGCTGTGCGAGGGAATCGCCAACGACTGGAGCACCCTGGAGCTGAAGACCGTGCTCGGGGCGTCCGCGAGCACCGCCGCCTTCGCCTACGGCACCTTCGCGGTGACGATGACCATCGGCCGGCTGCTCGCCGACCGCGTCTCCCGGCGGTTCGGATCGGCGGCCGTCCTTCGCTACGGTGCCGCCTCGGGCGCCGTCGGGATCACCGTCGTGGCCCTCTCGCCGTGGATCTGGCCGGCCCTGGCGGGTTGGGCGCTGTTCGGGCTCGGCCTGTCCGGCTGCGTCCCCCAGCTGTTCAGCGCCGCCGGGCACGCCGACCCCGCCGCCGCGGGCACCAACGTCTCCCGGGTCGCCGGGCTCGGCTACCTCGGGATGCTCGCCGGTCCGGCGGTGATCGGCTGGATGACCCGCCTCATGGCGCTCAACCACACCTTTCTCTTCCCGGCGCTGCTCCTGGTGATCGCCGCCGCGACCGCCGGGATCCTGCGCTCAGGAACCGGGCGCGAGCCCAGGCCCGAGCCCGAGATCGACATGGTGCAGCGCCCCTGACCGGATGTGAGGCGCCCCGAGCGGCCCGCCCGTACCCAAGGCGATCCCCTCGCGGCACGTCCGTCACCACCACGGAAAGGAATCCCCATGCCGACCGGCCGGCGGATCGTCCTGTTCGACCTCTTCGGAGTCATCGCCCTGCACCAGCGACCGGGCGCCCTGGCGGAGATGGCCGAGCGCTGCGACGCGCCCGAAGACGCCTTCACCGAGGCCTACTGGACCCTGCGCCCGCCCTACGACGCCGCACGGCAGTCCGCACCGCAATATTGGACAGCGGTGCTCCGGCGACTGTCACGCCCCGCCGGCACCGGCACGATCGAGCAGCTGCGGCTCGCCGACATCGACAGCTGGTCACGCGTCGACGACCGCATGGTCGCCTACGCGCGGTCCCTGCGCAGCCGCGCCCAGGTCGCCGTGCTCTCCAACATTCCCGCGGATCACGCCGACGCCTTCGGCGCCGCCCAGCCGTGGCTGCACCACCTCGACCACGTCGCCTTCTCCGGGAGGATCGACGTCGCCAAGCCGGAACCGGCCGCCTTCCACCACTGCGTCACCGCCATGCACGCCACACCCGCGGACTTCCTCTTCGTCGACGACCGCGAGGAGAACGTGCGCGCGGCACAGGCCATCGGTATGACCGGACATGTCTTCACCGGTCTTGCCGACCTGGTCGAAATCGTCAACCTCTGGCTACCGGCCGGCACGACGTCATCCTCTCCGACGCGCGGCGTGCACAAGGGGAGCACCTTGCCGTAACCATGTCCGAGTAGCGGCTTTTTGTCAGAAATTGACAATCGATGTACGGGGGAATGCGTATCCCGGTGCGTCGTTCAAGCCGCTGACGCACCAAGAACCAGCCAGCGGGTTTCACCGTTCATCGGTCAGTTTCGGCCATATATTAACCGGTTGATTTCAGCCAGACTCAAGGAGGTCGAGTGAATGTTCGGTGAGTATAAGAAAAATGCGCCCCGCAGTTCACCGGCCTGCGGGGGTGCGTAGCAATATATTGCCCCGCAGGGCTTCTTGATCCTGCCCCCGTGGTTCGGCAACCTTCCCGATATGGTGATCGCATTGGGAGAAGAGGCCAGATGCTGGACGGCGCGATGCCTTGACGACGACTCCACCGTGAGGCCGGGTTCAGCGGAGGGAATTCGGACTGCCCGCGGCGCACACCGGCGCCCGGTGCATATCAATGCCGCCGCACGAAACGTATCCGGCTCTTCGCGAAAGGAACGCACATGAGTATTTCCGCCGCCCCGGCACAGGTGCGCAAACTCGTCGGCGCCTTCGTGGACGCACCGGACGACCGTCTCGACACGGAGTTCCAGCAGCTGGCCGGCGCGGTGTGGCGGGACGGCGCCGTGACCGGCCTCGCCCACCCGGCCGTGCGGGAACTCGCGACCTGTTTCGACGCCGTGGACAACCGCAGGAAGGGATACCTGGCGGTTTTGCTCGGCCTCCTCGCCGAGGCCGAGTACCCCGCCACCGACGGCCCGGTCGCCACCGCGGTCGGCGACGGCCTCGACACCTACATCGGCCTGCTGGGCGGCCTCGACGCGGGCGACCCGCTCGGTCTGGCGCTGGTCTACCTGCTGGCGCACTTCCCCGCGGGCCGGGACCGCATTCTCGCCGCGGCCGGGCCGGCCGGCGCCGGCCTCGATGAGGACGACCATTCGCGGCTCGACCGTGCGCTGGCCGCCCTGGATCCCGACCGCCCGGTCCTCGGCCGGGTGTTCCCCTCGCCGTCCGCCTGGCGGACCTACGGGACGGAGGGGGACTTCGACCAGCGCTGGGTCGAGACCATGTCGCCGGACCAGATCGTACGCGGCTGGCAGGCCGACACCCGGACGGCCTTCGCCGGCCTCGGCGCCAAGGCCCACTGGGCGGTGCGCAATCGGACATCCCCCGCCACCCCGCCCGCGGTCACCTTCCCGCCGGGCGACCGGATCCCGCGCGCGACCGACCTGGACGCCGGTGTCTTCGCCGCCCACGCGGCGGCGCTGCGCTGCCCGGGCTGCGGAGGCGCGTTCGAGTTCGGCCGGCACCGGGCGCACTGCGGGAAATGCGACGCGGCGTACCCGATCACGTCCGGCATCCTGGACCTCACCAAGTCCACCGCCGGGGATCAGGCCGACGACTTCAAGTTCATGCTCGCCGAGTCGCCCCACATGGCCCTGTTCTACGAGCTGGTCGCCCGCCCGAACTTCCTGCGGCTCAACGGCAGCAACTGGGACGGCGCGGTGACCCCCGACGTCGAGGACGCGTACATCGCACAGCATGTCCGACCGGTCGACGGCCCGGTGCTCGACCTCGCCGCCGGAGCGGGCCGCTGGACCGGGAAGCTCGCGGACACCGTGGGCGCCGGCCGGGTCATCGCGCTCGACCTGAACGGCCCGATGCTCTCGATGCTGCGCGCCCGGCTCGCCGGGGTCCCGGCCCTCATGTCCGGCGCCACGCCGCTGCCCTTCAACGACGCGAGCCTGGGCGCGGTGCTGTGCTGGAACGCCCTCCAGGCGTTCCCCGACGACGCGCCCGCGGCCATCGCCGAGGTCGGGCGGTGCCTGCGTCCCGGCGGCACGTTCACCCTGATGACCTACCGGAATTCCGACGATCCCGTGTACCGCCACTTTGTCGCCTCGCACACCTTCTCCCAATACTCGGGTGGGCCGCGCCCGTTCGACCTGGACACGCTCAAGGAGTCGCTGGCCGCCGCCGGCCTGCGGATACGCGACGAATGGGGCCCTGGCACCTTCGTCTTCATCACCGCCGAGCGCGTCTAGGGCGGCCGGACGGGACCCGTCAGCCCGGCCGGACCCACTGCCGCCGGCGGTCGTGCGCGGCGACGACGTGACCGCCGGCGGGACCGATGACATGACCGCCGGCATGACGGCCGGCATGACCGACGGCACGACCGACGGTGTGACCGGAAACGACCTGGTCGGCGTCTCGCGGGTGCGACAATCACCCGCCGTCTGTCGACAACTTGGCGGCAGCTTGGGGTCCGTTTTCGCTGCCTTGACGGGCCTGTGCGGCGCTGCCTAGCGTCGATTGTCATGACTGCATCACGTCAATCGGGACATCCGCCGCCGGACCGGGTCCGCGTGCTGGTCGTGGGCGCCGGTCCGGCCGGCATGGTGGCCGGCATCACCCTGGCCGGCTACGGAATCGACGTCCTGCTCGTCGAGAAGCGGACGCGGGCCTCGGCCCTGTCGCGCGCCATGCTGATCAGCACCCGGACCATGGAGCTGATGCGCAGATGGGGCCTGGAGGCGGCGGTACGCGCCGAGGCGAGCGACGTCGAGGCGTACACCTACGTCACGGAGTCGCTGACCGCCGGCACGGGCAGCGACCTGCCGATGGCCATCCCGACCCGGCCCGAGGCGGCCGTGGTCAGCCCGACCCGGCCCGCCTGGGCGCCGCAGGACTCCATCGAGCCGATCCTGTTCGCCCATCTGCGGACGCTGCCGACCGCGGAAGTACGCCTGGGCTGTGAGCTGACCGGGCTCCGCCAGGACGACGACGGCGTCCAGGCGACACTGCTGGACTCGCGGACCGGGACCGCCCACGTGATCGAAGCGCGCTACGTGATCGGCGCGGACGGCCCGTACAGCACCGTGCGCGAGCAACTCGGCATCGCCATGGAGGGTTTGGACCACCTGGGCCACTACGAGTCGGTCCAGTTCCGGGCACCGCTGGACGCCGTTGTCGGGGACCGGAAACCCGCCATCTACATGATCACCCGGCCGGACGCCGCCGGCTTCCTCAGCCGCCGGGGCCACGGGGACCGATGGGTCTTCGCACGGGGGCGCGCGCCGGACCAGGCCGGGCTGGCCGACCTCGGCGAAGCCGAACTGGCCGGGCTGCTGGCCCGCGCCGCGGGCGTCGACGAGCTCCGGCCGCGGGTGGACCGGCTCAGCACCTTCGCGCTCGCCGCCATGCTCGCCGAGCGGTACCGGGAGGGCCGCGGCTTCCTGATCGGCGACGCGGCCCACCGGATGACGCCCCGGGGCGGCACCGGCATGAACACCGCGGTCCAGGACGCCTTCGACCTCGGCTGGAAGCTCGCCTGGGTGCTGCAGAAATGGGCGCCGGCCGACCTGCTCGACTCCTACCAGACCGAGCGCCGCCCGATCGGCAAGCACAATGTGGACTTCTCCGCCGCACCGCCCACCGTGCCCGCCACCGCCGCGGAGACCCTGCCGTGGGACCTCAACGGGCGGCTGGCGCACCACTGGCTTCCGGCGCCCGGCGGCGCCCCGGCGCCGGCAGATCCGGTCTCCACGATCGACCTGGTCGGCGACGGGCTCACGGTGCTCGCCGGGCGGGAGGGGCGCCGCTGGACCAGCACGAGGGCCATCGCCACCGCACCGATTCCCCTCGCCGTCCGCCTCCTGGACCAGGGCACCGCCGCCGCCCTCGGGCTACGGCCCGGCGGTGCGGTGCTCGTACGCCCCGACTGCCAGGAGATCCGGCGGTGGTCGCACTACGACGAGGCCGACCCGCCGCGGGCCGACCACCTGGCACCGGCCCCGCGCCCGCTCCCCGCCGACTGACCGGCCGGCCCGGCGGCACGGCCGAGTGCGCACCCGCCGCACGGCTTCCGCCCTGCCCGGCGCGGAATACGAGGCACGGCGCCGACCTCACATTCCGGTGCGGTGTCTTGTCGAAGTGGTGAGGGCGGATGCGGCCGGAGGGCTCGCCGACACCCATGGCCGACCGGTCCAGGACGCGGCGGCCGGATCGCCCCGGTACGACGCGCGCGAACGACAGGTGCCGCCAGGATCGTCCACGTACACCGTACAAAGCGCCGACACGGAGGCTCATCATGGCAACGCTCCCCTATCCGGCTCTGACTCCCAGCGCCACCGACTTCACGTCGGGGGGTGCGATCTACATCGCTTCGGCGGCGACCGAACTCCCGCCCGCCACGGCCATCGAGGACGCCATCCGCGACGGGCGGTACACGCAGGAGAGCGCCGACATCGCCGGCTACAGCGGTGTCACCATCGCGAAGGAGTCCAGCACCATCCTCGACCTCGCGTCCGCCGCCGCCTTATCGGCCACCGCTCGCAGCACCGTGCCGAACACCGATATCCGCAGCGTGATATTCGTCAGCATATTTCCCTTCACGCACCCGGCCCTCTACAACCTGCCCGCGGCGATCGCCGAAACCGTCCGCGTCCCGTGCGCCTTCGCCACCCAGATCTCGAACGCCTCGTGCGCCGCGGGCATCGACGGCCTGGTCATGGCCGGCCACCGCCTGCTGCTCACCGACGACCGCGCCGCCCTCGTCGTGGCCGCCGATCTGTGGCGGGAACCCCACATCGACCGCTTCAACTGCAACCCGAACTTCATATTCGCCGACGGCGCCGCCGCCGTCGTGCTCAGCCGCGACGGCGGGTACGCCCGGCTTCTGTCCGCGGCGACCCTCACCGATCCCACGCTGAGCGGTTTGCACGCGGAGGTCCCCTCGGACCGGACGCCCATCGACGTCACCGCCCGCGCCCGGGCGTTCTTCGAAACGGTGATGGACCCCGACGAGGCGCACGCACGCCTCAACGCCGCTTTCACCGCCACGGTCGACGCCGCCCTTTCGCTGGCCGGTGTCGGCCTGGCCGACGTCGCCTACGCGCTCCTGCCGGCGGTCGGGAGGAGTTTCCTGGAGCGGTATCTCGACATCCTGGACCTCCCGATCTCCCGCACCACGTGGGATTACTACGCGACGACGAGCCACATCGGCCCCGGTGACCAGTTCAGCGCGCTCACCCACCTCATCGACCACGACCGGTGCGCCGGCGGCGATGTCATCCTGCTGATCGCCGAGGGAGTGGGATTCCAGTTCAGCGTCGCGGTGCTCCAGGTCCAATAGGCCCGTCCACCGCCGGCGGGCCGTCACGCCCGCCGGCCGGGGCGCCGCCGCGGCGTCAGTTCTCCGTCCAGGGCCGGAGCTTCTCGGGGTTGAGCACCGCCCAGATGTGCTTGATGCGGTCGCCGGCGATGTCGAAGGCCAGCACCGCCACCGTGACGCCGTCCTGCCGGCTCACCAGGCCGGGCTGGCCGTTGACCGTACGCTCCAGGATCGTCAGCGGCGCCCGCTCGGCGAGTTCGACGCAGGCGCGGGCGATCTGCTCGCCGCCCACGACCGGCCGGTCCACGGTGGCGGCCAGGCCGCCGCCGTCGGCGACCACCGTGGCGTTGGGATCGAGCAGGCCGATCAGGCCGTCGATGTCCTTGGCCTCCCACACCTGCTTGAAATCCCTGACGATGTCGGCCTGCCGGGCCGGCGGGGTCGCGGTGGCCCGCGAGGCGCGGATGCGGCGGCGGGCGGAGGAGGCCAGCTGGCGGCAGGCCGCCGACGTCCGGCCGACGATCTCGGCCACCTCGGCGAAGGAGTAGCGGAAGACGTCGTGCAGGACGAAGGCCACCCGCTCGGCCGGGGTCATCGACTCCAGCACGACGAGGAAGGCCATGCTGACCGACTCGTCGAGGGTGACCCGGTCGGCCGGGTCCATGTGGGTGCCGCCCGACCGTGCCGTGTTCCACTCCGCGCCCTCGGGCAGCGGCTCGGGGATCCACTCGCCGACGTACGTCTCGCGCCTGGCCCGCGCCGAGCCGAGCAGGTTGAGGCAGATACGGCTGGTCACCGTCGTCAGCCAGGCGCCGGGGGACTCGATGGCGTCCTGTTCCTCCCGCGGCATCGCGTACCACCGGGCGTACGTCTCCTGGACGGCGTCCTCGGCGTCGGCCAGCGAGCCGAGCAGGCGGTAGGCGAGGTTGATCAGCTGGCGCCGCTCGCTCATGATCACGCTCAGGCTCGGATCGGGACGGCTGTGCCCCTGCTCCGACTCGGTGGTCATCGTGGCACCAGCCCCTCCGTCGGATCCGTCTCACCACCCTGACAAGGCAACGTACCCGAACGTGACGTCGGCGCCCCGCCTCACATTCCGGCGGGTCGCGTTGTCGTATTGATGAGATGAACACATCAACCGGCGAGCGGAAAGCTCAGGAGAAACCATAACTTGGGCGTGACACCGTCCTGCTGCTCCGGTGCGGTCACCGGGTTCCGGCCGATCCGGACCCGGCCGGCACCGGCGCAGGGACTCTCGAACCAATCACCACGGTGGAGGCGATGAGGGTGGCAGTGGAGTACAGCCCCTACGACGAACAGCTCAACGTGGACCCGTATCCGCTGTACGCGCGGCTCCGGGAGACGGCACCCGTCCACCACAACGAGGACCTGGACATCTGGGCGCTGTCGCGCCACGCGGACGTGGACGCCGCGCTGCGCGACCCGGCGGGCTTCTCCAGCGCCAACGGCCCCCTGCTGGACTCCGCGATCTGGGGACCCGACGCGCACAAGGTGATGTCCTTCAACGCCATGGACCCGCCCGGGCACACCCGGACCCGGGCCCTGGTGTCGGCGGCGTTCAACCCCCGGCGCATGGCCGGGCTGGAGCCGCGGATCCGCGACATCGTGCGCGGCCACCTCGAAGCGGCGGTCGAGCGCGGATCGTTCGACTTCGTCACCGATGTGGCGGCCACGGTCCCGATGGACGTGATCTCGGAGCTGATCGGGGTCCCGGCCGGCGACCGGGCGGAGGCGCGGCGGCTGATCAACCTCGCCTTCCACCGCCCGCCGGGCGCCCGCGACCTCACGCCCGAGAACGCCGAGGCGATGGGCGCGCTGGCGGAGTATTACGTGCGCTGGGTCGGCGAACGGCGCCGCACACCGGGCACGGACCTGCTGACCACACTGGCGCAGGCCTCGGCCGACGGCGCGCCCCTGACCGACCAGCAGATCATCGCCCTGCTGGGGCTGCTGGTCACCGCGGGCTACGAGACGAGCCTGCGGCTGCTGGGCAACGCCTGGTACTGGGCGTGGCGATACCCGCAGCAGCGCGCCCTCGCCTTCGACGGGCGGTCCGCGGACTGGGTCGAGGAGACCCTGCGCTACGACACGCCCGTCCAGTACGTGGTCCGCACCCTCACCGAGGACCGGACGCTGCACGGGGTCCGGCTGCCCCGGGGCGCGCGGGTCCTGCTGCTCGTCGCGGCCGCCAACCGGGACTCCGAGGTGTTTCCCGACGCCGAACGCTACGACCTCGACCGCGACACCCACCGCGCGATCAGCTTCGGGGGCGGCCCGCACTTCTGCCTCGGCGCCCCGCTGGCCCGGATCGAGGGCCGGATCGTGCTGGACGAACTGGCGGCCAGGATCGGCGAGTACGAGATCGACCAGGACCGGACCGTCCGGGTCCACACCACCAACATCCGAGGGTTCGCCTCGCTGCCGACCACCATCAAGCTCCGCTGACCGGTGAGGGTGACCGCGTATGAAATTCGGTGTATCGACATTCGTGACCGACCAGGGGATCGCGCCCGACGCGCTCGGGGCGGCGCTGGAGGAACGCGGGTTCGGCTCGCTGTTCGTGACCGAGCACTCCCACATCCCGGCCAGCCGGGACACGCCGTTCCCCGGCGGCGGCGAGCTGCCCCGGAACTACTACCGTACGTTCGACCCGGTCGTGGTGCTCACCGCCGCGGCCGTCGCCACCGAACGGCTGCTGCTCGGCACCGGCATCGCGCTGATCCCGCAGCGCGACCCGATCATCTTCGCCAAGGAGATGGCCTCGCTCGACCAGGTGTCCGGCGGGCGCGCCGTCCTCGGCATCGGCGCCGGCTGGAACCGCGAGGAGATGCGCGACCACGGCACCGACCCGCGCACCCGGATGGCGCTGATGCGCGAGCGCGTGCTGGCGATGAAGCAGCTGTGGACCCAGGAGCAGGCCGAATTCCACGGCAAATACGTCGACTTCCCGCCGGCGTACTCCTGGCCGAAGCCGCTCCACCCGATCCCGGTGCTGGTCGGCGGCTGGGGGCCGGGAACCTTCGACCGGGTGCTGGAGTACGGCGACGGCTGGTTCCCGTACGCGGCGAGCCCCGAGGCGCTCGCCGCCGGTATCACCGAGCTGCGGGAACGCGCCGGGCGGCGGGTGCCGGTCGTGGTGCACGCGGCGGCGCCCGAGCCGAAGGCCGTCGCTGACCTGGCGGAGGCGGGCGCGGACGAGATCACCTTCAACCTGCCGGCCGCGCCGCGCGACGAGACCCTGCGCCGCCTCGACCTGATGGCCGGGCTGCTGGGCTGACAGCCCGGTGCCCCCGGCCGCGGCGGTGTCGCCGGGGCCGGGGGCACTCGGCTGTCAGGCGGTGTCGCCGGGGGCGGGGGCGTGCTGCATCATCGCGGTCTCCCCGGCCGTCCAGCCGCCGTCCACGGCGATGTCCGCGCCCGTCATGTAGGCGGCGGCGTCGGAGATCAGGAAGGACACCGCCTCGCCGATCTCCTCCGGCACGCCGACCCGGCCCAGCGCGGCCAGCGGGAAGTTGCCCTCCCCCGGCTGCGCGCCGTGGGCCGCGGTCATCGGGGTGTACACCAGGCCCGGGTGGACGGAGTTCACCCGTATCCGGTAGCGGCCCAGCTCCACCGCCGCCGTCTTGGTCAGGCCGCGGGCGCCCCATTTGGCCGCCCCGTATCCCGAGGTCATGGGGTGCCCGGTCAGGCCCGTGGCGGAGCCGATGTTGACGATCGAGCCGCCGCCGGCCGCCCTCATCGGCGCGACGACCGCCTTCAGGCCGAGGAAGACCCCGGTCAGGTTGACCTTCAGGACCCGCTCGAACTGCTCCAGCGTCTCGTTCTCGATCAGTGACCAGGAGTCGATCCCGGCGTTGTTGACCAGGCCGTCCACCCGGCCGTAGCGGTCGACCGTCGCGTCCACCACGGACCGCCAGTCGTCCTCGCTGGTCACGTCGTGGCGCAGGAAGACGCCCCCGAACGCGGCGGCGGCCTTCTCGCCCTCCGCGCTGTCCCGGCCGGTGACCACCACCCTGGCCCCGCCCCGGGCCATGCAGGCGGCCGTCGCCGCGCCCAGGCCGCCGGAGCCGCCCGTCACGATCACTACCTTGTCCCGCAGATCGGACATGGTCGTCCCTCCTGGTGTCGACGGCCCCCGCCTGAGCGTCACCGGTCCGGCCGCCCGCGCCCGCGCCCGCGTGACGGGACGGCAACGCGGCCGGGCAGGTCACGGGGCCGCTGTCCGCGCCGCCCCGTGACCTCCGGAACCACCCGCACCGGGCCGCCGCGGGCCGGTGCGGTGTTCAGGTCCGCGGAATCGGTCCGCGGAGGGTCAGAACCCGATGGCTTCGCGGAGCAGCAGGATGGTGGCGCGACCCGGCTGGGGCTCCGCGTTGAGGATGAGGACGCGGTTCAGGGCGCTGGGCACCCCGTAGGCCTGGAGGGCGCGCTCGTCCTCCAGCGGGAGGCAGTGGTTCTCGACGCGGCTCAGCGCGGCGGTCAGGTCGGGCACCACCTTCTGCGCCCCGACGACCCAGATCGCGCGCGGCGCGGCGCCCGAGTAGCCGGCCAGCTGGCTGCCGCTGGCCGAGGCGGCCACGAGGGAGCCGGTCTCGGTGACCGCGGCGACGCTGCCCACGATGACGTCGGGGACGGAGAGCAGCCGCCAGATCTCGGCCAGCTGGGTGGCGCGGTCCATGGTCGTGCTGCGCGCCTTGACGGAGTCGTACCGCCCGCTGGTGTTGAGGTCCTCGTCGATGCCGGACAGCCGGAGGGTCTCGCTGGCCGAGGTGTACACCAGCGCGCCCTCAGGAATCAGCTCCTTGATGCGCTCCCGCGCGGCGGCGGCGTCATCGAGGATCTCGACGTCGAAGTTCTTCTCCTTCAGCGCGGCGGCCACCCGCTCCAGGCGCTCGGCGGAGGCCGGCTCAGTGAACTGTGTTGCCGGAACCGGGGAAGTCATGGTGTCTCCTGGCTGGTTGTGTCTGGCGGGTCGTGACGAGCAGGCGGTGCCGATGATGTGTGCCTCTCATCAGTACGACAAGACAAGCCGCCGGAATGTGAGGCGGGGCGTTCCTGGATCCGGTGATATGTCATGTCCCGGCAACGCAACGGGACCGTCGCGCCGCCCGGGGCCGGGCGGGCGGGGCCGCCTGCCGTGTCCGCCCGCCGAGCCCGGATCGCGCCCCGAGCGAGCGCGGGGGCGCAATGCGGGGGCGGCAGACAGCGGCGCAACGAGGGGGCGGCGGCGGATCTACTGGACTTCGAGGACCACGACGCTCCACTGGAATCCGAGTCCCTCGGCAATGAGGACGATGACATCACCGCTGGCGCAGCGGTCCTGGTCCACGAGATGGGCGAGCGCGCTGAACTGGTCGGCGGCGCCGGTGTGGCCGGTAACGGCGGTGTGATCCCACGTGGTGCGGGAAACGGGCACGTTCAGCGGGTCGAGGTAATTCCGGTAGAGGAACGGTTCCCCGATGGCCGGGACGAGGACGTGGGCCACATCGGCCAGGCTGACCTGGGCCAGGGAAAGGGCGGCGTCGATCGTGGAGGACAAACCGGCCCGCAGGCGGCCGAGAACCTCTTCCGTCCCCATACGGGTCTGCAGGAAAGCGCGAGCGCGCGCGGTCAGGTCGACCGGCGTCCGGGTCGAGGGGACCTCGGCGTGCAGGCCGCTCAGGGTGGGATCGGTGAGGGTCGCCGCGGACAGGAGACGGGCGTAGCCGGCGTCGCGGCTCAGCACGACGGCGGCGGCCCCATCAGCGAAGATGTAGCCCGGTTCGCAGTTGAAGCGGTCCACGTGGGGCTGCCGCCACAGATCGCCCGCGACGACGAGGGCGGCGCGGTCGCCGGTGAGGAGCAGGCGCTGCGCGGCCAGGGTGAGGGCGTTGAGGCCGGCCACGCACCCGCCCGATATCTCGGCGGCGAAAGCGCAGGGGGAGCGGACGCTTTCGGCGAGCGCCGTGGCCAGGTTGTGCAGGGGCGGGCGCGAGAAGGGGAAGACGTTGACGAACAGCACGGTGCCGATGTCGTCCGCGGGCACGGCGGCGCGGGCGGCGGCCTTCACGGCGGCGGCGGACGCCAGGTCGAGGAGGGTGCTGGATTCCGCCGCGACACTGACCGCGCTCATTCCGGTGAGTTTGGCGTCCTCCTCCGATATCAGCCCGTCGCGAACGGCGTCGGCCAGCGGTAAGGCGGGCGGAATCTCGGCCGCCGCCGACGCGAGGTGGAGCGCGGGCCCCGACGTGAAGTCGAGGGCGCTGGGGGTCAGGGCCGGGTAGGGAGGCGTTGCCGGAGCCGGGCTGGTCATGGTGCCTCCTGGGTCGTGGCGTTTTCCTGGGCTTTCCGCTCGCAGGACGACGTCTTCGTCTCATCAGTACGACAAGACAACCCGGTGGAACGTGAGGCGGGGGCACCTACCGCCCTTCCTTCTCGTACTTGATCGTCCTCCCCTCGTTCAGCCGCTGGACCAGGTCGAAGGCGGCGACCGCGAGCGGTGTGAGGTCCGCGGTGCGCAGGCTGTCCTTCATCCGGCGCAGCTCGGCCACCAGGGCGACCTCGTCCCTGCCGCGTGCGCCCACCCGGTCGTCCACCGAGCCCAGCGCGCCGAGGGAGGGGTGGATGTGCGTCCAGTCCTCCTCGGTGACCTCGGCCTTCTCCACCTCGGTCAGGTGCTGGTAATTGCGCAGCAGGTCCTTGCCGGCCGGCATGCCCACCAGCCACTTCCAGCGGGTCAGCGGGATCGCCCGCTCGGCGCGCTGGCCGGCGTCGCCGTGCTCGACGGTGTTGGGGTACAGCAGGGCCTGCCGGTCGGCCGGGTCGAAGCCGGCCGCGGTCAGCACGAACGCGGCGAACCGGTCGGGGTGCGCGCGGTAGTGGAGCCGCAGCGGATGGGGCAGCAGCGTGAAGTTGTGGGCGAAGGACGTGCGGGACATCAGACCGCCCGCGATCGACTTCGAGTTCGCCTTCGCCGGGAGCCTGGCGCCGTACGCCACATAGCTGCCGACCAGGGTGGCCAGCCCCACCAGCGCGTCCGTGGACGCGCCGCCGGTGATCTCCCTGCCCAGCTGCCCCGCCTGCGACTCGGCCTCCCGGCGGATGCCGTCGGCCTCGCGCAGGCCGTCCTGGTGCAGGTCCGCCTTGGCCTCCTTCCGCTGTTCGAAGGCGGAGGGCATGGTGAGCCGGGGACGCTCGGCCGGCACGTTGAGGTACTTCAACAGGCGGGGCAGCTCGTCCAGTTTGAAACCGCCGGTCATCTGCGGGGCGTAGATGATCTCTCCGCCCTGCGGGAAGACCATGATCCCGGCGTTCCCCGTGAAGCCCCCGAGCCCCACCTCCTGGAGCGGGAAGGACTCCTGGTCCTTGCGGGCGTCCATGGCGCCCGAGACCTGGGTGATCTCGCCCATCACGTGCAGGAGTTCGTCCCTCGTGGTGAGCGGATCGGTCACCCATTCCAGGGCCGAGCCGCCCGTCGGGCTGACGTCCGAGGTGAGCCGGTAGCCGGTGCCCCCGCCGACGGTGCCCATCTTCGGGACGTCACGGCCGCGGATCGGGGTCTCCCGGATCTCGCCGTTCCCCAGCAGCGGCAGGGCGGCCTCCTCCTTGTGCCGCGCGTATTCGGCGGGTTTGTCCTGCCGCGCCCGCGCGAGCCGCGCCCTGCCCGCGTCGGTGGCCGCGAACCGCGCGGGGCTGCCCGGCGGCTGGGCGGTGAGCCACTCGTCCCTCAGCTCCTCTGGGGGCCTGGCCAGCTCGGTCCGGTCCAGGAGGTCGGCGAACTGGTGGCGGGCCATGGTCAGCAGGATCTGCCCGCCGAGGGCGTCGTCGCGCCGTGAGACCTCGTTCTGGTAGCGCTGCTCGTCCTCGTCGGTGAGACCGCTGTGGTCGCGCACCCGCCACTGCGACTCGAACTCGAAGCCGACGCGGCGCTGGACCGCCGCGCGCTGCACGCCGTCGTCGTGCTCCTCGCCGTCGTCGGCGCACCGCTGGACCTTCTGGCCGCGGGCGACCCGGGCGCCGACGTCGGACGCCTCGCGCTCCCATCTGCTGCCGGGGTCGCTGAGGCCGGCGGGGGCGTCGTGCTGGGTGGTGTGGTGGATCTCGTGGGCCATCGTCTCGACGTCGCGCAGGACGTCCGCGCTCCGCACGACGATGGTGTCGCCGACCGTGTACGCCGTCGCGTTGATGCCGGCCGCGGCCTGCTCGTCGACCGAGACCCTGACGTGGTCGAGCGGGCCGCCGAAGGCAGACTCCATGGTCCGGCGCACACCGCCAGGCAGCCGGCTGCCGCCCCGCCAGGCCGATCTCGCGGCCTCCCGTACGGCGTCGGGCCGGACCGCCCCGGCGCCCGCGGAGCGCTGCACGCCGCGTTGTCCGGCGCTCTCCCCGGTCTGCTCGCGCTCGACCATCCGCGCGACGGCCGCGTTGCCGATGGACCCCTGCAGGGCGCCCAGCGCTCCCGCGTGCAGCGGTCCGCCGCGCCCGGCGGCGGCCATGCCGGGGCCGGAACTCCGCGCGGCGCCGCGGGGCTTGGCCTGCTCGCGGTCGGTACCGGAATTCCGGTGGGGCTCGGTGGTGTGCCGCATGAAGGATCCGTTCGAGCGAGAACGCGTGCGCCGCCTCGGGTGCGACCCTGCCGCAGGAATCGGCGCGGCGGAAGAGCGGAGAGGGCAGACAACGGCCGGGCCGGGCTGCCCGATCGGGCAGCCCGGCGGCGGGGGCCGCGCTCAGGACCGCTGGAAGAACTCCACCTCGGCGACGGCGACATGGCGTCCCGCCGTCAGACCCGTGACCGACCGCAGCACCAGCCGTACGTTCACCACGTCGCTGTATCCCGTCGCGATGGTCTGCCCGCCCGCCTTGTCGCTGAGAGTGAGCGTCTTGCGGTGCACCGTGCCGTCCTTGGACGTCACCTCCAGGTCCATCCGCAGCGCGCGGGCCTCCTGGGCGTACTGCTGCGGGGACGCGGACGCGCCGTTGGTGATGATGAGGTCGACCAGCCGGAACGGCGTGCTGAAGGTGTAAGTCACCCAGGCGCCCGGCCCCGGCGCCCCCCAGTAGCGGTTGGTGAGGCCGTCCGTGGTGTTCGACGCCGGATGCGACGCCACCTGGGCACTCGCCGTCACGCGCGCCGGGGTGACCGGCTTGGTGCCGGCGAGCTTGTCCCGGGTGTCCTCGAACAGCCCGCGCCCGGCGGGCAGCAGCAGGAGGCCGGCCGCGCACAGCGCGACGATCACGGCCAGGGCCGCCAGCAGCCGCACCGCCCGCCCCGAACCCGCCCGCACCCGGCGCCGGAAGGGCCAGACGGTCCGCCACCACGGCAGCGCCGCCTCGGCCGCCGCCGGGTCCAGCGGGCTCGCGCAGCGCCGGCAGAAGCGGCGGCCCGGCAGGTTGGGCGTGCCGCACGCGGGGCACGGCGGCCCGACCACCTCCTGCTGCGCCGCCACCGGGCGTACGACCGGGCGTGCCGCGACCGGCTTCGCGGGCCGCACCGGCAGCACCGGGTCCTGGCGCGGCCCGCCCGCGAGGCCGTCGTCCGCCGCCTGCGGTCCCGGCCCGGGTCCCGGTCCCGAGCCGGGCTCCTCCACCGCGCCGGCGGCGGAGGCCGGGTCCGCGCCCCGCGCGGCCTCCGCCGCGGGGGCGGCGGCCGGCGCGGACGTGCCGTCCGGCTCGTGGGACCAGCCCAGATACGACCCGCAGTTGCCGCAGAAGTCGTCGGCGGGACTGTTGGGCGCGCCGCACGAGGGGCAGTTGCGCACGGGGTCACCTTCCTTCGTCGGCGGGCGGGCCCGGCAGGACCTCCACCCGGCAGGAGACGTGCACCGGGCACAGCGCCCGTACGACGTCGCGGACCCGGCCCTCGTCCACCTCCGGATCGCGGTCGGGCCACACCCGCACCACCACCTCGCCGGACGGCTCGGGCGGCAGCTCGGCGCCCGCCGTCCGGGACCACGCCACCGCGCCGTCGCCGGTGACGTCGGCGTTCACCGCGAGCGTGAGCCGCAGCCCCTCGACCAGGCCGCGCCTGGTGCCGCGCCAGCGGTGCAGCTGCACCGCGCGTACCACCGCCTCGCGGCGCAGCTCGGCGGGCCACCGCGGATCGTCCGCGGCGCCGACCCACGAGGCCAGCCAGGCCACGAAGTCGAGCGGCGCCACCCGCGGGTCGAAGTAGGCGGGCAGGTTGTCCAGGGTGGAGAACACCGGGGCGAGCACCGTGTCCAGCCCCGCGGTGAACCGCTGCGCGAAGTCGTCGTCGGCGTACAGCGCGGGCAGCAGCCCGCCGATCGGGTGCCGGCTCGGCAGGCCGGCCACCGCGGCGCGGCTCACGCCCCCGCCCCCGGCTCGACGGCCTGGACGACGACCTGGTGCTGGTGGGAGAACACCAGCGCGTCCGGAGCCACGTCGATACGGTTCACCGACGCGCCGCGCCGCCCGGTGACCGGATCGGCCGGGAAGAGCCGGATGTCCTCCACCAGCGCGGCGCCCGCCGCCTGTTGCAGTACGCCGAACACCTCGCCGTACTGCACCGGCCGCCCGAACGGCCAGCCGCCGCCGTCCGGGCCGCCGTGCAGCGGGTTGAGGTGCCGGAACAGCGCGGCCAGCGCCGCGTCCCGCACCCGGTCGGTGTCGCCGGGCGCCGCCGCGAGCCGGGCGACCACGGTCACGCCCTGGTAGGCCGGCGGCTCCACCACCAGCCGGGTGCCGATCAGCCGCCGCTCGTCCAGGCTCGCCGCGATCGCCCGCAGCACCTGCTCCGAGGGGATCAGCTGCTCGAAGCGGAGCCGGTCGCCCTCGTCGGCCACCGCGTCCGGCACCACGAGCACCCGCACGGCGCCCGCGCCCTGCGCGGCGGGCAGGCAGCGCACCCGGCGCACCGACGGGGCCGCCTGCCGGCTGATGATCTCGTAGTCCTCTGCGGTGACCGCCCGTTCCTGCATCCGCAGGACGTCGGGCGCCCGCAGCTTGGCATTGTCCAGGGTCTCCCCGTCCACCCCGCCGCGCGCCGCCTCCCGGTTGGCGACCCGCGCGATGTACGGCACGGAGCTGCGCAGCACCGAGATCGCCCCCCGGGCCACGTTGCCGGCCGGGCCGCCGCCGGTGCGGTAGTGGAGCACCCGGATCCTGGCGCCCTTCCCGGGCACCGCGCCGCACAGCCGAAGGCTCCCGTCCGGCTCGCGCAGCGCCGGCGGGAAGGAGAACTCGCCCGTGGTGGCGTCCACCCGGACGTGCCGGTCTGCGGGCCCCGAGCGGCCGAAGTGCTCCACCACCTCCCAGCGCTGCCACCCCTCGGCGGAGGAGACCTCCACCACCGGCGGCCCGCCGTCGAGGAGGACCGGCAGGCGGCTGAGCCGGAACGTCTGGCCCGCGACGCCCTCCGACGTGCCGATCGGCACATCGGTGACGGTCTCGGCGTGCTCCACGGACGTGGTGCCGCCGATGGTGAAGACGGTGGCCTCGCGGATCGTGGGGGACTCCGAGTAGAACGGCTGGCCCGGCTCCGCCTCGGTGACCCGGCAGCGCAGCCAGCCCGCCCGGGTCCCGCCGACCACGGACGC
Source organism: Streptomyces sp. NBC_01477 (assembly GCF_036227245.1). GTDB lineage: Bacteria > Actinomycetota > Actinomycetes > Streptomycetales > Streptomycetaceae > Actinacidiphila. The sequence goes on from NZ_CP109445.1 coordinate 5,299,644, forward strand.
CGTGTGCCCCGCGGTGACGTACACGATCACCTCGCCGGGCCGGTTCAGGCCGCCGGTGGTGTCCGTGCCGGTCTCGCACGCGCGCCAGCCGCCGCCGTCCCATGCCTCCCACACCAGGGGCGGCTGGCGCGGGTCCACGCCGACGCCCTCCACCCGGCTGTCCAGGCGTACCGCGACCACGCAGCGCGGCACCGCTGTGGGCAGCCCGAACAGCAGCGCGTCACCGGGCTCGGGAGCGGCCTGGAAGCACGGCACGCTGCGGCCCTCGGACAGCGCACCGGTCATGTCGGTCTGCACACCGCTGCGGGGCGCGGTCACCAGCCGGATCAACCCGCTCGGCAGGATGCGCAGTTCCTCCGTGGTCGCGAACACCACGGGCTCGTCCGTCTCGCCCTCCGCGGTGGTCACCTCGGTGCCGGCCGGCAGCGTCACCGTGTCCGGCTGCGGCGCCGACAGCCAGAAGTCCACCTCGGCCGAACCCGCCGTCGGCGGGAACAGCCGGATGCCCAGCAGGTCGAGGAAGGCGATGTAGTTCTTGTCCGGCAGCCGGTTCAGCCGGTACAGCAACTGGTCCACCAGGTAGGCGAACGTCTCGATCAGGGTGACCCCCGGGTCGGAGACGTTGTGGTCGGTCCACTCCGGGGCGCGCTGCTGCACATAGCGCTTCGCCTCGTCGACGAGCTGCTGGAAGCGCCGGTCGTCCAGGTTGGGGGTGGGCAGTGCCATCAGTCCGCCACCGCTTCCTCGGTCCCCGCCTCGGAGGGGATCGTATAGAAGGGAAAGACCAGGTTGCGCCGGTCGTTGGTGGAGCGCACCGTGTAGCGCACATCGATGTAGAGCGTGCCGTCGTCCACCGCGTCGAAGGCCACCACCACCTCGTCCACGCCGATCCGCGGCTCCCACCGGTCGAGCGCCTCGCGCACCTGCTGGGCGATCCGCCCCGCCGTGGCCCCGTCGCCGGGCGCGAAGACGTACTCGTGGATGCCGCAGCCGAATTCCGGGCGCATCGGGCGCTCGCCGGGCGCGGTGCCGAGCACCAGCCGGATCGCCTCCTCGATCTCCTGCTCCCGCTCGACCATGCCGATCCCGCCGGTCGGCCCGACCCGCAGCGGGAACGCCCAGCCGCGCCCGATGAACTGCTCGCTCACAGCGGGCCCCCGATCAGCACGTTCACGGCGCCCAGGGCCACGGTCCCGGTGCACGCCGTGAGGTCCCGGCTCCGCGCGGCCGGCAGCCCGCCGATCAGTACGAGGCCGGTCGCCAGCGCCGCGGGATTCGGCAGGATCACGTTGGCCGGGCCGAGTTCGACATGCGCGGGGCACACGTGCAGGCTGCCCTCGACCGCGGCGGGCCGCCCGCCGATCAGCACCCGTACGACCGCGGCGGCGGCCGAGGGCGGCGGGGCGGTGATCACCCCTCCGTGACTGGTGGGGTCGCCGATACGGGCGGCAGCGGGCATAACGGGCTCCTGGAAGTAGGTCACGGCCCTCACGGGCCTTGCGTCGAAGGGCGGTTGGCGGAGGGCGGAGGCGGCGGGCGGGCGGCGGCCGGAGGGGCCGGTGGTACGCGACAGGCAACGTCCGCGGGGCCGGAGTCAGTTGATCCGGATGAGATCGGCCTTCAGCACCCCCAGCAGCCCGCCGTTGACGGTGACGTCCGTCTGCCCGGTCACGCTCACCGACCGGCCGCCGACCGTGACCGCCGCGGTGCCGTCGATCTCCACGGTGCGGCCCCGCACCCGGACCGTGCCGGTCCGCGCGTCCAGCGTGATGCCGTCCTTGTCCAGCAGCACCGAGGACAGCGCGCGCCGGCCGCCGGCCGCGTACACCGTCAGCTCGATCGTGTTGTCGCGGTCGTGCAGCAGGACTTCCAGCCGTTCGTCGGCCGTACGCAGCCGTACCCCGGAAGGACCCGGCGCGGGGGCGTCCAGCAGCTCCACCCGGTGGCCAGAACGGGACACCACCGAACGCCGGTTGACCTTCCCGCTGGTCCTGTCCACCAGGGGCACGTCGTGCGGCGAGGGCTTGTCCACCCCGTTGTAGAGGCCGCCGAGGACGTACGGGCAGTCCAGCAGGCCCTGTTCGAAGCCGACCAGCACCTCGTCGTTGACCTCGGGGCTCGCCACGCCCCCGCCGCCCTTGCCGCCCCACTGCACGGTCCGCACCCAGTCCGTCACGTACGTGCCGTCCAGCCAGGGGAATCTGAGCCGGACCCCGCCGCTCTCCGCGCCGCCAGGCTCCCGTACGTCCGTCACCACCCCGATCGCCAGCCCCGGCATGCGCGGGCCGCGGCCGGGCGCGTTCGCGCCGGTCACCAGGCCCGCCAGCGACCGGTCGGGGCTGGCGCTGACCCACACCGTGGTCCGGTAGCCGTTGTGCGGCTCCAGACTGTGCTGGACCGCGGTGGCCGTGTAGCGGCCGGAGAACGCCTTCCCCACGTTGCCCAGCGCGACCGGCCGCCCCGCGCGCAGCCGCGGGTTGCCGTCGGCCACCACCTCCAACTCCGCGAAGCCCGCGCTGACCTGGGCGGCGACGGCGTCCGCCACCGCCGTCGCCTCGGCCTGGGTGCGGTACGGGGTGTCGGTCACCGTCAGCTTCGCCGACGGCCCGAAGCGGGCGCCGGCGCTCGGCGAGAGCCCGGGCAGCACCGTCTCGCTGGTCACCGACGGGTGCCGGGCCACCAGCGGGGTCTTGGTGGTGGCGTCCCACCCCCGCACCTCGACCGAGGCCGCGCCGTCCGCGCCCGACAGCGCGGCCCGCAGCGCCAGCAGATTGCGCCCGTACTCCAGCACCATCGGATTCTGCGTGGCCGAGGTCGAGGGCGCGGGCGCGCCCGACGCCGGCTTCGGCCGGGTGAACTGGAGCACCCCCTGGTCGTCGACCCGCACCTGCGCGCCGCTCTCGGCCGCCAGATACTGCAGGAAGTCCCAGTCGGAGACGTTGGCCTGCGACAACTGCCGGTAGGTGACCGGCGCCGCCTCCACCGTCCCGCAGGCCAGGCCCGCCCCGATGGCGACCTTGCGGACGATCGCGGCGGCCGTCATGTTCCGGTACGCCACCACCCGCCGGCCGCGCTGCAACCGGTGCGCGCGGGAGTACGCCCGCAGCACCGTGAACGAGCCCGTGCCGTCCCGGTCGATCTCCACCGCCGTCACCTCGCCGTTGAACAGCCGCTCGCGCGCCTGCCCCGCGGCCGTCACCACCGACACCCGCAGCGGTGTGCCCAGGGTGATGCCCGTGGACGCCAGGAACTCGTTGTCGGGATCGCGGTAGGTGAGCACCGCCGTGTCCGGCAGGCCCACGTTCTCGTCCACCAGGCAGCTCACCAGCTGCGCCGCCCAGATCTGCGGCAGTTCGCCGGGCGCCTCCACGACGGGATCCGCCGCGAACGGCCGACCGCCGCGTGCCTCCGATGAGCTCACCGCTCCCCCTCGCCGTCCGCGTCCCCCAGCGCCGGCACCATCAGTTCGGTACCGGGGGCCAGGGCCATCGGGTCGTCAATCCCGTTCGCCTCGGCGATCAGCCGCCAGGCCGTCGCGTCGCCGTACTCCCGCCAGGCCAGCAGCGCCAGGCTGTCCCCGGCGACCACGGTGTGCGTGCTGCGGGCGGTGCGGGCGCCGGAGGTGGGGTTCTGGCCCGGCGGGTCGACGCTCGCCTCCTCGATCGACAGCGCGCAGGTCGCCCGCAGCGGACGGCCGTCCACGTCGAAGAGCGTGTACGTCACCGACAGGCTCGACAGCACCCCGTCGAAAGCGGTCGTCCGGGCCGTGCCCCACTCGAACCGCACCCACGGGCTCGCCGGCTTCTTCCGCGCCAGGCTCGCCGGGGTGGGCACGCACGCCTTCATCAGCTTCTCCACCGCCCGCTCGACCGAGTTGTCGTGGGTCGAGGTCGCGTCGAGGAAGACGTCCAGGCTCAGTTCGCGCGGCCCGCTGCCCACGAACTCGGGCAGCGCGGACTGCCCGGCCATCCGCGACGGATTGCGCCGCCACTCGGTGGTCTTGCGCAACTGGAGCGTGGTCGGGTTGAACTGGAGGGTGAGCCGCGCGATCGTGCCACCGGGCTTGGCGCCGACCGCCGAAGGGGGCTCCTTCAGCGTCAGTTGCGCCCGGGCCCGGCTGCTGCGGACCGCAGAGGACATGACCGGGGACTCCTTCCGTACGGATCGTGGCGGGGCTGCCGGGGGTCCTGCGTGCGTCAGGAGGGACGCAGGCCTTCGTGGGCGATCTCCAGCGTCTCGACCGCCGGTTGGGAGGAGGACGGGTCGAAGGACGGCCCCTGCCAGCGCACCGGCACGATGCCGAGCACCTGCCAGCTGATGATCCGGGTCAGGTCCGGTTTCAGCGCGACGATCTCGCCGTCCTTGGGCTCCACCCTGCGCAGCGTCTCGTCGAGCCAGCGCCCGATCTTCGCCGTGTCGGCGGTGACCGGCCGGGTGAGCGTGATGTTCGACCAGCTGACGCGGCCCGGCAGTTGCCAGACGAAGCCGTTGTTGCCGCCCTCGGCGTAGCTCTCCATCTCGACCTCCGCGCCCATGCCCGAGCAGGTGTGGAAGGCGCCCAGGTCGTTGCCGCCGATCGCGAGCCGGAAGAACACGCTCGTCGCGAAGATGTTGTCCGTCATCCGTTGGCCATCCCTTCGGTGTCCTCAGCGGCGTCCGTCGTAGGGGCGGCCGGTACGTTCCCTGCCGCGCCGCAGGTCGGCGCGCAGCAGGCGGGCCATCGGCTCCAGCAACCGCCGCGCCAGGTCCTCCATGTCGATCCCGGCCGCCTGGTCCTGGACCGCGGCCGGCCGGTCCTTCGCCGCCTTGCCCCCGGTGGCCGGTGGCGGCGCGGCGGTGGACGGCTGGCGCGCCGGCGCCGTTCCCACCTGCACCCCGGCCGGTACGGCGGGTCGGCCCCCGGCCATGGGGGCGTCCCGCTGGACGGCGGGTACGCCTCCGGCCGCCTTGCGCTGGACGACCGGTACGGCCGGGCCCGCGGTACGCCCCACTGCCGCGGTGCCCGCGGCGAATTCCGGCTCCGGCGAGGTCACGCGGACGGCGCGGACCACGGGCACGGAAGGCGCGGAGGAGGAGGACGGCACGGACGGCACGGGCGGGCGGGCCTGGAGCGGGGACGCCTGCGGGTCGGACACCGGCAGTGCGCGCGGACGGCCGGCGGCAACGGCTCGCTGGACCGGGGTGTCGGGGCGTACGACGGGGACGGCGCGGGCCGGTGGCGCGGGCGAGTGCCGCGGGCTCGTCGGGGCGGCCGGACCGGCGGGGGTACGCGGGACCCCCGGTGCCGCGGCGGGGGTACGTCGTGTGTCCGGCGCGGGCGCGGGTTCGCGGCTCCATGCGGCGGGCACGACGGGAGGGCGGGCGGCGGAGGCCGCTCCGGCAGCCTCGGGCGCGCGGGTGCGGACGCCGAGCGGGCGCGCGGCGAGCAGGGCGAGGGTGCGGGGCGCGGGCGCCGAGGCCGCGGGTGCCGGGCCGACTCGCCCGGCGGCGGGCGGCTGCCCGTAGGCGCTGGTGTGGGCGCCGGGGATGCGCCGGTCGCCGGTGGCGGGCGCGGCGACGGCCCGCGCGACGACGATCGGGTGTGGCGCCCTGCGGTGGCCGGGGTCCGTTGCGGTCGTCCCGGTGACCCGCGGTGGCGTCCGGGCGCCGGGCTCGGCCGGGGAGCGCAGTACGGGAGCGAACGGCGGCACGGGTCCCGCCGGGCTGGGCCGCGGACCGGTCGGCCTGACGGGTACGGGGACGTGGCCCGGCGAGGTGCCCGTCTCCGCCGATGGAGCGGAAACCCCGCGGGCCGCGGGGGCGTCGGAGCCCGGGGCGTCGCCGGGCGCGCCCGGCGACGGCTTCGCCGCGGCTCGCGGTACGGGAGCGTGCGGCGGTACGGGTCCCGCCGGGGCCGGCTGCGGGCCGGTCCGGCTTACCAGCGCGGGGCCGCGGCTCGGCGAGGTGCCGGCCGGTGGAGCGGAGAACCCGTGAGCCGCGGGGGCGTTGACGACCGGGTCGGCCCCGCTGCCGCCCGCGCCCAGCAGCGGCGCGGTACCGGCCGGGGACCCGGAAGCGGGCGGTGGACCGGCGGGGGTCCTGACAACGGGCCGGGGTCCGGTGGGCGTCCCGGGAGCAGGCGGTGGACCCGCGGTGACAGGCCGCGTATCGGAGGGGGTCCCGGAGGCAGCGGGACCCGTGCGGGTCCCGGAAGCACGTGGCGGGCCTGCCGGGGTCGCGGAGGCGGGCCGCGTACCGGAGGCGGTCCCGGGCGCGGGCGGACCTGCGGGGGAGCGCTGGACGCCCGGCGCCGCCGGACGGGCGCCCGGGCCGGTGCCGCGGGGCGGCTCGGCGGTCGGCGGCATCGCGGGCAGCGGCGCCCCCAGACCACTGCGGGTACGCGCCCCGGACGGGCGGCCCGGCCCGCGGGCAGGTGCGGGGCCGACCGCCGCGGCCGGCCCGGGACCAGGCGCGTCCCCCTGGCGCTGTACGACCGGCAGGCCCGGTCCGCCCGCGTCCCGGGGCGTCGCCGCTGCCTGGCGGTCCGACCGGGACGCGTCGGGCGTCAGCGGCGTCGCGGTGGGGGGGAGTCCGTCCAGGGGCGCGCCCAGGGTCGCCCGGCCGGCAGGGCGCGCAAGGTCCCCGGCGGGTGGCGTCGGCGGTGCGGCTTCCGGCGTCGGCACGGCCGCGGACGGCACCGGGTCGGAGGCCCGCCGGGCGGCGGTCCCGCTCGCGGCGGGCCGCAGCGCCGCGATCCGGCGCACCGCGCCGGGCATCCGCCGGGCGACGGTCAGCGGGGGACCGACCGGCCTGGTCCGTACGGGCGCGGCATCCGCAGCCCGTGGTGCCGTGACCGCGGACCCGCGGCTTGTGCCCGTGTCCCGTGGGCCGTCCGTGCCCTGGGGCCGTGTGGCTCCCGGCCCGCGGCTCGTACCCGTGTCGCGTACGCCCTCCGTACCCCGCGGCCCCGTGACCGCGGACGCGCGGCCCGGGGCCCGGGCGCCCACCGCGAGCGGCAGTACGGCGACCCGCCGTACCGGGGGAAGGGCCGGTTCCGCCGTGCCCGGCCCCAGGGGCGCGGTGGCCGCGGTCCGCTGGAGCGGCGGCGTGGAGGGGCCGGCGGGGGCCGCGCCCGACGGACGTGCCGGGGCGGTACGCGTGGTGCGGTGGGCGCCGCCTTCCGACACCGCCGGGGGACCGCCCTCGGCCGCATCCGGGGCGTCGGGCCGCGGCACCCGCAGCAGCAGCGGGCCGCCCTCGGTGCGGGCGCCGCTCGGCAGGCCGGGACGCGTGACGCCGTGGACCAGGCCGACCGGCGCGGAGGGCAGCAGCGCGTGGCCGAGGCCGGTGCCCAGGGAGGGGTTCTGCCAGGACGCGAGGCCCGAGCGGAAGGCGAGGCCGCCGCTCACGCCGAGTTCGTCGCGGGCCACGGTCAGCGTCAGCCGCGGCGGCGCCGTGCGGCGCCATCCGCCGTCCCAGTCCCCGGGTATCGAGCCGGGTGCCGTAGCCGCCGCGGCCCCGTCCGCAGCAGCGCCCGGCGCGCCGGGCGCGTCCGCCACCGTTCGCGTCCCGCCGTCGCCGGCCGCCCCCTTGGCCCGGCGGCGCAGGCCGTACCGCCATGCCATCTCGTCAACCACCTTCGTTCACACGGGTGTTGATATGGGCGATCTCGGCCACCCACTGCGTACGCTCGGCGTGGGTGAGGTCGAGGATCTCCTCGCGCTGCCAGTGGAAGTGGTAGGCGATGTACGCGATCTCCTCTCGCAGCCGGGGGAGCGCGTACGTCACGATTCCCCCAGGCGCCCACCCGAGAGGTCGACCTCGAAGGCGCCGTCGCAGTGCGGGCAGGTCACCGCGGCTCGGGTGTGGCCCTCGCTGTTGACCCGGCGGTAGAAGTCCTGGAGGAAGGCCACGTCGGTGGCGTACATCCGTTCCACGACGCCCGCGTGCACGTCCGTGACGGTGCCGAGCCGGGTGATGACCTGGCTCAGCAGCACCACGCTCAGATAGGCCGGGTTCTCCTTGACCCGCAGGTCGATCTGCGGGCGCAGCTCGTCGCGGGCGGTCGCCAGCCGCATCGACCCGTGCCGGTGCACCGTGCCCGCCTCGTCCACGTACCCGCGCGGCAGCTCGAAGGCGAACTCCGTGCGCAGGCCCTGGTCTTCGGCTGTCGCGGGGTGGGCGGCCCGGACATGCTGCGGCTCGGGAGGCGGTGCGGGCGCCGTCGCCTCCAGGATCTCCTCCAGGTTGCCCGCGGTCACCGTGCGGCGCCTCATTCGACGACGATCTCCTCGAACACGATCGTGACGGACTCGGTGGCGGCGGCGGACTCACCGGCCTTGAGCGACGGTCCCTCCCACTTGGAGGCCCAGCCCTGCATCAGCTGGATACGCCGGACGGTCTCGCCCTGGGAGTCCTTGATCTCGATGGTCAGGTTCTGCCGGGCGGTGTCGACGGCGCCCTTGTTGAGGGTCTCCTTGATCCACGTGGTGAACTCGCTGCTCTGGTCGAGTCCGCGGGTGATCGTCACCTCGCCGGCCTGCCGGGCGCCGGGCTGCTTGCGGATGATCTGCTTGCCCTCGGCGGTCACCTGCCGGACCTCGACGACCTCCTCCTCGACGGTCAGCCCGCTGATCTCCTGGATCGACTCCACGAGATAGCCGCCGAGCTGCACGCCGAAGACGTGGGTGGAAAGAGCGTCGCCCTCTGCCATGGCTGTCTGTCACCTTTCCTTGCGGGACCCGCGGGTCACTCGTCGATGAGGCTGGTGCTGTCGGAGAACTGGGCGAGCCGGAAGACCACGAACTCGGCCGGCTTCACGGGCGAGACCCCGATCTCACAGACCACGCGGCCCTGGTCGATGGACTCCTGCGGGTTGTTGCCGCGGTCGCACTTCACGTAGAAGGCCTCCTCGGCGGTGCGGCCGAAGAGCGCGCCCCGGCGCCATTCCTCGGTGAGGAAGGCGGTGACATTGCGGCGGATGCTGGACCACAGCCGGTCGTCGTTCGGCTCGAAGACCACCCACTGGGTGCCCAGCAGGATGGATTCCTCCAGGTAGTTGAACAGCCGCCGTACGTTCAGGTACCGCCAGGCCGGGTCGGAGGAGAGGGTGCGGGCGCCCCACACGCGGACACCGCGTCCGGGGAAGGCGCGGACGCAGTTCACGCCGATCGGGTTGAGCAGGTCCTGCTCGCCCTTGCTGAGCCGCAGCTCCAGGTCCACCGCGCCCCGGACCACCTCGTTGGCCGGCGCCTTGTGCACACCGCGCTCGGCGTCGCTGCGCGCCCACACGCCGGCGATGTGGCCGCTCGGCGGCACGGTGGTGTTGCGGCCGGCCGCCGGGTCGAAGACCCGCACCCACGGGTAGTAGAGGGTGGCGTACCGGGAGTCGTAGCCCGCCTCGTCCATCCGCCAGGTCCGCGCCTGCTGCGCGGTGAATCCCGGCGGGGTGTCCAGCACCGCCACCCGGTCGCCCATCTGCTCGCAGTGCGAGATCACCGCGAGCTGGACGGTGCGTACGCCCTCGGCGTCGATGTCGCCGCGCTGGTAGGCGCTCATCAGGTCGGGGACCGCGACCATGGTGACCTCGTCGATGGCCTCCAGCCCGGAGAAACCCGTACGGGCGGACGCGTCGCCGACGTATTCGGCCGGGTCGAGCCCGGAACTCCCGTCGGCGCCGGACGCGGCGGGCGAGGCGGCCGGGTCCGGCAGGGCCACCGTCTGGCTGGCGGGCCGGGTCTGGCCGGCGTCGCGCTGCTCGGTGACCTCGATCAGCTTGGAGGTCCTGACCTGGCCGATCACATAGCCCTTGACGTTCTTGCGGGTGGAGACGTCGAAGGTCTCCGCCACCTGGTCGCCGCGGCGGACCAGCAGCTTGAAGCGGTCCTCCGGCGGGTGCTCGCCGTCCGGGTCGGCGATCTCCACCGACAGTCCCGACGTGCCGGGCCGGGCCGCGAACAGGAAACCGCCGAGCGCCACCGGCTCGCCCGCCGTGACCTCCCGGGTCTCCCCGCCGCCGGCCGCCGGGGCGGAGGAGTCGTCGGCGGACCCGCCGATCCGCACCACGTAGGCCGCGCCGCCGCCGTTGGAGAAATACCCGTACACGGCGTGCGCGAGATAGGTGCCCTCGGTGAAACCGCCGAACCGCTGGACGTACTGGTCCCAGTTGGTCACCAGGGTCGGTTCGTGGAACGGGCCGCTGCGGGCGAACCCGACGAACGCGGCCACGGCGGTGCCGACCCCCTCGATCGGGCGGGCACCGGACTGCACCTCCTCCACGTACACACCCGGGGTGAGGTACGTCGGCATGCTCGCTCCTTCACGTTCCATCGGATCGCCTGCGTCGATGCCGAGTCTCCGAGTCCGGTCCGGCGCGGCGACAGGGGCGGGCGGGCCTGACCGGGGGCAGCCCGGCTGCCTGTCCGGACGCCGGCGCGGACCCCGCGGGTGCCCCGGAGGGCGGCCGACAGTGCCCGCGCGGACCTGGACCGGCCGGTCAGACCGGCATGTCCCGCAGCCACGGCCCGAACTCGTGCTCCAGGACCAGCCGTCCGAGCTTGCGGTACTCCTGCGCCACCGCCGCCACCAACTGCCCCATGGCCAGCGGCTTCCCGGTCTCCGCCGCGCCGTAGGCCGCGGTCACCGCGCAGGCCCGGATCGAGCCGCCGGCCAGTTCGAAGCGCTCCGCGCAGAAGCCGAGGTCCAGGTCGCCGGCCCGGGGCAGCCGGTCGCCCAGGCACCGCTCCCACAGGGCGAGGCGTTGGCCCGCGTCGGGCACGGGGAAGTCGGCGACCACGTCCAGCCGGCGGGTGAAGGCCTCGTCCAGGTTCGCCCGCAGGTTGGTGGTCAGCACGGCGATCCCGTCGAACGACTCCATGCGCTGGAGCAGGTACGCCGACTCGACGTTGGCGTGCCGGTCGTGCGCGTCCCTGACCTCGGAGCGCTTGGCGAAGATCGCGTCCGCCTCGTCGAAGAGCAGCACCGCGTTGACCGCCGACGCCTCGGTGAAGATCCGCTCCAGGTTCTTCTCCGTCTCGCCGACGTATTTGTCGACGACCGTGGACAGGTCGACCACGTACAGGTCCATGCCGAGGTCCGCCGCGACCACCTCGGCCGACATGGTCTTGCCGGTGCCCGAGCCGCCCGCGAACAGCGCGATCACCCCGCGCCCGCGGCCCCCGCCCGGCCGCATCCGCCACTGCCCGAGCACCTGGTCGCGGTGCCGCGCGCGGACGGCGAGTTCCCGCAGCCGCCGGTGGGTCTGCTCGGGCAGCACCAGGTCGTCCCAGCCGACGTCGGGCACCACCCGGCGGGCCAGCCGGGCGAGCCCCGCGCCGTTCTGCGCCCGTACGGCGGACCGCAGGTCGTCCGGGGAGAGTGGGCGGTCCGCCATCGCGGCGGCGCGTACGGCGGCCCCGACGGCGCGGCGCAGTTGCGCCCCGTCGAGCCGGTGCGCGGCGACCGCCAGGGCGAGCCCGTCGGCGTCCCCGGCCGCGGGGCCGCCCGCGCCGGCCAGGTCCAGGGCGTGCCGCCAGCGCGCGGCCTGCCCGGCCGGCGAGGGCGGGTCCACCGCGATGACGACCGGGGTCTGCGCGGCCCACAGCGGATCCCAGCCGTCCGTGCCGTGGGTGAACAGCGGGGTGCCCCGCAGCGCGGCGCAGAATTCCCTGACCCGGCTGGCCCGTTCGCCCGGCTCCGGGGGCAGCGCCTCCAGCGGGCCGAGGACGACGCCCGACCCGGTGAGCCGGGCCTCCAGGGCGGCCACTCGGGCGAGTACGGGTACGTCGCCGGAGTGCCGGGCCAGGGCCGCCGCGTCGAGGACCAGCGGCCGCAGCCCGGCCGCCTTCAGGGCCGCTGCCGCGAGTCCCGGCGCGTCGCCGCCCCGGTCGAGCAGGTGCACCAGGCCGGTGCCCGAACGGGCAGCCGCGGCTGCCCTGCGGACCTCCTCGGCCTCGGCCGCCGGGTCGTCCCCCGGCTCGCCGAGCACCCCGGCGAGGCGGGCGTCCGGCTCGCCGGCGCCCAGCAGGTGCGCGGTGACCCGGTCGGGCACCGCCAGCGTCCGGGACAGCACGGGGCGGTCCGGCCCGGTGACCTCCAGCAGCCCGCCCGCCACCAGGGGCGCCGTCGCGGAGAGCCGGAACCGGGCGGCCGACGCCGACGCCAGCCCGCACAGCTCCAGGGCCAGCCCGACCGTCGGCCGGCGCCGCGTCAGGTCGTCGTTGAGGTAGCCGTACAGGCGCTCGAACCGGGCGTCCAGGTCCGGGGCCATCGCGACCAGCAGCAGATCCGTGTCCAGCGGCGACAGCCCGAATTCCGCGGCGAGCGCGCCCAGCCGGGACCCGGGCGGCAGCGGTGGCGGCTCGTCCCCCGGCAGGTGGAGCCCGCCCGGCGCGTCCAGGATCCGCCGCACCGCCTCGGGGGAGAGGTACTGGCCCCGGTAGGGGTCGTCGGGGTCGGGATCGGCGGCGCGGCGGGCCGCGACGGCGTACCGTACCCGCTCCTCGACCCGCCGCAGCCGTGACCAGAGGGGGTCCGCCCCGGCACCGGCGGCCGGATCGACCCCGGCACCGGCGGCGGGGTCCACTCCGGTACCGGCGGCCGGATCGATCGGGCCCGGGTCCGGCGCGCGGGGTCCTGCGGTGCGGAGGGCGAAGGTGTCCGCGGCGTCGGTATCGGCGTCGGCGGTGCCGGTCACGGCTGGCGGCCTCCCCTGCGGCGGCGGGCCGGGGCGGGGTGCCGCTCGCGCGGCCCGGCGAATCCCTCAGGCCCCGGGTCGTCCACCTCCTTGTACCGCAGCCGGCGGCCCGGCACCGGATCCGCGCCCTCCTGCCGCGCCGCCGAGCGCACCACGAGCCCCTCGGTCACCGGCGGCGCGGCGGCCCGGCTCACCCCGGCGAGCGGGGCGCGCACCCGTACGCTGAGCGACGCCTTCAGCTCACCGCCGAGCGCCGACCACACGTCGGCGGCGGCCGGCGCGTCCAGCTGCGCGCCGCCGGTGTCCAGGTCCACCGTCATGCCCAGCTCCGCGAGGGAGCCGGTGAGCAGCCGCTGCGGCAGCGCGTCGACGGCCACCAGGGTGGCCAGCACCTGGGAGAGCAGCCGGTGTTCGTCCTGCGGGCGGCTCGCCCACGCGGTGACCAGGAAGGTCAGCTCGAACCAGCGGGGCGGGGCGCGTCGCGCGACCACGTGGCCGTCCTCGTCGTGGACCTCTCCCGCGCCGCTGCCGCGCCGGGCGGCGTCCTCCCGGATGTCGTAGAGGAACACGCAGACCGTGGGGGCGTTGCGGCGGGCCGCCCAGTCGCGGGTGGGCGCGTCGAAGACGATCTCGACGCCGGACGCTTCGAGTCCGGACTCGGCGAGCAGGCCGCGCAGGGCCTCGTCGGCCTCGTGGATCACCGGCGGGTCACCTCGTCGGGCGGCTGCACACTGCCGTTCACCACCAGGAAGCCGGTCTTGACCGGGGAGAACCCGGGACCGCGCGCGGTGATGGTGCGCGGCCCGGTCTGGTCCTTGGCGAGGATGAGCAGCTGGCCGATGAAGGTGCCGTCAGGACCCGGCACGGTGGGCGCGGCGGCAGCGGTGATCCCCGGGTTCCAGCTGAACCGCACCGGGACGCCCGGCGGGAAGTCCTTGCCGCGTACCGAGGTCACGAAGCCGGGCTTGCCGATGCCGGGTACGGCGACGATCCGCGGCTGGAGGATCCGCAGCGTCGTGCGCGCCCGGTTGTCGCCCAGGTCGGCGTCCGTCCCGGTGGTGGTCAGGACGCCGGTGATCCGCGCGGTCAGCGCGTGGTCGGGGGCGAGCACCACCTGCACGACGCTGTCGGCGCCCGGTGCCAGGTCGGGCAGCGCGCACACCCACGAGGCGTCGCAGCCCGCCGGCGGTCCGCCCTTCGGGATCCCGGCCGGCAGTCCGAGGCGCAGCCGCAGCCCGGTCGCCAGCGCGTTGCGGCCGTTGCGCACGGTGTACGTCACCACGACCTGGCCGCCGACGTAGCCCGGGTTCGGCTGGGCGGTGACCCGGACCCCGGGGCCTGCCTTCTGCGCCGGAGGCGGCGGCTGGGTCGGGGGCGGCTGGGTCGGGGGTGAGGTCGGCGGCGGGGAGGTGGGCGGGGCGGCGTCGGTCACCGGCACCACCGTGCGGGCGGTGTTGTCGTCCGGCTGCGGGTCCAGCACACCGCCGGCCACGGACCACTGCACCGGCTGGTCGCCGGCGGTGCGCCCGGTCAGCGTCACGGTCACCGGCACCGTGGTGCCGGGCGGCACCACTCCCACGTCGCACTGGAGGGACGCGGCGTCGCAACTGCCGCCGGGGAAGGCGATCCCGGTGATCGTCACTCCGGGCGGCGGCACGACCGTGAGCGTGGTGCCGGGCGACGCGTCCGGGCCCTTGTTGACGACGTCGACGGCGATGGTGGTGGCCGTGCCGACGGTCACCGGGGGCACGGTGCCCGGGGCGCTCACCGACAGGTCCACCGACGGCTGGACGGTGGGCTCCTTCTGCCGCCCCGGCAGTTCGGCGGCCAGCGGTGTCAGGGCCCCGGTGGCGACGTCCACCAGGCTGAGCTTCTCGGGGGAGTTGACGGGCAGGCCGCTGCGGGAGCTGATGACCAGCCCGGTGCCGTTGCCCGTCCAGGCCGCGTCGCGCGGCTGGTGCGGTCCGTCCGCCGAGGTGTCGGGCAGCTCCTGGTGGCAGGCGTCGACGGCACCCCGGGCCGCGGCGGGCAGGACGACCTCGCAGTCGTCGCCGGACACCGAGGTCAGCAGTACGCCGTTGCGCTCGTCGACCACCCCGCCGCCGTTCTTCCGGTTGAAGGCGATGGAGCGCCCGTCGGGGGAGAAGGACGGGCTGTCGTCGATGACCGCGCAATCGCCCGGGCAGATCCGCGCGCTGAGGTCGCGCTCCTGGCCGAGGTTTTTCAGCGGCACGGTCCAGATGTGCTTGCTGCCGCCGGCCCCGTCGATCACCTCGTCGCGGGTGAAGGCCAGCGTCGTGCTGTCCGCGGACCAGGCGGGCTGGGCGTCGCCGCCCGGCTGCCCGTCCGGCGGGACCGTGAACACGATCGCGCCGCTGGTGGCGTCGGCGACCAGGACGCGGCCGGGTCCCGACGCCGTGCCGACGCCGCCCGGCGAGGTCCGGGTGAAGGCGAGGTAGCGGCCGTCCGGGGAGACGACGGGGTCGGTGTCCCAGTCGTCCGCGCCCCGCCCGGCCAGCGGCATCGCCTGCTGGTTCGAGCCGTCGGCGTCGACGGTCCAGATCCGCTCGATCCGCTTCCCGTCGGCGCCGTCCTCGAACCGGGTGACCACGATGTGCCGGCCGTCCGGCGTGTAGTTCTGCCGCTCGGTCCACGGGTCGTATCCGGCCGCCGGCTGGAAGAGCGGGTCCTTCGCCGGGTCGGTGTTCGTGTCGGCCGCCGGGTCCTCGTTCAGCAGGGTCAGCCCGAGGTCGCGCGGGTCGGCGCCGTCCGAGCGGACGTCCTGGAGGGTCACCACGTGCGGCCCGGCCGCGGTGGTGCGGTCCACCACCGGGTAGCCGCCGTCCAGCGGGCCGACCCAGGTCGCCGAGCCGACGTCCCGGTCCTCGCTGAGCACCAGCTGCGGGGTGTCGGCGGAGTACGCCGGCGCCTGGAAGACGTGGTCCCAGTCGCCCTGGCAGCCGCAGGTGCGGTCGGGGGTGAGGAACAGCACGCCGTCCCCGTCGGGCAGCCAGGCTGCCCCGTGGGTCCGCCACTGTGCCTGCTCGCCCGCGAGCAGCGGCTGGTCCCCGGCCGCCCCGCCGGTCACCCGCAGTCGCGGTCCCGTGTCCGCGTCGGCGGTGAAGGTGTACGCGACGAGGTCCCGGTGGGCCGCGTCGTCCACCGGATTCCACACCGGCTCCGTCGCCGTACCGCCGTTCGCGCCGGTGATCCGGGTCGCGCCTCCGCCGGCCAGCGGCCGTACGTAGATCTGCGGCCCGAGCGCGGGGTCGTCGGTGCCGGAGTACGCCAGCAGCGTCCCGTCCGGCGACACGGTCGGGCTCTGCTCGTCGGCGGGCGTGTCGGTCAGCCGGGTCAGGCCGGTGCCGTCGGTGCGCACCAGCCACAGGTCGCGCTGCGTCCCGCCGTCCGGGCCGCCCGGCTCCGCCGAGTCGAACACCACGGACGTGCCGTCCGGGGTCAGCCGCGGATGGGCCGCGTTCCGGCCGCTGGTCAGCTTGCGCACCGACCCGTCGGCGGCCCGCAGGTAGATCTGCGGACACGTCTCGTCGCGCAGGCTCGCGAACACCAGCGTGTCCCCGAGGGCGGCGGGCTGTACGTCGAAGTGCGCCGGGCCCGCCCCGAACAGCGGGTCGCTGGACGTGGTGGTGGACACCCGGCCCAGGCTGCGGTGATCGGTGCCGGCGTAGGCGATCCGGGTCGCGGAGGTGTCCGCCGGCGGGACGGCCGAGGTCCCGTCCGACGCGGGCCGGCCCCCGGAGCCGCCGGCCGCCGCCGTGACCGCGAGCAGCGGTACCAGCAGGAGCAGCGAGATGCCGAATCCGCCCAGTCGGCGCCGCCCGCCGGGGCCAGCCGAGCCGTCCACGTCCACCTCGCAGTCGCCGGACACCTTGATGTGCCCCGTCACTGTGCGGCACCCGCGCGGGTGCGCGGCAGGGCGGCCGGTCCGTGCCCGGGGGAAGCACCGGCTGTGCTTTCGGGCAGCGCCCGGGGACGGCCGTACGCCCGGCGGCCCGGCCGGACCCGGCCGGTACGCGCGGGGGTCCGGGCCCGGACCCGGCGGTCAGATCAGGCCGTTGCGCAGCGCGTACCCCACCGCGTGGGCCCGGTTGCGCAGGTGGAGCCGGGTGGTGATCTCGTGCAGCACGTTCTTGACCGTCCGTTCCGAGTACGAGGTCATCTGCGCGATCTCCGCGGTGTCGAGCCCCTCCGACACCAGGCGGAGCATGTCGGCCTCGCGCGTGGACAGCGCGGACAGGGACAGGCCGCGCGGATCTATCGCCGACCGCTGGAAGTTGCCGACCTGGGTCAGCAGGGTGCCGAGCAGGTCGCCGGGCAGCACGCCCTCGTTGTTGGCCATCGCGAGCACCAGGTGCAGCAGCCGGTCCTGGTTGGCCTCCGCGCGCCGCAGCACCGCGGTGACACCGCACTCGACCACCCGCTGGAGCGCTGTGGAGTCGAAGGTGCCGACCACCAGGCCGGTCCGGGTGGAGGTGTTGCGCCGCATGCGTTGCAGCAGGGCGATCACGGCGTCGTCCACGGCGTCGACGACCACCAGCGAGGTCCACGCCCGGTCCGCGTCGGCTTCGGTGAGCAGTTCGACCTCGGGGCGCTGGCGCAGCTGGTGCACGACGCCGATGTGCAGGACCTGGTCCTGGGCGTGGACGGCCACGCTCACGCGCGGCGGCCGGCCGTCGGGGGTGGCGACGGACTCGTGGGGCGTAGGGACGAGCAGGTTGTCTTTGGCGGAGCAGGGCATATCGATGCGTTCCACTTCGTGACGGTGGTCGGGCGGGAGCGGTGAGGGCGGGAGAGGTGAGGGCGGGAGCGGTGCGGGGGAACGGTGAGGGCGGGAGCGGGGTCTACGGGAACGGCGCTGGTGTGGGAGCGGGAGCGGCGAGGGCGGGGGAGCGGGGCGGCGGAGGGCGGTCCGGCGGGGCGCGTACGGCGCGGACGCGCCTCAACCGGCACGCCGTACGAGGCGGCCGCCCTTGACCGCCCGGGGCACGCCGACTGCCCCGGTGTTGCCCTCGTACCTCTCCTCGCGTCCCGGCGGCGGTCCTACCGTCGTGGCGTGACGCCACCCACAGCCTCTTCCGGTGCCGGAGCGCCCGGCCTCGACATCCCGGCGGTGACGGTGATGCCGGGCAGCACCGCCTCGACCGTTCTGACCGTCCGCAACGACAGCGACATCGTTGAGGCGTACACCCTGGAGGTCGTCGGCGACTGCGCGGCCTGGTCCGTCGTGGAACCCGAGCGGGTCTCCCTCTACCCGGGCACCTCCGAGACGGTGACCATCCGCCTGAACCCGCCGCGCTCGCCCGGGATCCGGGCCGGTGACGTACCCCTGGGCGTACGGGTGCTGCCCGCGGAACACCCCGAGTCCGTCACGGTGCCCGAGACCACCGTGCACATCGAGGAGTTCCACGAACTGCGCGCGCAAGTGCTGCCGCGCCGCCGGCGCGGCTGGCTGCGGGGCCGCTACCGGGTGGCCGTGCAGAACGCGGGCAACTGCCCGGCCCAGGTGTCCTTCACGCCCGAACAGGCGGGGGAGGAGCTGCGGTTCGCCTTCGCGCCCGCTCAACTGAGCCTGGAGCCTGGTGAGTCGGCGCAGACCCGGCTGCGGGTACGCGCGACCGGCCGGCCGGTCTGGTTCGGCAGGCAGGTGGTCTGGCCGTTCACCGTGAACGTCAGCGACGCCGCGGTGGCGCAGGACGCCGACCGGGCCGCGGCCGTCCCCGCGCCGGTGCTGGACGCGCAGTTCGTCCAGATCCCGGTCTTCCCGAAGTGGCTGCTCGCCCTGCTCGCGCTCCTGATCGCCCTGGTGGTGGCCTGGTTCGCCCTCGTACGCCCCGCCGTGCGCAGCACCGCCAAGCAGGCCGCCGACGCGGTGGCGCACCAGAGCCCGGCCTCCCCCGGCGCCAAGAACGGGCAGTCGCCGGCCACCGGTTCCGGCAGCAGCGGTCCGCAGGCCGGCGGCCAGGGCGGCAGCGCGCAGCCGGGCACGGGAACGCAGTCCGGCGGAAGCACCGGCGGTACGGCCGGCGGCGGCCAGCAGGGCTCGGCCACCATCGACGTGCAGCCGCCCGGCGGGCAGAGCAGGACCGGCTCCTACAAGGTGCCCCAGGGCAAGGTCTTCGGCGTCACGGACATTGTCGTCGCCAACTTCCAGGGCGACGAGGGGGTGATGACCATCACCTTCGGCGACCGGACGATCACCACCATCGCGCTGGAGACCTTCCGCAACCAGGACTACCACTGGGTCACCCCCATCGAGATCCCCGAGAACGCGACCGTCACGGCGAACGTGACCTGCGCGAAGCCGGGCACACCGGCAACCGGCCGTCAGGCACGGCAGTGTCACGAGATCCTGAACGTGAGCGGTGTGCTCATCACCACGCGGCAGTGACGCGCACCTCGTTGGGTCATCGTTCACCTGGTGGGGCGTAAGAGGAAGGGGAATTCGCCGCTTCGTCCGAAAATCGACAGAGTGGTCCGCTGCGGAATCATGACGTCGCCGGGGTCCGGCGTGCCCGAACGTGGTGCCCGGTGCGGCTTTCCGCGCAAGGTCGTGCAGCGCGTCGGCACAAGCGGATCGGTCAGTTTTCGAATGGTTTGAGCCGCCGCCGCCCCTTACGTCACAGTCCCCTGCGCGGCGGCCGTCCCTTGATGTCGCCGTCCTTCAACGCGACCGTCCCTCAGCGCTGTTGTGCCGACGGCTCGTGTGTCGCGAGCGCGACCGTCACCAACAGCGCGGGGATCACCGGGGTGCCCAGATGGACCCAGCGGAAGGCGGCGCCTGCCGCCGCCGCGCCGGCGGTGAAGAGCACGGCCGTGCCCACGTTGCGCCACACGACCCGTCCCTGCGTGACGAGGACGGCGACGGTCGAGGTCACCATGCCGGTCAGGTAGGCCGTCGTGACCTCACCGCGGGCGGAGATCCGGATGGCGCCGTTCTGGCAGCCCATCGCGGCGGCCGTCAGCACGAGGAGCGCCGCGCGTTGGGCCGCGTCCGGGGACCCTTCCCAGTACAGCCAGCCGAAGACCACCAGCCACAGCGCGGCCGTTTCGATCAGCAGCCCGCCGAGCAGCCCCCGGCCCGGCACCCGCCCCCGCCCCGCCGCCGCGAGACTGCCCGCCGCCACCCCGGCGACGTATCCCAGCAGCGCCAGCAGCACGAGCCGGAGGGCGCCGAAGTCGGCGGAGCCCAGCCGCAGTCCCGCGGTGGCCGAGTTCGCGGTGACGACGCTGGTGAACAGGCCGCCCAGGGCGAGGAAGCCGAACACGTTCGCCGCGCCGGCCGCGAGCACCAGGAGCGAGCGTGTCGCCTGGACACGCCGGGCCGTCCGCTGGCCCGGCGCCCCCTGCGGCATGACCGCTCCGTTTCTCCCCCGGCCGGGGGCACCCGCGATTCCGCCCACCGGCGATCGGCCTCCGGCCTGCCAGCAGCCTCCCACCCCGCGAACCGACCCGCACCCGATACCCGCACTGGCGTGTCGCCCCGGGGCCGCGGCGCTGCCCGGCGGTCAGCCGATCGGTGGAGGGGGTGGGCCGGACGGGGGACCGGCCGGGGGATGGCGGACAGGGCCGGGCGGGCGATGGGGGCGGGGGCCGGGAGGCGGCAGGGTGGGGGAGTGGACCGGGGAGGCGCTCCGGGTACGGGGGAGGACGTCACGTATGGCAGCGGTCATCGAGGTGCGGCACCTGCACAAGCGCTACGGGGCGGACGTGGCGGTCGAGGACGTGTCGTTCAGCGTGGAGCAGGGCGAGATCTTCGGGATCCTCGGGCCGAACGGGGCCGGCAAGACGACCACGGTGGAGTGCGTCGAAGGATTGCGGACGGCCGACCGGGGCGAGGTCAGGGTGCTGGGGCTCGATCCCCTGCGCGACCGCGCCGAGCTGACGCAGCGGCTCGGGGTGCAGCTCCAGGACGGGCAGCTTCCCGACCGGCTGACGGTCGGCGAGGCGCTGCGGCTGTACGGCTCGTTCTACCGGAAGCCGGCCGACCGGCAGGCGCTCATGGACGCGCTCGGCCTGGCGGGCAAGCGCGGGACCGCGTACGCCAAGCTGTCCGGCGGGCAGAAGCAGCGGCTCTCCATCGCGCTCGCGCTGATCGGGAGCCCCGAGGTGGCCGTCCTGGACGAGCTGACCACCGGGCTGGACCCGCTGGCCCGCCGTGACACCTGGGGCCTGATCCAGGACGTACGCGCCCGCGGGGTGACGATCGTGCTGGTCACCCACTTCATGGAGGAAGCCGAGCGGCTCTGCGACCGGGTCGCGGTGATCGACCGGGGCCGCGTCGTCGCGGTGGACAGCCCGGCCGCCCTGACCGAGCGGCTCCAGGCCGGGCAGCGGATCCGGTTCACGCCGTCCGTACCGTTCGAGGACGCCCTGCTCACCGGCCTGCACGAGGTCACCGGCCTCACCCGCCGGGGCGACCTCGTGGTGGTCACCGGCACGGGCGACGCCCTCAACGCGGTCACCTCCGCGCTGGCCCGCCGCGGCATCGTCGCGGAGCACCTGCGGGTCGAACAGCCCAGCCTGGAGGACGCCTTCGTCGCGCTGACCGGCA
Organism: Streptomyces sp. NBC_01477; assembly: GCF_036227245.1. Taxonomy (GTDB): domain Bacteria; phylum Actinomycetota; class Actinomycetes; order Streptomycetales; family Streptomycetaceae; genus Actinacidiphila. Next base: position 5,320,889 of record NZ_CP109445.1, read on the forward strand.
ACCACGCCGCCCCACCCACCGCTCGGAACCACCGGAACTAGCAGAAGGAGCACGTCGTGTCAGTCAGCACCCCAGCCGGGCCCGTCCCGCCCGCGGCGGACCGCGGTTCCGTGCTGGTACGGCTCGCGCTCACCGAGCTGAAGCTGTTCGTCCGGGAGCGGGTGGGCCCGGTCTTCGGGATCGGGCTGCCGCTGGTGCTGCTGATCGTCTTCGGCAACATCCCCTTCTACAACGAGCACCGCGGCAACCTCGACGGCTTCACCCTGCTCGACGTCTACGTGCCGATCCTGGCCGCCTTCGTCCTGGCGACGCTGTCCTTCAACGTCGTCCCCGCGGTACTGGCCGGCTACCGGGAGAAGGGCGTGCTGCGCCGGCTGCGGACGACCCCGGTCGGGCCGGCCCGGGTGCTGGCCGCCCAGCTCCTGGTCAATCTGGCGGCCGGGGCCGTCGCCGTGGCCGCCCTGCTCCTGGTGGCCCGGTTCGCGTTCGGGGTGGCGCTGCCCCGCCGGCCCGGCGGATACCTGGTCAGCATCGTGCTGACCGCGCTCGCCCTGCTCGCGATCGGCCTGTTCGTCGCCGCGGCCGCGCCGAACGGGCGGATCGCGAACGCGGTGGGCGCGACCCTCTTCTACGTCATGATGTTCTTCGCCGGGCTGTTCCTCCCGATCGCCGCCATGCCCGCGCTGCTGCGGCACATCAGCCGGGCCGCTCCCCTGGGCGCCGCCGTGCAGGCGCTGACCGACGCGACCGAGGGACACCCGCCCCATCCCCTCCAGCTGGTCACCCTCGCCGCCTACGCCGTTGCCTTCGGCGCCGGCGCGGTGAGATTGTTCCGCTGGGAGTGACCTCGTGACGCCGACCCGGAGGGCACCCATGAGCAGGCCGGAACCGCCCGCCAGGACGGGCACGCAGGACGAGCGGCTGCGTCCGCTGGTGACGGTCGTGCCCTACGCGCTGCTGGCCGCCCTCGTCGCCGTGACCCTGGTCGTCAAACGCGGCGCGGGCACCTCGCTGCTCGTCGATCTCGGCCTGTGCGCCGCGACGGCCCTGTGGATGCTGTGGATGGTCAGCCTGCACCCCGCCTGGTGGGAGCGGGCGGCGGTGATGGGGGTGTTCTTCGCCGGGCTGGTCGTGCTCGTCGGCGTGCTGATCGTCCGGGACCCGTGGTTCGGCCTGTTCACCCCGGCCGGTTACTTCTACGCCTTCGGTGTGCTGCCCTGGCCGTGGCGGCTCGCGGGGGTCGCCGCGGTCGCGCTGGAGGCGGGGACCGCCCAGGCCGACGCGGTGCCCAAGGACAGCGCGGGCGGCCTGACCGCCTTCGCCGCGGTGCTCGCCGTCAACGTGATCGGCATGTGCGGGCTGGCCTGGTGGGAGTGGGACATCGAGCAGCGCAACGAGGAGCGGGAGGCGGCCCTTGAGCAGGTGCGGGAAGCGAACCGCCGGCTCCGGGCGACGCTGGCCGAGAACGCCGGGCTGCACCGTCAACTGCTGGTCCAGGCCCGGGAGGCCGGGGTCCTGGACGAACGGCAGCGGATGGCCCGGGAGATCCACGACACGCTGGCGCAGGGCCTGATCGGGATCGTCACCCAGCTCCAAGCCGCCGAGCAGGCGGGCGGCGACCGGGACCGGTGGCGGCAGCACTTCGCGGCGGCGACCGGGATGGCCCGGGAGAGCCTGGCCGAGGCCCGGCGGTCGGTGGACGCGCTGCGTCCGCGCCCGCTGGAGACCGCCGGGCTGGGCGAGGCCCTGGCCGGGATCGCCGACCGCTGGTCCGCCCTGCACGGGGTGACCGTCCGGGTCAGCACCACGGGGACGGCCCGGCCGATGCGGCCGGAGGCCGAGCTGGCCCTGCTGCGGGCGGCCCAGGAGGCGCTGGCCAATGTGGCACGGCACGCCCGGGCCGGCGCCGTCGCCCTGACGCTCGGCTATCTGGATCACGAGGTCACCATGGACGTACGCGACGACGGCCGCGGCTTCGAGGCGGCCCCGGCGCGGGTGCCCGCCCGGGCCACGGCAGGCGCAGGACCGGCGGGCGGGGGCGGCGGCTTCGGCCTCGAAGCGATGCGGGAGCGGATCGAAGCGCTGTCCGGCACCTTGCAGGTCCGGTCGGAGCCGGGGTCGGGCACGACGGTCTCGGCCCGCGTACCGCACGAGGCGGCGGAGGTCGGCGCGTGAATTCCGCGGCCCCGGCCCCGATCCGGCTGCTGGTCGCCGACGACCACCCGGTCGTGCGGGACGGCCTGAGCGGCATGTTCGCCGCCGACCCGGGCTTCGAGGTGGTGGGTGAGGCGGCGGACGGCGCCGAGGCGGTCCGGCTGGCCGGGACCCTCGCGCCGGACGTCGTCCTGATGGACCTGCGCATGCCCGGCATGGACGGCGTCACCGCGATCGCCGAGCTGGCCAGGGCGGGCAGCAGCGCCCGGGTACTGGTCCTGACCACGTACGACTCCGACAGCTACGTCCTGCCGGCCATCGAGGCGGGGGCGACCGGGTATCTGCTCAAGGACGCGCCCCGGGCCGAACTGCTGCGGGCGGTGCGGGCCGCCGCGAACCGCGAAGCGGTGCTCTCGCCCTCGGTCGCGGCCCGGCTGATGGACCGGGTACGGGCGCCGAGCCCCGGGCTGCTCAGCCCGCGCGAGCACGAGGTCCTGACGTGGGTGGCCGCCGGTGCCACCAACCGCGAGGCGGCGGCCCGCCTGCTGATCAGCGAGGCCACGGTCAAGACCCACCTGCTGAACGTCTACGGCAAGCTCGGCGTCAGCGACCGCGCGGCGGCCGTGGCCGAGGCCTTCAACCGCGGCCTGCTCACCCCGAGGAAGCCCCCGCACCCCTGACCGGCCGCCGCCCCGGTCCGGCGGTACGCGCGCGGTGCGAGCCCCGTACCCCTGACCGGCCGCACCGGGCACAACGGACCCGGTCGGCTGGATACCCGGCGGGGTGCCGGAGCAGGGGGTTGTCGGACGCTGAACATCGTTTCGTGGCCAGTTCTCTGACGCCGTGTGAGGTCGCGTCACGGGCCATGGGATCATCGATGACGGAGGGCACGAGTCCGTCGTGCGGGTGTTGCGCGCCCGGCGGATCGAGTGTCCCGGCACCTCCTTCACCAGCTGTTCCGGTTCGAATCACCGCGAGGAGCACGTAAAAATATGTCCACGCAGGTCAACATCCCCGGTTACGCCGCCGGCACGTGGGTGATCGACTCCGCCCGCTCCGAGATCGCCTTCAAGGTCCGCATGCTCGGATTCCTCCCGGCCCGCGGCACCTTCGACGAGGTCGAAGGCACGATCGTATTGGCGCAGAACCCGCTCGACTCATCGGTGAACGCGGTGATCAGAGCCGGGTCGGTGAACACCAAGAACAAGCGGCGCGACCAGGATATCCAGCACGCCGGCTACCTCAATGTCGAGCAATACCCGACGATCACCTTCGCCTCGACCGGGGTGCGGGTCGACGGGGAGAACTTCCTGGTCGACGGCGACCTCACCGCGCTCGCGGTCACGAAGCAGACGACCCTGACCCTGTCGCCCAAGGGCTTCGAGACCGGCGCCGACGGCAAGCAGGTCGTGCGGTTCTCCGCCACTTCCGCGGTCAGCCTCAAGGAGATCGGCGTCACCAAGGGCGGCGCCTTCATCAACGACACGAGCACGGTCACCCTGGAGATCGTGGCGACCAAGCAGGACTGACGGCCCGCGCGGGGGAAGGGAACCGGCCAGGTCCCCTTCCCCCGCGCGTCGTCCCGCCAAGCGCGGCACCGCTCACCGCGTCACGCGTCAGCGCGTCAGTGCTTCAGCGCCCGGTCGACCAGCGGCCCCGCCGCCCCGGTGTAGCGGGCCGGGTCGAGCAGCGCCGCCAGCTCCTCGCGGGTCAGCACACCGTGCAGCTGCGGCAGTTCGGCCAGCACGTCGACCAGCGCCCGCGACGTCCGCGCCGCCTGCGCGGACGCCTCACCCAGCAGCTCCTTGGCGGCGGCCTTGCCCAACCGGGGCGCCAGGACGGCCGAGACCCGCTCGGAGACGATCTGCCCGCCGGTCGCCCCGAGGTTGTCGCGCATCCGCTCGGGGTGGACGGTCAGACCCCTGACGAGTTCGACGGCGGTGTGCGCGGCGCCGCCGGTCAGCCGCAGGCACTCGCGCAGCGGCTGCCACTCGGCCTGCCACACGCCGGCCGCCCGCTCGTCCTCGGCGGACAGGCACTGCACCAGGACCGAGGCCAGCGCCGGGACTTGCAGCGCGGCGGAGCGGATCAGCGTCGCCAGCACCGGGTTGCGCTTGTGCGGCATCGCCGAGGACACCCCCCGGCCCGCGCCCGCGGGCTCGGCCACCTCGCCGATCTCGGTCCGCGCCAGCACCAGGACGTCCACCGCGATCTTGCCCAGCGCGCCCGCGGTGTGCGCGAGCACGGCGGCCAGGTCGGCCATCGGTGTGCGCAGGGTGTGCCAGGGCAGCACCGGGACCGCGAGGCCGGTCTCGTCCGCGAAGGCGGCCACCAGGTCCAGGACCGCGGCCGGCTCCGCGCCGTCGCCCGCGTACTGGTGGTAGCCCGCGAGTGTGCCGGCCGCCCCGCCCAGGGAGACCGGAAGCCCGCTGTCCGCGACCTTTTCCAGCCGTTCGGCCGCCTCCAGCACGACCTGCCGCCAGCCGGCCGCCTTGAGCCCGAACGTGGTGGGCACCGCGTGCAGCGCGAGCGTACGGCCGGCCATCACCGTGTCCCGGTGCGCGGCGGCCATGTCGGCCAGGTCCGCGGCCACCGCCCGCAGGTCGGCGCCGATCAGCCGCAGCGCCCGGGCGGCCACCAGCATCGCGCCGGTGTCGAAGATGTCCTGGCTGGTGGAGCCGCGGTGCACGTATTCGGCGGCCGTGGGCGACTGCGCGGCCACCTGCGCGGTGAGCGCCTTGACCAGGCCGACGACCGGGTTCGCCGTCTCGCGGGCGGCCAGCGCCAGTTCCCTTACGTCCAGCTGCTCGGCGCGGGCCGCGGCCGTGATCGACGCGGCGGCGTGCGCGGGGACGGTGCCGCAGCGGACCTGGGCGCGTACCAGGGCCGCCTCCGCGTCGAGCATCGCCTGGAGCCAGGCGGTGTCGCTGACCGCCGCCTCCACGGGGGTGCCGGCCCTGACCGGCGAGAGCAGGCCCGCGTCCAGGCAGGGGGCGGCGGACCCGGGGGCCGCGGTCACGCGGTCGCCCCCGCTTCCGCGGCCGTCCCGTACGCGGTACGGGGGGCCTGCTCGGGCAGCCGCTCCGGGGGGAGCGACGGCTCCGGCAGCGCGAGGACCGCCGCCGCGATGATGTCGGAGTCCTCCAGGGTGACCGAGCCGACGCCCGGCCGGATGCCCGCCGCGGTCACCCAGTGCACGGACTCGGTGGGCACCCCGTAGGCGAAGCGCCGCGGATGCGCCCTGCCCTGGGCGTCCAGCAGCCGGTACGGCCGCTCGGAGACGGCCAGCCCGCCGGTCTCGTAGTCCTGGCCGTCCACGCCGGGGACGCGGTAGGGGCGGCACTGCCCGGTCCGCAGCAGCTGGCTCATCAGCGGGTCCGCGGTGCGGCGCAGGTCGATCTCGGGCAGCCGGCCCTCGACCAGCGCGGTGGCCCGCACCCGCACGCCGGGGATCTCGCTCGACGTGCAGACGAAGCAGCCGCCGTCCGGGTCCTGCGGGTCGGTGCCGACCCGCATCCCGGGGCCCGTCACCTCCAGGACGCCCGCGTCCATCAGCGCGGCCATCTCCTCTATCCGCGACGCGGGCGGGCCGATCGACAGGTAGGCGTTGAGCGGGGTGTACCACTGGTCCAGCTCGTCGCGGTGCGAGGCGGCGTCGAGACCGCCGTGGTCCACGGCCAGCCGCACCTCGTTGCGCAGGTCCCGCAGGATGTCCAGGGCCGCCTTGAAAGGACCGCTGACATTGCCCTCGTGGGCCTTGCGGACATCCTCGTCCAGGTAGCCGCGCAGCCAGGCGCGGAAGGCGGCCAGGTCGCGCAGCGCGTGCGCGTCGTAGGGGCGGGCGACCCGCTCCCAGTCCCAGCGCTCGGCCGGGTGGATGCCGGCCTCGTCCAGCAGCTGCTGCTCGGCCTCGCCCGGCTCGGCCTTGAGGTAGCGGGTGGCGAACTCCGCGACCCGGGCCGGGGTTTCGCGGGTGGCGAGCAGCGTCTCGTAGTAGACGCTCTGCACCTCCATGGCGATCAGCGACCACAAGCCGGTGCCGAAGCGGATCGGCTCGCGGGCGGTGGACGGCGTACGCAGCGCGGCGACGTATTCGGCCGTCAGCAGCCGCGGGGTGTAGCGGCCGTGGGCGCCCTTCTGGTTCTCGCCGCGGGCCTGGTAGGGCACGCCCCGCCGGGAGCCGGCGTAGATGTGCGGCTCGCGGCCCGAGGGGTGGTAGACCAGCCGGCCCTCGACCCGTTCGAAGACGCCGCCCCTGGCGTGCGTGAACAGGGCCATGTAGTCGAAGAAGTTCAGGCCGAGCCCGCGCACCAGGACGTTCTCGCCCGGCGCGATGGACGACAGGTCCACGTCGGCGGGGTTGGCCGGGGCGATGTAGGTCAGGCCGTGCTCGGCGGCGAAGTCGCGCAGCTTGCACTCGGCGCCGGTCGGGCGGACCGGTACATGCCCCTGCGCCAGCATCACCGCGGACAGACCGGTCAGCCGCGTGCCGTCCTCCAGCACCACGGTCTGCGGCCCGGCGCCGCCCAGCACGGGGTCGCCGTCCGTCAGCGCGACGGCCCGCGAGGCGTGCACGCGCACCGAGACGTGCGAGGGCGCGTTGGCCGCGACATGCCGGAACGCCCAGGTCAGGTACTGGCCGTACAGCGCCCGCGTCGGGTAGGTGTCCGGCTCCAGGGCGCGTGCCTCGGACAGCGCCGCGTCATCGACGGACGGCGCGCCGGACGCGGCGGCTATGTGCTCCAGCGCCTTCGCCCACCGGTACAGGCTCGGCCCCTCCTCCAGCGGCCCCTCGATGGCGACGCTGGCGTCGGTGAAGACCGTGACCTGGGAGGCGACGGTGTTCATCAGCAGGTGCCGGGACTGCTTCGGCCGCCACACCCGGCCCGCGCCGGGCGGGTCGGGATCGACGACATGGACGGTGACGCAGCTCCAGCGGGGTGACTTCCGCTCCTGCGCACAGAGCCGTTCCAGCAGGGACAGCCCGCGTGGTCCGGCGCCGACGAGGCACACTTCCCTACGTCCGCCACTCACAAGGACACTCCGTTCACCTGGATGGACGCGCGTGGACCCGGAGCGCGGTACACAGGGCCGCGGAGACCCGTTCGACCTGGTCCATGCTCAATTCCGCGTGCATGGGTATGCCGAGTTGGTGCTCGAAGAGGTCCGCCGAGACCGGGCAGGTCTGCTTCGACTCGTAGACGGGCTGGACATGGCACGCCCATGTGCCGTGCCCGCAGCCGATGCCCTGGGCCCGCAGGTCCGCGGCGACCGCCGCGCGGTCCACCCGCGGATCGAGCCTGACCAGGTAGGACTGCCACGAGTGGGTGCGGTCCCGCGGCACGTGCGGCACGGTGAGCAGCTCCTCACCGCCGAGCAGTTCGGCGTAGCGCGCGGCAAGCGCGTTCCTGCGGCTGAGGAGTTCGCCGATTCTGCCGAGCTGCACCTGCATGATCGCGGCGGCGATGTCTGACAGCTTGTAGTTGTAGCCGATCTCGGTGAAGACCGGCACCGGCAGGCCGACGATGTGCGCCTGGTCGAAGATCGGCGCGATGCCGAAGGACGACCGCAGCCGCGCGTCCGCCGCGAGCGCCGGGTCGGCGGTGAGCAGCGCCCCGCCCTCACCGCTGGTGACGCCCTTGCGGCCGTGGAAGGACAGGCAGCCCACCGGCGCCAGCGCGCCGGCCGGCCGGCCCTGGTAGGTGGCGCCGACCGCGCAGGCGGCGTCCTCGACCAGGAACAGGCCGTGCCGGCCGGTGACCGCCAGCAGTTCGGTGTAGTCGGCCGGCAGCCCGACGGTGTCCACCGCGATGACGCCGACCGTCCGCGGGCCGATCAGGTCGGCCACCGCCTGCGGGTCGATGGTGCCGGTGTCGGCGCGTACGTCGGCGAAGACCGGGACCGCTCCCACGTAGCGCACCGCGTGGGCGGGGGCGGGGAAGGTGTAGTCGGCGACGATCACCTCGTCGCCGGGCCGGACGCCGAGCGCGAGCAGCGCCAGGTGGAGCGCGGCGCCGCAGTTGGTCACCGCGACCGCGCCGCCGACCCCGTAGTGCTCGGCCAGCTGCCGCTCGAAGGCCTTGCCCCGCGGGCCCTGGCCGGCCGGCCAGCCGGAGGCGAACACCTCGGCGACCGCGGCCAGTTCCCGCGCGCCCAGGCTCGCGTGCACCAGCGGAATCGGGTCCGTCGTGGTCATCGCCGGCTAGGCCTCGCCGTCTGCTTCTCGGCGCGAGCCCAGCGGGGTGGGCGGTTCGAAGCGCAGCGGGGTGATCTGCTTGACGTCGTAGTGCTCGCGCATCCGCTGCACGGCGCCCGAGTCGACGGTCCTGCCCTCCGCGAAGATCTCGCAGATCTCCTCGAAGTAGCGCTCGTGGTCGGGCGGCGGGGACGCCTGGAAGAGCATGCGGGTCGGGGTGTCGGTGGGGTTGCGGAAGGCGTGCGGGGTTCCGCTGGGCACGAACATGCAGCTGCCCGCGCCGGCCCGCAGCACCTGGTCGCCGTCGGGGGACTTCCAGTCGCTCCAGTCGTCCTCGGTGCGCTCGGCCGGCTCGAAAGCGAAGAGGTCGAGTTCGCCCTCCAGGACGTAGAAGAACTCCGTCGAGTGGTCGTGGACATGGGCCCCGACGTTGAAGCCCGGTGGCACTATCACCTCGAAGGTCGAGGCGAAGCCGCCGTCCGCGCCGGTGACCTTGAACGTGACGTCCTGCGCCTTGGTCAGCAGCCTTTTGCCCTGTCCTGGCGGGACGATGAGGCCCTTCATGCGATAACCCTTCCTGTCGCCTGCGCGAAATCGCGGTCGAAGTCGTCGACACTCCAACTGCCCACCGCCATTTCGGCGGTGATACCGGGGCCGAATCCCGCGACCAGTCCGGTGGCGCCCGGCGCCATCGTGCCTTCGTCGAAAAGCCTGCGCAGCGCGTCGAATACGACCGCGCTCGCGATGTTCCCGTATTCGGTCAGGGTCGCCCAGCTGTGCCGGAACATTTTGCTGTCGACCTCGAGGTACTGGCTCAGGTCGGCGAGAATCCGCGGACCGCCGGCGTGAATGATGTAGTAGTCGAGATTGCCGACGTCCCAGCCGTGCTTCGTGACGAGGTCCCGCAGCACCGGGGCGAGCGGCTTCATGGTGCCCGGCACCCGGCGGTCCAGCTGGAAGTGGAAGCCGGTGGAGCGTACGGCGTAGGAGATCCAGTCCTCGGTGTTCGGAATGAGGTAGGAGCCGTTGCGCTCCAGCGAGATCCCGGTGCCGCCGCTGCCCCGCACCACGGCGGCGGCGACCGCGTCGCCGAACAGGCCGTCGGACAGCAGCGAGCTGATGGCGTCGTCGGAGGGCTGGTAGCACAGCGAGCACAGCTCGCACGAGACGATCAGGACGTTGGCCTCGGGATAGGCCGTGCAGAAGTCGTGGGCCCGGTTGATCGCCGCCGCGCCCGCCGCGCAGCCCAGTTGGGCGATCGGGATCTGCCGGGTGGCGGAGCGGAAGCCCATGGTGTTGATCAGCCACGCGGTCAGCGACGGCATCATGAAGCCGGTGCAGGACACGTAGATGATCGCGTCGATGTCCTCGGCCGTCACGCCGGCGTTCACCAGCGCCTTCTCGATGACCCCGGGGCAGCGCCGCTTCGACTCGACCTCGTAGACGCGGTTGCGCTCCTCGAAGCCCGGGTGCCGCAGCGTCTCCTCGATGGGCTGCACGATGTGCCGCTTGCGCACTCCGGTGTTCTCGATCAGCCGCAGCGCAAGCGGCAGTTGTGGCTTGCCGGAGTGCGCTCTCTCGGCGAACTCGAGCGTCTGCTCCATCGTGATGACATGTTCCGGCACGCTCACTGACGGCTTGCATAGCGTTGACATGGCTGCCATCCACCTTCTGTGCGTGAGGGATCTTCCCCAGGTCAGATGTGACGTGCTGATGTCGGACGTGCCGGAACCGGCGCCCGCGAGGGCGCCGGGACCCGGGTCGGAACGGTGCCGCGGCGGGTGCGGCTCAAGCCCGCTTCTCCAACTGGTCCTGCAGCCGCCGGGACAGCTCGACCCGCCGGACCTTCATCGTGGCGGTGCGCGGCAGATCGGCCTCCGCGACCTGGACCGGGTCGCTCAGCTGCGGGAAGTCCGCGACGGCGGTGCGCCAGCGCTCCAGGTCTAGCGGCAGGTCGCCGCTGGTGCAGATGATCGGGACCGGCTCGGAGTTGGGGCCGATCACCACGACCAGCTCGGTCAGCTCGTCGAGGCGGCTGAGCATCAGGTCCTCGATTTCGAGGGTGCTGCTGGTGTCCGGGACCATGTCCACCTCGCGGTCGAGCATGTGCAGGCAGCCGCGCTTGGTGCGGTAGCCGACGTCCCCGGTCTTCCACCAGCCGTCGTGCTTGTTGGCGTCGTAACGTTCCTGCTCGCCGAAGTAGCTGTGCGCGATGCCGTCCCAGCGCACCTCGATGGCGCCGGGGTTGGCCTTGGACGGCGGCCTGCCGTTCCGGCTCACCACCCGGACCTTGGCGCAGCCCGGCATCGGGTAGCCCACGCACCGCCCGTCGGTGCGGTGGACGGACTTGCTGAAGTACGGCCGGCCGACGGCGGGGCCGACCTCGCTCTGCCCGTAGATCTGGAAGAACAGCGGTACCCGGCGCTTGGAGGACGAGATGAGCCGGGTGATCGTCCTGGGGTGGATCGCGTCGAAGGTGCTGCTGAAGTACTTCACCGACGCGAACGGCTTGCGCGGGTCGTCGGCGAGCACCTCCCAGTCCATGAACGCGTTGGGCAGCGCCTCGATGAAGGTCGGCTTGTGCGAGACGAACAGCCCGGCGACCTCGTCGGACTTCGGATTGTTCATCAGCAGCACCGGCATCGCCTTGAGCAGCACCAGGGACATGGCCGCGTACATCCGGGAATGCACGAAGGGCAGGTTGATCGCGACGGTGTCGCGCCGCCACATCAGCGACAGCAGCCACCACTGCGGACGCAGCCGTACGCCCATGGTCCGCGGGGTGTGCACGACGAGCTTGGGCACGCCGGTGGTGCCGGAGGTGTGGGTGATCATCGCCGGGTCGTCCAGGCCGCGGAAGACCGGTTCGACCCGCGGGGACCCGGCGAGGTCGGTGAGCGCCACCGCGCCCGGCCACTCACCGGTCGCGATGATCACGGTCTTGGCCAGCTCCCGCACCGGCACGTCGGCCAGCACGCCGAGCTTGGGCAGGTCGGTGAGCAGGTGCGGCTGGTGCAGCCGGCCGAGCAGCACACCGACGGTCGCGCCGTCCAGGGCCGGCGACAGCATCACCGGCACCGCTCCGACGCGGGCGGCGGCGGAGGCCAGCATCCAGACGTCGAAGTTGGGGGCCTTGTAGATCGCGATGGTGTCGCCCGGCCGGACCCCGGCTGCCCACAGCCGGCCCGCCAGGTCGTCCACGTGCTCGGCGAGCTGGGCGACCGTCAGACGCCGTCCCGCCGCGGGGAGTACGTCGAGGTCGTGGTCGAGCGTGAGCAGCGTGGAGCTGTTCTTGGCCGCGGCCATTTCCGGCATACTGCCGAGTTGAAGACCGTGCTTCGCTATCGAACGGTCGACCGTGAAGCCCATCATCAGAACCAGCTCCTTTTCCAGAAATGAGATGGAATTCGGGCCGTCGCCGGCTCGGCGGCGTACGAGGCACGCTCAACGAGCACCGAGGTCTGAGGTCCGCCTGTCGGCAATCGACCGGTCTTGCGGTGGGCGGACGTCCGCGTCCCCTTCCGGCTGCCGAGTGGCACCCAGCATCAGACACGGGACTTGGCCGTGACTGTCCATCGGGTTGGCGTCGGCTTGGAAGCGGGCCGCGGCGGGCCGGTGGGGCGGCCCCGGGGGGCACGACGCGTCCGTCGTCGACGGGTGTCTTACCGGAGGGCGACGGCGGGCCTAACAGTTTGTTGAAATGCCCAGGTCAAACAGACAAATCACGTCACATTCAGGCTAGACCTGAACAATCCACGGCCTTGACAATGAGTCATCAAGTAGCCACTCTCGTATCTGAGTATTACCCAGTAACTGTTGGTAGCTGTCTGTGTGATTCACGGGGGTACGGCCATGTTCATGGTCGGGCAGGACGGCGGCGGTTGCGATGATGGCGCCGATGTGTCAGGACCCGAAGGAGATCCGGCGTCGGAAGGACCAATGATATGACCACCGCAGAGATATCTGCAGCCACATATCGCACACCGCCCGGATATATTCGATGGACCGAGGCCCAGCCGCTGGAAACGCAGGGCACTCCGCACGGAATTGTGGAATTCCGGGCGCTGGGTCCCGTGGAGGCCGTGGTCGACGGCCGCATGGTGGATCTGGGCACGCCCAAGCAGCGCGCGCTGCTCGCGCTGCTGGTGAGCCGGGTGGGCCAGCCGGTCACGGTGGACGTGATGCTGGAGGAGCTGTGGGCCGGGCGCCCGCCGCGCTCGGCGCGCACCTCGCTGCACGCGTACGTGGCCAATTTACGGCGGGTGCTGGAACCCGCCCGGGCCCGCAGGACACCCGCGACGGTGCTGCGCACCCACGGCCAGGGCTACCTGCTGGACAGCCGCTCCGTGCAGGTCGACGTCCACCGCTTCTGCGAGCGCGCCACGGCGGGCTGGCACGCGTGGGGCCGCGGCGACCGGCGGCAGGCGCTCAGCGAGTTCGAGGCGGGGCTCGCCCTGTGGCGCGGACAGGCCTACGCGGAAGTGGCCCACGCCACCCACGTGGTGCCCGAGGTGGAGCGCCTTGAGGAACTGCGGCTCTCACTGATCGAGGGGCGCTGCGCCGCGCTGCTGGCCGCCGGCGCCCACGAGGTCGCGGTGGCGGAGCTGGAGGCCTTCACGCAGGCCCACCCCTTGCGTGAGTACGGCTGCGAGCTGCTGAGCCTGGCGCTCTACCGGGCCGGCCGGCAGGCCGACGCGCTGGCGGTGCTGCGCACCAACCAGAAGCGGCTGGCCAAGGAGCTGGGGATCGACCCGAGGCCGGCGCTCCAGCACCTGGAGACCGAGATCCTCAACCAGGCACCGGCCCTCGACTGGCACCCGCCGACCCTGCCGGGCATCCCGGCGGTCCCCGCCTTCCCGGCCGTGCCGTCGTCCGCCCGTACCGTGCCCGCCCAGCGGTTCGGCGCGGTGGACGTGCTGCCCGCGCCGGCCGCCGACGCCGAGGTCTTCGTCGGCCGGGACGCCGCGCTGCGGCAGCTGGCCGACGCGCTGCCCGCGGCGGGGGCGGGCCGCGGCCAACTGGTGACCGTGTCGGGCGAGCCGGGCATCGGGAAGACCAGCCTGCTGCGGTATTTCGCCAAGTCGGCTGGTGTGCCGGTGCTGTGGGGCGCCTGCCCCGAACATGTAGCCGCGCCGCCGCTGTGGCCCTGGCAGCAGGTGCTGCGCACGCTGGCCGCGTACAGTCCGCAGCGCTCGGTGCCGGGACCGGTGGCCGAGCTGCTGGACCGGGACGTCCGGCAGCCGGCGGAGGGCGCCGACGCGGACGCGGCCACGCTGCGGCGGTTCGAGGCGATCGTCGACTACCTGACCGGCGCCTCCTACGCGGCACCGCTGGTGGTGGTGCTCGACCACCTGCACCGGGCTGACGTGACGTCGCTGCGGCTGCTGGCGCACCTGGCCGAGTCGGTGCCGGCCAGCCGGCTGCTGGTGGCGGTGTCCTACCGGTCGGGCGAGGCGACGCTGACCGAGACCTCGGCCGCGCTGGCCCGCGCGGAGATCACCCGGATCACGCTCGGCGGCCTGACCGTCCAGGAGACGCAGGCGCTGGCCGGCGTCATGCTCCACCGGGAGGTCGGCAGGCGTACGGCCGAGGGCCTGTGGGACCGCACCGAGGGCAACCCGTTCTACCTGCGGGAACTGATCAAGCTGCTGACCAGCGAACAGCGCCTGGAGCGGCCCGACACGGCGCCGGTGCCCGTACCGGTGCGCGAAGTGGTGCTGCGGCGGGTGGCGGAGCTGCCGCAGACCGCGGCGGGGGTGCTGGCGGTGGCCGCGGTGGCCGGGCGGCACTTCGACATCGACGTCGTCGCCGAGGCCGCCTCGGTCGGGATCGAGGCGGCGCTCGAAGCGCTCGACGCCGCGGTCGCGGCGGGCCTGATCGCGGAGGACCAGCAGCGCCTGGGCTGGTTCCGCTTCACCCACGCCCTGACCGCCGAGGTGCTCTACGGTGCCACCGGGCGGCTGCGCCGGGCCCACTTGCAGAGCAGGATCGGCGCCGCGGCGGCCCGCGCCTGGACCGGCGATCTGACCGGAGCGGCGGAGGTCGCCCGGTACGTGCCGGTGGACCGGTGACCGTGCCCGTAGGTACCGGCGGGCGGGTGACGGCCCGGTCCGCGCCGGCGGACCGGTGATCCTCCGGTACGTCCGGCTGGACGGCTGACTGGTCGGTGCGCGCGGGTGACTTCGCCGCGCCGGCGGACCGGTGACCGTCCGTTACGCGCGGCTGGACGCCGTTCGGTACGCGTACCGGCGGACCGGTGACCGTACGCTACGTCCGGCCGGCCGGGTGACCGTCGTGCCGGCGGACGGTGACGGTCCGGTACGCGCGGGTGACTCCGCCGCACCGGCGGACCGGTGACCGTACGCTACGTCCGGCCGGACGGGTGACCGTGCGGGCCTCAGCCGGGGCCGTCGCCGATGGTGACGACGCGGGCCCAGTCGGGGGGCGCGTCCGGGGTGTAGTGCGGGTTGTCCTCGTTGTAGCGGCGGGACGGTCCGCGGGCGAAGAGGCCGACCACCGTCCGGCACGCGGGGCGGGCGGTGGGCCACGGGGTCCGGCCGTCGGTCAGGGCCACGACGACATCGGGCTGCGGCCGGCCGCGCAGCGCCCTGGCGAAGCCCGAGCGCAGATCCGTACCGCCGCCGCCGATCAGCGCGATGCCCTGGGCGCGGCACAGCGGCTGCACCTCGCGGGCCGCCGCGTCGCAGGGCAGCACGCTCACCAGGTCCCGACGGCCGCCCACGGAACGGGAGATGGCGGCGACCTCCAGGAGCGCGCTGCCCAATTCCGAGTCGCTGACCGACGCCGAGGTGTCGATGACCACGCAGACCCGCGGCGGCCTGCGCCACATGCTCGGCAGTACGGCGCCGGGCACACCGGCCGAGCGGCGCGAGGGCCGCCCGTAGCTGTAGTCCTCGCCCGCGCCGCCGCCCGAGACCGCCGAGCGGATCGCCGCGCCCAGCAGGTCACGCCAGGGCTGCGGCGGATGGAAGGCCTCCTCCGCCCACCGCCGCCAGGACCTCGGGGCGTCGCCGGGCCGCCCGTTGATGCCCTGCGCGACCCGGAAGCGGACCGCGTCCCGCTCCTGCGGGGTGAGGCCGTGCGCGCCGTCCGCGCCGAGGTCCGTGACGTGGTCTGTCAGGTGCCCGCGGCCGGCCGCCGCACCGTCACAGGCCCAGGTCGAGGGCCAGGCAGGAGAAGGACGCCCATGAGCGCTCGGGTGAATACCCGTCCCCCGCCGGGTCCTTGGAGCCGGTCCGCTGCTCCTCGATCATGTCCTCGCGGCGGATGCGCGCGGGCAGGCTGCCGAACCTCGCGCGGCGTGCCTCGGCAGCGGTGTCCCTGGTGCGGTCGCTCTCCATCGTGACCCTCCGCTCGGTCGTGCGTGCGCTTCCGCGCCCTGTGACGCACAGGCTTCCCTCGCTTCCGTCACCTGTCAAGCCGGTGACGCATTCCGGCGCGGCAGGACGCCGTCAGAAGGAGGCCGCGTCCACGACCGCCTGGGCGAAGGCCGCCGGTGCCTCCTGCGGCACGTTGTGGCCGACACCGGGGAGGGTGCGGTGGTCGTACGGACCGGCGAAGCGGTCGCGGTAGGACGATCCGCCGCCCGGCGCGGTGAAGGGGTCGCGTTCGGCGTCGAGCGTGACGGTGGGCACCGCGATGACCGGGCGGCCGGCAAGGACCCGCTCGAAGCGGTCGTAGCGCCGTTCGCCCTCTGCGAGCCCGAGCCGCCAGCGGTAGTTGTGGATGACGATGCGGGCGTAGTCGGGGTTCGCGAAGGCCGCCGCCGTACGCTCGAAGGTCGCGTCGTCGAAGTCCCAGGTCGGGGAGACGGTGTCCCAGACCAGCCGGGTCAGGTCGTGCCGCTTGCCGCGGTCCTCCATGGCGGCGCGGCCCCGCTCGGTGGCGAAGTAGAACTGGTACCACCAGGCGTGTTCCGCGGCGGGCGCGAGCGGTTCCCGGTTGGCCGCCAGGTCGGTGACGAGGTAACCGCCCACCGACACCAGCGCCTTGCAGCGCTCGGGCCACAGCGCGGCGACGATGTCGGCGGTGCGTGCGCCCCAGTCGAAGCCCGCGAGCACGGCCTTCCCGATGCCGAGGGCGTCCATCAGCGCGACGGCGTCGAGGGCGACCGCCGACTGCTGCGCGTTCCTGGCGGTGCGGTCCGACAGGAAGCGCGTCGTGCCGTGGCCGCGCAGATACGGCACGATCACCCGGTAGCCCCGGTCCGCCAGCAGCGGGGCGACGTCCACGAAGCTGTGGATGTCGTAGGGCCAGCCGTGCAGGCAGACGACCGCCGGCCCCCGCGCCGGCCCCGCCTCCGCGTAACCGACGTCCAGCAGACCGGCCCTGACCTGCCGGAGCGGGCCGAACGCGGTGTGGGCGCCCATCGGACTGTCCGCGTCGAAGGCACTGCCCGGGCCGGACGCGCTGGCCGCGCCCGGCTCCGCCCCCGGCGCCGACGCGGCCGACTCCGCCCGCGCCCCCGGCGCCGGCGCGGCGAGTGAAGCGGCGGCGGCGCCCGTGCCCAGCGCCTTCCCGAACGTCCGTCGGTCGATCATGTGCGGCCCTCCGCGTGTCCCGATGTCCCGCCACCGCGCACTCCTGTCCGTCGCGCCGGCCCGGATGGCGACGACCTTCGCACGCACCGCGTCACCAGTCAAACAGGTGACGTCAGTGCGGCGCGCCGCCGCCGCGGACGAGGCCCGCGGCGCCCCGGCGAGGTGCGCCGACCGCGGAGAAAACAGTCGAGGCAGGGTGTGTCGTGAAAAGGCGGATTGTCATCCGCCTGGAGGGGGAATGTGCGTAACCTGGGGGCGCGATCACCGATACGAGGCTGGGGGGCGAAGTGGCTGATTCGGTGCGGATACCGTCTGCCGTGGCGCGGACGGGCGGTGGCTTATGAATGACGGCAGACCGCGGCTGGTCTTCGTCCACGGCATCGGTCCGGCGCAGGATCCGGCAGAGCAACTGGCCGCCTGGCGCGAGGCGCTGGCCCGCGGGGCGGACGCCGCGGGGCACGGCGCGAGCGCGGCGGCCTTGCGGGCCGGAGGGACCTTCGACCTGGCGTTCGCCTCCTACGCGGACCTGTGGCAGCGCCCGGGAGCCCAGGGCGGCGAGACCGCCGACGACCACCTCACCGAGGCCGACGCGGAGATCGTGCTCGCGCTGATCGACGAGCTGACCGCGGACCGGCTGCCCGACGCCCAGGACCCGCAGGAGCGCGAGCTGCTGGCGGAGGTGCGGGCACTGCTGCACCCGGACGGCACCCCGCAGGCCGTCGGCAGCGTCCTGCGCCACTCGCTGAACGTGCTGACCACGCTGCTCGAATGGCGTCGGCTGCGCCGCCCCGCCCAATGGGCCGGTGCCGCGGTCATGCGCGGCCACCTGGCGCAGGTGTCCCGCTATCTGCGGCGGGCGGAAGCCGCGCAGCCGGGGCAGCCCACCATCGACGCCCGGGTCAGGAACCGGGTCGGCGCCGCACTGGGCACCGGCCCCGTCGTCGTGGTGGCCCACTCGCTCGGCTCGGTCGTGGCGCTGGAGACCCTGGCCGGCCACCCGGGGCCGGTGAAGCTGTTCGTGACGATCGGCTCGCCGATCGGGATGCGCGGCATCGTGTGGCCGCGGATCGTGCCCCAACCGCCGCGCACCCCGCCGACCGTGGAGCGCTGGCTGAACTTCTGGGACCGCGACGACCTGATCGTCAGCCGGCACCAGCTGACCGAAGTGCGGCCCAACGCCCGAGGTGTCGTGCCGGTCTCCCGGCGGATCGACTCCGACGGCGCGGTGGTCCACTCCGCCGTCAAATACCTGGCAGAACCCGCCGTGGCCGGGCCCGTCATGGAGGCCCTGGCCACCAGGGCCGCCGACAGCGGCGCATGACCACCGCGCCCGAGGGGCCGGCCCGCCATCTGCTCGTGCTGGCCACCCAGTGCCGCTCGCAGTACCGGCTCGACGCCCTGCCCCAGGCGGCGGCCGAGCTGCGCGACGCCCTGCTCGACCCGGCCCGCGGCGGGTGCGTACCTGCGCTGCCCGACGGCCGGGCGCTGCTCGGCGGCGACGACGAGGTCGACTACGACAACGCGCGCCTCGCGCTCGGCTCCGCCATGGAGCGCGCCGGGCAGGCCGGGGCCACCCTCGTCCTGGCCCTGCTCGGGCACGGCTTCACGCCCGGGGACGTCTCGAAGCTCTACTTCATGACCGCCGACTCGACCGAGCGCCGCGACAACGCGCTCAACGTCCAGGACCTGCTGGCCGGCGCGGTGGAGTCCACCGGCACCGGCGGGGTGGTCGCGCTCCTCGACACCTGCAACGCGGCCTCGGGGGTGCTCTCCGTCGAGGACCTGGTGGCCGGTCCGCGGCGCGGCCGGGGCGGGCTGTCCGTGCTGACCGCCACCGGCGCCCACCAGCCCGCGTACGACATGCGGTTCAGCCGCGAACTCGCCCGGCTGCTGACCGACGGGCAGTCCGGCGGCCCGCGCGAACTGCACGCGGAGCAGCTGGTCGTGGGCCTGCGCCCGCGGCTGCCCGGCCAGCTCCCGGTGGCGTGGGGATACGGCGGCGCCCGGCCCGAGCGGCTGTGGATCGCCCACAACGTCCGGCCGGCCCCCGGCACGTACGCCCAGGGCCTGACCCCCGCCGCCGAGGGGCGCGCGGGCCGGTCGCCGAGCGATGTTGCCCGGGGGCCGGTGCCGTTCCCGACGGACGGGTCCTACCGGGGGCTCCGGCTGAAGTACCTGCAGTGGGCCGGGCACGCCTGGAGCTACATCGACCTCGGCGGCCTGGGCGTGGACGCCGGAGCCGCCGACCAGCAGGAGGCCGAGCGGCTGCGGCGGCTGGACCTGGGCAAGATGTACGTCTCGCTCCAGGCCGACCCCCGCAGCCTGGCCGACCGCCGCCGCACCGAACTGCTGCGCCGGCTCAATGAGCAGGAGTCGCGCCGCAGCTGGGGTCTGCCCCGGCCGCGCAGGGACGTCCGCCCCAGCGGGGTGCTCGCGTCGGCCGAGGCCGATCCGCAGGGCGCGATCGCGCTGGAGGAGGCCTTCGCGCGCCACAAGATCCTGGTGGTGCTCGGGCCGCCGGGCAGCGGGAAGTCGGTGCTGTGCCAGTGGCTGGCCCGTACGATCGCCGACGAGTCGCTGGAGATCCTGCGCCGGCCCCGGGACGTCCCGCCGCCCGGCCGGGTGCGGCTGCCGCTGCGGATCAGGGCCGCGGACTACGCCCGCTACTACGACGAGGAGTTCACCCGGGGCGAACCGCCGGGCAGCCTCGCGGAATTCCTCGCCGCCACCGCGGACCAGTCGCTGATCGACCGGCTGACGGCCACGCGTTACGTCGCCCAGCGGATGTTCGAGCGCGCGCTGGCCGAGGGGGAGGCGGTGATCCTCATCGACGGCCTGGACGAGCTGGTCGAGCACCGCGAGGACGTGCTCGCCGTGCTGACCGAGACCGTACGCGCGCACGCCGCCGCCGGCCGGGCCGCCGCCCAGGTGGTGATCACCAGCCGTACCGCCGGCTACGACGAGGTCTACCTCCCGCTCGACGACGCCGCGCATTACCTGATCAGGCCCATGACGGGCAAGCAGGTCACCGTCTACTGCGAGAGCTTCTTCGACCACCTCCAACAGCCGCAGCTGGCCGCCTTGATGCTCCACCAGCTCGCGATGAGCGACCGCGCGGTGCAGGTGCTCGCGGCCACCCCGATCCTGCTGACCTCGATGTGCATGTACATGTACGTGCACGGCAATCTGCCGGCCGACCAGGCCCAGCTGTACCGCGAACTCGTGCTGGACACCGGCTACCGCTGGCGGGCGATCGCCGACAGCACGCGCGGCTCCGCGCTCGAAGGGCTGCTGGCCACCCCGGCGGAATTCCTCGCCGTGATGGCGAAGATCGCCCGCCGTATCCACGAGCGCCACCCCGACGGCAGGATCGGCGAGAACGCGCTGCTGGAGGCGCTGGAGGAGGCACTGTTCGGCCTCGGCCGGCTGACCAGGGAGAGCCGCACCAGCGAGGCGCTGTCGCTCATCGACCTGATCCGCGGCAAGGTCGGCATCCTGGCCGAGGAGTCGCCCCGCCGCTTCGGCTTCATCCACCAGACCTTCCGGGAGTATCTGGTCGGCCACGACCTGCTGGACGCCGCCATGGCAGGCGGCGGCCGGGACGAGCCGCCCGCGGCCGTCGCCGTGCGGCTGGCCGGGCACATCCGCGAGAACGAGCGGCTCGCGGACCACCGCTGGCGGGTGCCCGTCCTGCTGGCGATCGACTCGTGCACCCCGCAGGTCAAGGCCGCGGTGATCGCGCAGGCGGCGGAAGGGGACGCGTGGGAGCTGGAGGAGTGGGCCGACCTGCTGCTGCCCGCCGACCAGGAGGGCACGGCCGCGGTGCGGGAGGCCGACGAGATCCGGGCGCTGCTCACGCTCTTCGCCCGCTTCTGGGTCCTCGCCCCGGCCGAGGCCGAGGTGCTGGACGAGTACGACCACCGGCTCGCGGTGCTGCGCGGCCGGGCCGGCCGCGGGCTCTTCGACACGGTGGCGCTGTCACTGATGGAGCAGGACGACGCGCTGGTCGGACCGCTGTCCGCGCTGTACGAGCGGCGCCAGTGGCTGACCCGCGAGGTGCTGACCGTCTTCGCCCGGCTGACCCGGGCGGACACCGGGGAGTGGGGCTGGCCCGTGCACCGGGCGCTGCGACGCGCCGCGGCCGGCACCCCGGCGCGCTCGGTGGAGATCCTGGCGCGCTTCGAGACCCCGCAGGACGACGACCTGAGCGCGGGGGCGGTGTTCGCCCGGCGGCTGGCCGAACTCGGCCCCGTGCCCTGGCAGCGGCAGCGGCTGCGGGTCTCGGAGGAGACCGCGGAAGAGGTGCCGTCCGGGCTGCTCCCGGTCCGCGACCTGCTGACGGCCCGCCCCGACCGGTTCGGCCTGTGCCTGGCCGACGACGGCGCGGCGCGCGTGCTGTGCGTGCTGTTCGGCGGCCTCGACCACCACGACACGCTGACCTGGTCGGCCGAGTACGACGACTTCGCGCGGCTGCTGAATCTGCCCAACTCGGCGCGGGAGTCGGCGATCGAGCGGCGGGCGGCCGAACTCGTGCCCAGGTTCGGCACGACCGACGTGGTCTACAGCATCGCCGTGATGCTCGACACCGTCGGCACCAAGGTCAGCACCCGCGGCAAACCCCCAGCCCAGATCGAGGTCCGCTGGCTGAGCCGGCGCTGCGACCCCGCGCTGACCTCCGCGATCCGCGGCTGGGTGCTCGCCACACCGGGCGACCCCGCCGCCCTTCGCCGCGTCCTGGAGAGCACGGCCGGCGCCGGCCCCGCACCCGTACCGGAGGTGTCGGCCACCGCGCGGACCGAGGCGGAGCTGGGCCTGCTGGTCCTCGACGGCCGGCCGATGACCGACGGCGCCGACAGCCTGCGGGCGGTGGAAGGGGCCCTTGAGGCGACCGCCGACGCCTTCCTGCGCGAGGCGCACCATCTCGTCAGAGCCGTGTGGGACGGCGACGTCCCGGAGCGCGAACGCCCCGCGCTGCACCGGTTCCTGCTGCACGCGGCCTTCCTCGCGGCGGGCCGCCCGGTCGACCTCGCCACCGGCGCCGGGCTCGGCTCGCAGACGGCCTCGGTGCTGCACGCCGACGCTCTGGCCTGCCGGGCGCTGGGCGGTGCCTGGTACGAGCACGAGGACACCGATCTGAACGGGCTGCGGGGCGACCGGCTGCTCTGCGCGCTCGGCTGGTTCACCACGCTGCCGTACTTCCAGGTGCGCCGGGAGGGCAATCTGCTGGAGCAGCCCGGCGCGCCCGCGCTGTGGCTGACCCCGACGGCGGCAACCGGCGGCGAACTCGGCACGCCCATCGAGGCGTTGGGCGCCGTGGTGGGCTGGTTCGCCCGCACCGCCCCCTGGCTCGGCCAGGTCCTGGTCACCGAGATCCTCACTTCGCCCCGGCGGCCCGGGCGCGCGGCCCCGGTCCCGGCGGACCTCCCGGCCCGCTGCCGGGCGCTGCTGCTGGACTCGGACGCACAGCCGGACGCCGACGTTCTCGCCGAACTGGCCGAACCGCAGGCGGAGTTGCCCGGTACGGACAGTTGTGCGCGGGCGCTGCTGCTGATCGCGCTGGCCGACCGGCTTCCGGCGGACCGGCGGCCCGCCCACCACCGGGCCGCCCTGGCGCTGCTGGCCACCGCGCGGGACGAGGCGCGGCTCGCCGAGGCGCTGTACCGCTGCCGCGACCACCTGTGCGACGACGCCGAAGTCCGCGCCGGATTCGACCGCTTGGTGGCCGGCCTGGACAGCCCGGTGCTGCGGGCGGACGCCGCCGGGGACCTGGTCGGCTGCGCGCAGGCGCTGGCCCTCCGGCTGGCCGACG
Source organism: Streptomyces sp. NBC_01477 (assembly GCF_036227245.1). Lineage (GTDB taxonomy): Bacteria > Actinomycetota > Actinomycetes > Streptomycetales > Streptomycetaceae > Actinacidiphila. Next base: position 5,343,609 of record NZ_CP109445.1, read on the forward strand.
GCCTGTCGGGGCAGCCGCAGCGGGTGGCGCTGCTCACCGTGCCGCGCCTGCTGGCGGAGCGGGAACGGTTGAGCCGCGGCGGCGGCCCGTACCCGGACGCGGGCCTGCCGGTGCCGCCCGGCAGGGCCGGCGGCCACCGGATGGACCGGCGCGGCGCGAACGGGCCGGTCCACGGCTGGAGCCGCCCGCTGGACCGGCAGTTGCTCGACCGGCTCGCGGCGCTCGTCGGCGGCCCGGACGGCGAGGAGGCCGCGGCCTATCAGCTGTCCCTGGTCACCTCGGTGGACGCCGATGTCGTCCCGGGCCTGAACGAGCTTCTCGCGCTGCCCTCGGCCGCCGGGAAGCGCTGGGCGGACACGGTGCGGGACCTGCTGGCCCTCCATGCCGCGCTGCCGCTGGAAGGACCGCCCGACCTCCTGGCGCTCGCCGACCTCATCATGCGCGCGGACGCCGGTGTGGTGGCCCGCGCGCGGCTGGAACTCCTCGGCGCGTACACCTACGGGGGCCGGGCGACCCGGCACCACCTGCTGTCGCAGCGCGGGGTGGACACCTGGTGGCGGCTGGCCCGGGCCGCGGTCGCGGAACCGGACATGATGCGCCGGGGGCTGCTGCTGACCGCGCTCTACCAGTGGGACGTGGACGACGCGGAGGCCGTCAGGGACGCCCTGCGGCGGGCGGCGGCCGAGGAGGGCGGCTGGGACGCCTGGGCGCACATGCTGTCCGGCGGTTCGATCTGGCAGCCCGGGCCGCAGGCGGTCCTCGTCGAATGGCTCGACTCCGGGCAGCCGCTGCCGCTGCCCGCGCTGCGCGCCGTGGTGGAGACGGCGGCCTGCCAGATCAGCTCGGGTTCGACGGTCGCGGTCGCCGACGAGCTGGTCGAGGCCGTCGCGCGGGCCTGCGTCCGGGACCGCCTGCCCGAGCTGACGCTGTCCGGCCTGCCCGGCGGGACGTACCGCTTCGGCGCGGCCAAGCCCGTGGTGGAGGCGTGCCATGCCGCGCTGGAGAGCACCGCGGCCGGCTCCGCGGATCTGGTGCAGGTGGCCCGCGGCCTGCTGCGCGACAGCGCCGTCCCGCTGTGCACCGCGCAGGAGGGCCCCGACCGCGAGACCCTCTCCCGCTACAGCGACCTCATCTGGCGCCTGACGTACGCCCGCGCCGAGGCGACCGCGGAGTGGATCCCCGAGGAGCTGGACACCCCCCGGGCGATCGCGCTGCTGTGGCGCTGGCTGCGGACGATGGCGGCGGAGGACCGGCTGGGCGACGCCCGCCCGATCGACGAGGCGGTGACCAGCGCCCTGCTGAATCTGCTGGTGGTGCTCAGCGACGACGACCCCACGGCCTTTCAGCTGCACCTGGCCCCTGAGGAGGCGCAGCCCGTCCTGAGCGTGGCCGCGGTGAACAAGGCCGACGAGAGCATGATGTCGGCGCTGCTGCTGATGTCGCGGCTGCGGTACGTCCATCTCGACCCGCCCGGCGGCGGCCCCGGCCTCGTCGAGGTGCTCGAGGTCTCGATGCGCGGGTCGAGCCGGCTGTGCGAGGCCGCTTTCGTCTTCGTGCAGCACGTCCAGCGGGTGCAGGGCGGGTCGCTGGTCAACGCGCTGCTCGACCGGCTCGGCGGCTGCCGCAACGAACTCGTGGCGCACGGCCTCACCGGCCTCGCGGCGGCCTGCTACCGCTCGCCCGGCTGCACCTCCGCGGAGAGCCTGCGGATCCGCCGCATCCTGCGGGCGCTGGGCGGCACCCCGCGCCGCCTCGTCCAGGTGGCGGGCAACGGCAACGCGCAGGACGACCCGGTAGCCCTGGCCCTCGGCCCCGACCGGCGCACCGAGTTCCGCCGCCTGCTGCGGAGCGCCCCGGCCGGCGACGACCTCGGCCGCTACCTCGACTTCGGCGACACGGCCTCGCCCGGCGGTTAGGTCCCCGGCCCGCGGCTCGGTGCGGTGGTCCTCATGCCGGGCAGCGGGTCCCGCGCTCGGTGCGGCGGGTTCATGCCGGGCAGCGGGTCCCGCGGCTCAGTGCGGCGGGCTCACGCCGGGCAGCAGATTGCGTACGAGGGTGTCGGCGAAGCCGGGGTCGAGCGGCCGGGCGGGCAGCAGCAGCCGGTGGTAGCAGGCGCCCCAGAGCTGGTCGACGACGCTCTCCAGGTCCACGTCGGCCCGCAGCTGGCCGGCGTCCTTCGCGGTACGCAGCCGGGCCACCGCCAGGGCGCGGCGGGGGAGGGTGTAGCGCTCGGCGAGGGCCGCGGCGAGGTCGGGGTCGGACTGGGCGGCGCCGACGAGTTCGGCGACGACGGGGCCGTGCTCGCGGGAGGTGAGGAAGCCGACGAAGGCCCGCAGCTGGTGGACCAGGTCGCGGGCGAGGTCGCCGGTGTCCTCGAAGGCGAGGGTCTGCTCGGTCGCGGCGAAGTAGGCGTCGAAGGCCAGCGCTCCCGGTGAGGGCCACCACTTGTAGAGCGTCATCTTGCTGGCCCCGGCCCGGGTGGCGACCTTCTCGAAGGTGATGTCGCGCAGGCCGTTCTCCAGCAGCATCGCGCCGGCCGCCGCGAGGACGGCCGCGCGGACCTCGGCGGCTGGGCGGCGGCCCCGGCCGGGGCGCGAGGTGGCGGGCTCTGCGGTCATCGCGGCCTTCCGTCGTCGGCGGTGCGCCGCGGGCGTGCGGTGCTTGCGTTATATGGACGACCAGTCTACATTTATTGATGTGGACGGATCGTCCACATAGCGCTTCGCGAGGAGGCACCGCCATGACAACCACCCCGACGGCCGCGGCGAGCGGCCAGGCCACCAGGGTCGCCCTGGTCACCGGCGGATCCGGTGGCATCGGCCGCGCGGTGGCCGACCGGCTGGCCGCCGACGGCGACGCGGTCGTCCTGCTCTACAGCGGCGGCAAGGAGCGCGCCGACGAGGCGCTCGCGGCCATCACCGCCCGCGGCGGCCGGGCGGTCGCGGTGCGGGCCGACATCGCCGACGAGACGCAGATGGCCGCCGCCTTCGACCGCGCCGAGCAGGAGTTCGGCGGCGTCGACGTCGTCGTCAACACCGCGGGCGTCATGGTGCTCGCACCGGTCGCCGAGCTGGACCTGGCGGACCTGGACCGGATGCACCGGGTCAACATCCGCGGCACCTTCGTCGTCTCGCAGCTCGCCGCGCGCCGGCTGCGGTCCGGCGGCGCGCTGATCAACTTCTCCACCTCGGTGACCCGCTTGCAGCAGCCCGGCTACGCCGCGTACGCCGCGTCCAAGGGCGCGGTCGAGGCGATGACGCTGATCCTGGCCCGCGAGCTGCGCGGCCGCGACATCACGGTGAACACCGTCGCGCCGGGACCGACCGCCACCCCGCTCTTCCTGGACGGCAAGCCGCAGGACGTCGTCGACCACATCGCGGGCCTCAACCCGATGCAGCGCCTGGGCACCCCGCAGGACATCGCCGAGTCGGTCGCCTTCCTGGCCGGCCCGTCCGGCCGCTGGACCAACGGCCAGACGCTGTACGTCAACGGCGGCGCGGCCTGAGCGGCGGACGGCGTACGGGCGCGCGTCAGACCGGGGCGGGGCCTGACCGGCGGACGGGTACGGCCGGGGCCGGACGCGTCAGGCCGGGGTCCGCTCCCTGAGCCGGCTCAGCAACTGGTCGCCGATCCGGGCGACTTCCGACCGGTACGGGGTGTCGGACAGCACGAAGTGGGTGATGCCGAGCTTGCCGTACGCGCGCAGCGCCTCGGCCACGTCGTCGGGCGAGCCGACCAGCCAGGTGGTGCCCGCGCCGCCGCCGCCGAATTTCCCCGGCGTGGTGTAGAGGCACGAGTCCAGCACCTCGCCGCGCCCGGCGAGGTCGTGCAGCCGCTGCTGGCCGACCGCCCGGCGCCACTGGCGGGTGATCTCGGAGCCGGCGCGCTCCGCCATCGAGGCCACCTTCGCCTCGGCGTCGTGCCAGGCCTCCTCGGTCGTGTCCCGCACCAGCGTGGTGATCCGCAGCCCGAACTCCAGCGGCGCGTGCGCCCGGCCCAGCGACGCGCTCAGCGCCCTGAGCCGGTCGATCCGCTCGGCCACACCGTCGAGCGGCTCGCCCCAGAAGAGCTGCACGTCGGCCTCGGTCGCCGAGACCTGCTCGGCCGCCGCCGACGCGCCGCCGAAGTAGAGCCGCGGGGTGCGGCCGTGCTCGGCGCCGTACGGCCGCGGGCTCACCGTCGAGCCCTCGACGCCGAAGAACTCGCCCCGGAAGGTGACGTCGTCCTCGGTCCACAGCCGGCGCACCAGCTGGAGGAACTCCTTCGTGCGGTCGTAGCGCCGGGCCGGATCGACCTCGCCGTCGCCGTAGGCCGCCGCATCGTCCAGGCCGCTGACGATGTTGACCAGCAGCCGCCCCTCGCTGAGCCGGTCGAGCGTGGCCGCGGAGCTGGCGAAGTGCGCGGGCTGCCAGTAGCCGGGCCGGATCGCCACCAGCGGCTTGAAGGTGGTGGTCCGCGCGGCCAGCGCGGTCGCCACGGTGAAGGTGTCGGGCCGCCCCCACCCCGTCCCGAGCAGCGCCCCGCCCCAGCCGTGGTCCTCGGCGGCCCGGGCCAGCTCGGTGGAGAACTCGAGCGTCCCCCACCCGGTGCTCGTGGTGTCACCGCGATGGCCCGGCTCGACGGTGTTGGGGATGTACCAGAGAAATTCTCGGCTCATGCCAGGACTCCGATGGGCTGCGGAACAGGGCGATATCGGTCGCCCTGGTGATATGGCGGAAAAGCTTTCCGCCACAGGGATTCGGCACCGTCGAATACGCGGCGCGGAAGAGTGGACGCGTCAGCGTCGTAGGAGCGGGACGGGCAGCCGCCGGCCGCGGCCTGTTTCTACGGCTCGGAGGGCACTAGCGACACAGCGCGCTGGCCGACCGCAGAAGGTCGACGTGGAGGCGGGAAACCAGCCTCGTCCCTGTGTTCACAAGGGGAAAGGTAATCGACACCACGGCCGCTGGCAATGCGCGGCAGGCGCCGCCCCGGGCGCGGAAGGCCTCGCCGCCGGGCGTCGCACCGGCGGATCGCGGCCTCGCGCGCACCGGGCCGGGGCGGCTTCGGCGCCGCGTTCTCACAGGCCCGTCACGGAACTGGCGGCGGTGATGTCGTAGACGAGTTCGATCTCGCGGTGGTCGCCGGGAGCCAGGCGCAGCGCATAGCGCGCGATGCCCTCGGCGTCCAGGGAATCGGGCTGCGGCCGGCAGTCGGCGGTGCGCAATTCGACCTCGACGGCGGAGACCTCGGAGACCGGGACCCGCTCGCGCACGGTGATCTCGTGCTCGGGCGCACCGGGCCGCGAGTCGAGCCGGGAGACGAACAGCCGCACCCGGCGGGTCAGCACGGTGCGCTGGTTGATCGCCGCCAGGCCCGTGGTGTCGCGGGTCTCCTCGGTGTGGCGGACCACCCGGAAGGTGTCCTCGCTGCCGAAGGCCACCTCGAACTCCTCGCCCGCGCCCGCGAACTCGAGCCGGCCGCGCCCCACGAAGCCGCTGCCGCGCACCAGGTCCACCGGTCCCGCCAGCAGCACATGGCCCGAGGTGTTGGTGAGCCGGGCCGTGGCCACCACCAGCGGGGACAGCTCGGGCGCGCAGGTGTTCTCGACCGTGCAGGGCGCCGTGAAGGACGTCACGTGCACCCGGTGCGGGCGGTGGTCGGAGGGCACGCTGACCGGGTGCGGCGCCGCCAGTACGCGGACGTCGCCGCCGTCGTGCAGCCCGGGCAGGCCGGCAGGGGCGGCCGGGGACGCGCCGCCGACCGTACGGATCTCCTCCTCGCGCAGATTCACCTCGACCGTGCGCCGCTCCTCCACCGAACGCTCCCGCAGCGTCAGCACGTCGTCGGCCAGCACCGGCGGGCTCGCCGCCAGGGTGGGGCGGGCGGTGGACAGCGTCAGCCGTACCGCGGACCAGTCCTCGCCGGTCTCCTGCCACACGAAGGCGTCGGTCTCCACCCGCACCGAGCGCCGGTCGGCGGCCAGCGTCGCCCGGTAGGCGGGCCGCCACAGCGCGCACGGCACCAGGCCGGTCACCCGCAGCTCCGCCGAACCGTCCCGCTCGGCCTCGACCACCAGGTCCAGATACGCGGTCAGTTGCTGCGGCTCGGTCTCCACCGCCGCCAACGCCTCGCGGGCCTCGCGCAGTTCCTCGTCCAGGTCGTGCAGCCGGCGGCGCAGCTTGTGCAGTTCGCCGATCCGCGGCTCGGCCTCCTGCTCGACCCGGTCGAGCCGGTCGGCCCAGCGCTCCGGGTCGGCGTCGCCGCCGCCCGCGCCCTGCACGATGTCGCGGTGCAGGTCGGTCCTGGCCTGACCGACCACCGCCAGCGCGCTCTCCACCCGCTGCCGCAGCAGCTTGGCGTCGGCCATCTCCTGCTCCAGCTCGTGCACTTCGCGGCGCAGCCCGGAGGCGTCCTGGCCGGGCTCGCCGGGCGGGGCGGGGGTGTACGTACGGACGACGCGCGCGTCGACCACCCGGGCGCCGGCCCCGGCCGCGAAGTCGGCACGCAGCGAGCGGTCGGCGGTCAGCGGGGTGACCGGGCCGATGCGCAGCCGGCCGACGCCGGCGGTGAGAGCGACACTGCCGGCCCGTTCGACCTGGGCGCGGTCCTCCATGCAGGTGACGGCCGTGATCGGCAGCGCGGTCAGCCCGGGCAGGCCGCCGAGGCCGTCCGCCGCGCCCGAGCCCGCGGACCCGTCGGCGCCGGGAGCGGCCTCGGCGTCGGCCTCGGGGAAGTGAAAGGTGTCGTCCACGGTCAGTTCCTCCTGTTGCCGCCGACGACGGCCTTGCCCGCGGGCACCCGTATCTCGTAACCCCCGTTGAGGGTCGCGGTGCTGCCCGGCTCCAGCGCCACCCGCCAACTGCGGACCCCGCGCACGTAGTCGTCCTCCTGGCCGTCGAGCGGCCGGTCGGGCGAGGTCCACGGCGGACGCGCCTTGTGCTCCTCGATCCGTACGTCCTTGTCCGCCGACACCGGTACGCGCTCGCGCACCTGGACGACGACCGGGTACGGGAGCCGGTTGGCGACGTCGATCTCCACGGTGTGGTCCAGCACCGTCGTGCCGCCGCGCATCCCGGCCGCCGACTCGCGCATGTGCGCCCGCCGCGCGACCCGTACGCTCTCGGCGACGCCCACGCCGACCGCCTGCCGCTGCCCGGGGGCGAGGGTCGGCAGCGGGGCGGTGAGCACGAAGTCGCCGTCCACCATGACGTCCACGGGTCCGGCGAGCAGCGCGTGCGCCGAGGTGTTGGTGACCAGGACGGTGCCGAACACCGCCGGGTCGACGGCCGGGACGCACACGTACTCGAACTCGGTGCTCACCGGCACCTCGCTCACCGGCACCGTGTGCCAGCGGCCGTCCGCCGCGACGTCCACCGGGGCCGCGGTGTCGAAGCGGTAGTCGAAGGACCCCGCCGACACCCGTACGTCCACCGCGTGCGCGGGACGCGGCAGCGCGGCCACCGCGTCGGCCCGCCTGCGGTATTCGGCGGCGACCGGGTGCGCGCCCGCGCTCGCGGGCCGCAGGGTGCCGCGGCCTTCCGGCGCGTCGGGTCCCGCGAGGGTCAGCCGGGCGTAGTCCAGCAGATCGGCGCCGGGCGCCGGGGGAGCGGTCGGCGCCGCGCCTGCCGGGCCGCCGAAGGCGCGGCCGGATTCGGCGTCGCCGTCCGGGGCCGCGCTGCCGGGTCCGGCCGCCTTCAGGGCGGCGTGCGGCACCGCCCGGCCGCGCGGCCGGTAGGACGCGGCGGGCTGGGCGGCGGCCGGAGCAGGGGGGACGGCCAGGTCGGACGCGGCCCCGTACGCGGCGCCGCCGGCCGGCGGGGCGGGCGCGGGCGGCGCGATCGCCGCGGGCGGCAGGAGGGGGCGGCCGGGGGACCTGGGCGGGACGGCGGCGTCGTAACCGGCGAAGAGGTCGGCGAGCCCGGCGGGCGGCTCGCGCCAGCTCAGCCCGGTCGGCTCCTCCTGGCGGCGGCCGATCCGCAGCGAGCGCAGCTCGGGCAGGTCGGCCCGGCGCAGCAGGTCGGCGGTGGACAGCCCGAGCCGCACCCCGGCCCAGTCCTCGCCGGTGCGCTGGGCGACACAGGCCCGCAGCACCAGCGTCCCGGCGCCGCTGCGGCCGTCGAGCCGCAGCTGGTAGACCGGCGACCAGGTGGCGCCGGGGACGTGGTATTCCAACTCCAGCTCGACGGGCGCCTCTTCGCTGTGGCCGGCGGGCTCGGCGCCGGGGGTGGTGTCCGGGCCGTCCGCCGTGGGACCGCCGTCCGCCGTGGGTACGCCGTCCGGTCCGGGTGGGCCGTCCGGTCCGGGGGTGCCGGTGCCGTCCGGGCCGGCCGCCGCGGGCGGCCGGTCGGTCACCAGGGTCACGATCGCGGTGGCCGAGGGAGCCGCCCGGCCGGTGTCGACCGCGCTGGACGCCTCGGCGAGCCGGTGCCGCAGGACGTCCGACTCGTGGTCGGCCAGGGCGAGTTCGTCCTCGACGGTGCGCAACCGCCGGTGCAGCGTGGCGAGCCGGGAGTCGACGAAACCGGCGAGCGCGAGGATCGACTCGACCGGCGCCCAGCGGGGCGGGTCGCCCCGGCGCGGGGCCGGCGGCTCGGCGCGCAGGTCGGCGACCTCAGCGATCTCGGCGGCCAGCCGCTCCATGCGGTCGCGCAGTCGCGACTGCCGGTCCTCGGCGTCCTCCAGGTCGAGCCGCAGCCGCGGGAGTTCGTCGCCGCGCCGCAGCGTCGCGCCGAACTCGACCCGGATGTCGGTGACCCGCAGTCCGGCCGGCCCGGACACGATCCGGCCGCGCAGCGAGTCCTCGTACAGTGTCGGCGGCAGCCCGGTGACGCGTACGGCGGCCGTGCCGTCGCCGGACGGCGGGTCGAGCCGGGCCAGCCGGGTGCAGACCGCACCCGAGGAGTGCACCACGACGGATGTCACCGCGGACGGTGCCACCGGCCCCTCGGCAGCCGATTCTCGCGGGCTCGCGTGCACCGTCTCTCCCCTTCCGGCCGGTCTGCCACCGGGTCCGGCCCCCCGGCCGTGATGTCGTCCGTACCCTAGCCGACCGCCGGTGGGGCCGCGGGCCGACGGCTTCGCCGGTCAGCCCACCGGCGGGGCCTGGCCGGGCCATTTCAGCGCCCTCACCTGAGGGGTGCCCTGCGGGGTGAGCCGGATGATCGGCATGGGCTTGCTGACCGGATTGCTCCCGGTGCGGCTGGTCTGGTAGTTGGCGGTGAACTGGATCGGGCCGCTCGCGCCCAGCACCTTGTGGGCGCCCTGGAGCGCGCCCAACTCGTTGACGACCGCGTCCGGTTGCGGCTGCTGCTGTTCGGTGAGCCGGATCGCCGAGATCGCGGTGAGCGTGGCGTCGTAGGCCATCATCGCGTTGCCGTCGCCGAGGTAGCCGCCGGGGAAGAGCTGCTGGAAGGCGGTGTTGAAGGCCCGGAAGCCCTGGGCGCCCTGCGCCTCGGCCGCGGCGTGGCCCTGGTCGTGCGCGGCGGCGGCGCTCCACTCGTCGGGATGGGCCACGGCGGCGTAGTCGACGGTGACATGGCCGCCGAGGTCGGCTCGCAGCTGCGAACTGTCCGGCAGGTTGGAGACGTCGTCGCCGCTGACGATGCGGATCTGCTTGTCCAGGCAGGTGTTGGAGAAGGCGTGCACCAGCACCCCGAGGTCCTGCCCGCGGCCGGCGAAGAGCACCACGGCGGGCTGCGCGGCACAGATGTTGACGGTCATCTGGCTGATCCGGGTGGCGACTTCGGTCTGGTGCCGCCTGCGCTCCTCGGCCGACTGCCCGTCCCGGTCGCGCTCGGTGGTGTCGTACGGCTCCACGCCGACGATCCGGTGGCCCGGTATGGCCGAGAACTTCTTGAAGCCGCTGACCAGCGTGACGTCGTAGCTGTCGCCCGCGTTGCCGTCCTCGACCAGTACCGCCCGCCGGTAGTCGGACTCGACGTAGGACAGCGCCGCGGCCATGTTCTCCGCATTGCTGGGCGAGGCGCGGACGAAGCCCTTGATGTTGTCGTAGTTGTCGGAAGTCAGGGTCGCGCCGAAGGTGGGGATGTTGTGCGCGGCCAGCGAGCGGATCGCGCCCTCGGTGCCCGCCAGGCTCACACCGAAGCCGGTGACCGCGGCGATGTGCCGGCCGTGGTCGTCCTCGATGGCCGAGACGGCGGTCTGCCACCCGTTGGCCTGGTAGCCGTCGCTGCCGATCAGCAGCTGGATGTACGGGGTGATGCCCTCGACGTTGTCGCGGTTCGCGTAGTGCTGGGCCGTGAAGGCGCCCTCGATCTGCTCGACGGCGTTCGGCATCGACAGGATGCTGCCCTTGTCGGCCGAGATCGGCAGCATCAGGACCACGCTGACGTAGTTCCTCGCGTGGTCCCTGACGACCTGCCGGTTCTCCTCGCGTACCGCGGCCTCGGCGTCCCGCAGCGAGGGGTGGAAGACGTACGAGCCGTCGGTGAAGCCGACGCACTCGCCGTTCGAGCCGTGGTGGGTGACCGTGCTCGCGCCTTCGCGCAGGCAGGGCTTGTGCAGCAGGTCGTGCACGGGCACGTAGACCGCGTAGCCGGCCGCACCGAGCGCCAGCACGCACACCGCGGCGAGGACCCTCCTCGCGACGACCGGAAGATGCCCGACATACGAGCGTACGGAGCTGATGAGGCGGGGCACGTCAATCCTTCTCTCCTGTGGGGCCGGACTTCCTCCTGGCTCCCTTCGCGGACGGCCTGCGCCCCTGCGTCCGCCATCGGGCGGACGGCATGTCGGCGGGCCACCGCGGGAGCTCGCTCGTCAGCCCTCCCAGGTGTTCTCGATGCGGCGGTACTTCCCCGCCTGCCGGTACAGCAGTTCGTTGTCCTCGGTGATCTCCGCCAGGTGCTCGTACTCCTTGGCGATGGTGTGCGCGAGCTGGTGCGCCGGGTCGAAGCACCGGTCGGCGTGCAGCCAACGGGCCACCGTCAGGCGGGTGATGGCGCGCCGCCGGTTGCGGGCCTCGGCCGGGCCGGCGAGCGAGGTGACGAAGGTCCGCGGATCGAGCGTCGTCCGCAGCCGGTTGGGCGCCGCCGTGACCTGGTCGAGCACCCGGAGCCAGTCCTGCGAGGACGCGCCGCGCTCGTACTCCTCGTCCAGGTAGCCGACCACCGTGGTCAGCGGCTCGCGCCGGCCCGGCTCCACCTGCGCCAGCGTGTGATGGTGCCGCAGCGGCGCGTCGGCGCGGCTCGAATAGTGCGCCGCGTAGCCCATGTGCACCGCCCGCCAGGTCTCGGGCGTCCGGGCCAGCCAGCGCCGCAGCAGCAGCGCGACCAGCGGGTGCAGCCGCAGCGCGTCGCCGTCCTGCGTCTCGTCCAGCCACATCGAGGCGGTCAGCCGCAGCTGCGCGGAGTCGGCGTCGGCGCCGCTCCACCCCAGGTAGTGCAGCGCCGCGTTGCAGGCGCCCCGGCGCAGCCCTGGCGTCGCGGCCAGCGCCGCCATCGCGTTGAGCGTCGTATTGCTCTCGGGCGCGACCGTGCCGTCGGGCGCCGCGGTGAGGTGGTCGGCGAGCGCCCGCTTGAGCAGGTGGTCCTCGACCGTGTCGTTCCGGCCCGGTGGCGGCCAGTGCTCGGGCAGCGCCTGGTCCGCGGAGAGCCGCTCGGCCAGCAGCAGCCGGGGGTCGAAGGGGACCGGCGGTTCGGCGGGCGGGCGCCGCGGGTCGCGCGGCGGTGTGCGGCCGAAGCGGGCCAGCAGATACGCCAGCCGGTCGGTGGACTCCGGATGGCCGCCGGTCAGTTCGTAGAGGAGGTCGGCGTCGCGGTTGTGCCGCCCGAGCACGCTGCTGGCGCACAGGGCGAGCACCTGCTCGCCGTTGAGGTCGGCCAGCGCCACCGGATACCACCACACCGGGTGCCCGTCGCCGCCCGGCGCCAGCGGATGCCGTACGCCGAACCGGAGCCGCTCGTCGATCGGTTCGAGCAGCCGCGCCGCCTCGGGGCGTACCCGGCCGCGCTGCACGGCCACCACCACGGCGGGGTCGGGGTGTTCGCGGTCGCCGGCGGCCTCCCGGCGGCACTCGGCGAGCAGTTCGAGGAAGAGGTCGGCGGTCCTGCCGCCCGCGTTGTCCAGCAGCAGCAGGCAGTTGCGCGGGCGTTGCAGGTGCCGCCAGGAGTCGTTGAAGTCCGCCCGCAGGTCCGCCAGCAGTGCCGCGCACAGCGTCCGCGCCACCACCCGCGGGGTGCCGGTCGGGGCGCCCTGCCCGTGATACTGCCGGTGCAGCTCCCACAGCGACTCGTACTCCCGCCCGCCGTCGCCGCGATCCGCCAGCCAGCGCAGGGCCCTGGTGTTGCGGTGCCTGCCCACCGCGGAGTGCAGCGCGCCCAGCAGCCCGGTCAGTACGTCCAGCAGGCCGCGCTGCTCGGGGCTGAGCAGCGGCGCGGCCCTGGCGCTCCAGGTGGTCAGCGCCGACTGCACCTCGGCGTCCTGCGCGTTGGCGCGCAGGTACGCCTCGAAGGCGGCGCGTCCCCCGCCGGTGTCGATGTAGCTCAGCGCCTTGAGCAGCATCCCGGTCCGCGCGAAGTCGATCGGCCTGATCCCGCCGATGTGCCGGTCGAGCCCGCGCACCGCCGCCAGCACGATGTCCTCGACGCCCTGCGCCGACCGCAGATCGAGCCGCGCGCTCAGGCAGTGCGGGGCGAACCGCGCCCACATCGCGTCGAGCAGCACCGAGCCGCCGGACCCGCGCGGCCCGGCGAGCAGCACGATGGGCAGGGGCTGATCCGGCACCCCGCGGCGCACCAGCGAGGCCCTGACGTATTCCACGACCCTTTCCCGGCCGTGCAGTCTGACCTTGACGTCCGTCATCTGACCGCGTCCCCCGCCACTCCGGACCGTCATCCGGCCCGCGCCCCCTGCTACCGCTTCGGACGGCGGATCGTATTCCCCTCCTCCCGGGACCGGTCCCGGCCCGCGCCCCCCCGCGGCAAGTGCCTCCCGCGGCGGCTTCGCACGTGCGGTACGGCGTGCCCGGTCACGCGGTCCGCCGCGTGCGTCTTGTCAGGTGCATTGACAACTACGGGCACACGCAGTTCTCTTCTGGTGAGATCTGTCGCTTTCAGGGTTCCCCCCTCCATTGACAACGTTGTCCGCTGCGGGAAAACGACGAAGCATCAACATTGTCAATCACACCCGGAAGGTAGCCATGCGTCTGTACCCCCTACGCACCACACTGACCGCGCTGCTGGCGGCCACCACGGCGACGGCCACGGTCGCGCTGCTCGGTGCGACCGCAGTCCAGGCCGCGCCCGCGTCCCCCAGCGCGGCGGCCGTCATCTGCAACAGCTACTGCGACGCCCGTGACCCCGGCCTGAGCCCCCAGGACCGCGCGCCGGTCACCGCGAGCGTCTTCTCGCGCACCATCACCCTGCACTTCGACGACACCGACGCCATGGGCTGGGCGTCCATCGACAACGGCAACGCGGACGACGAGGTGTGGATCGACCGCTCCTTCGACGGCGGAAGGACCTGGGCCTCGGGGAGCAAGCTCGGCGACACCAAGACCCCGGCGGGCCAGCGCGGCTGGCGCACCCAGATGTACAACGTGGACGACTGGGGCGCCCAGGGCGTCGGCGCGCTGCGGGCCTGCGGCAAGGCGGGCGACCGGGCCGACATCGCGTGTACGCAGTGGGCGCGTACGACCTGGAACGCCGGCAACCGGCGCACCGCGGCGGCCACCGCGCTCATGATGTCGTTCGACCGCTCCACCAAGCTCTTCGGCGGCAACGGCTGGTGGACCGGCGCCAACGCGCTCACCGCCGTCATCGACAACATCCGGGTGACCGGGATGGGCAGTTACACGTACGCCATCGCCGACACCTACAACAAGAACCTCAACGCCCAGCAGGGCAACTTCACCAACGAGTACCTGGACGACACCGGTTGGTGGGGGCTCGCCTGGGTCGATGCCTACGACCTGACCGGCGACAGCCGCTATCTGGCGACCGCCCGCGCCGACGCCGACCACATGTACGCGTACTGGAACGGCACCTGCGGCGGCGGGGTGTGGTGGAACCAGGACAGCGCGTACAAGAACGCCATCACCAATGAGCTGTTCCTCCAGCTCACCGCGGCCCTGCACAACCGCATCGCGGGCGACACCACCTACCTCGGCCGGGCGCAGGCCGAGTGGAACTGGTTCAAGGGCAGCGGGATGATCAACGGCGACCACATGATCAACGACGGGCTGACGTCGGCCTGCGCCAACAACGGCCAGACCACCTGGACGTACAACCAGGGTGTGGTGCTCGGCGGGCTCGCCGAGCTGTACCGGGCCACCGGTGACGCCGGGCTGCTGACCACCGCCCGCGGTCTCGCCGACGCCTCGACCGTACGGCTGGCGTCCGGCGGGGTGCTGCGCGAGCCCGGCGAGGGCGACTCCTGCACCGGCGACGGCCCCACCTTCAAGGGCGCCTACGTCCGCGGCCTGGGCAAGCTCAACGGCCAGCTGACCGACCACCCCTACAGCGGGGTGCTGTCCAACTGGGCCGCCTCGGCCTACGCGCACGACCGCAACGCGCTCGACCAGTACGGCCCGCACTGGGCCGGCGGCAGCGGCACCAGCGACTACGGCTGCCAGCAGAGCGTCCTGGACCTGCTCAACGCGGCCGGCTGACCCGGCCCGCCCTCCTCCCACACCTCCGAGACAAGGGGTCCCCCCACCATGTCCCGACACTGGAGACTCGCGCCCCTATGGGTGCTGGCCCTGCTCGCCGCGCTGCTCGCGGTCAGTCCGCCGGCCCCCGCCCACGCCGCCACCGCCACCTCGGTCACCGTGGACGGCACCCAGGGCGGCAGGACCTTCGACGGCATCGGCGCGATCAGCGGCGGCGGCGGCAACTCCCGCCTGCTGACCGACTACCCGGCCGCCCAGCAGGCGCAGATCCTCGACTACCTCTTCAAGCCGGACTACGGCGCGAGCCTGCAACTGCTCAAGGCCGAGATCGGCGGCGACGCGAACTCCACCGACGGCTCCGAGCCGTCCGTCGAGCACACCCGCGGCCAGATCAACTGCAACGCCGGATACGAGTTCTGGCTGATGGAGCAGGCCAAGGCCCGCAACCCCGGCATCAAGCTGTACGGGCTCGCGTGGGCGGCGCCCGGCTGGATCAGCGGCGGCTTCTGGTCCACCGACACCATCAACTACCTGATCTCCTGGCTCGGCTGCGCCAAGCAGCACAACCTGACCATCGACTACCTCGGCGGCTGGAACGAGCGCGGCCACGACGTCAACTGGTACATCCAGCTGCGCTCGGCCCTCAACGCCGCCGGATACGGCAGCGTCCAGATCGTCGGCGACGACAGCGGCTGGGGCGTGGCCGACGACATGGCGGCCAACTCCGGCTTCAACAGCGCGGTCTCCGTCATCGGCGCCCACTACCCGTGCCAGGGCGGCGACGGCGGCAACGCCGAGACGTGTTCGAGCACCACCACCGCGAAGAACAACGGCAAGCCGCTGTGGGCCAGCGAGAACGGCTCGATCGACATGGACCAGGGTGCCCCGCCGCTGATCCGCTCCATCACCCGCGGCTATGTGGACGCGAGGATGACCGCCTACCTCAACTGGCCGCTCGTCGCCGCGATCTACCCCAACCTGCCCTACGCCACGGTCGGCCTGGCGACCGCCGCGTCCCCCTGGTCGGGCCACTACGGCATCGGTGAGAACACCTGGGCCACCGCCCAGGTCACCCAGTTCAGCCAGCCCGGCTGGAAGTTCATCGACTCCGCGTCGGGCTATCTCGGCGGCGCCGAGTCCAACGGCAGCTACGTGACGCTCAAGTCGCCGAACGGCAGCGACTATTCGACGGTGCTGGAGACGACCACCGCGACCGCCGCCCAGACCGCGACCGTGCATGTGCAGGGCGGCCTGTCCACGGGCGCCGTCCACGTCTGGGCGACCCGGGTCAACTCGCCCAGCGCGGCGACGGACTTCGTCCACACCCAGGACATCACGCCGTCCGGCGGTTCGTACTCGCTGACCCTTCAGCCCGGTTACGTCTACACCGTGACCACGACCACCGGGCAGGGCAAGGGCACCGCGACCGCGCCCGCCGACCACGCGCTGGCGCTGCCGTACTCCGACACCTACGACAGCACCGCCACCAACACCGAGGCCAGGTACCTGTCCGACATGCAGGGCTCCTTCGAGGCCCGGCCGTGCGCCGGCGGGCGCTCGGGGCAGTGCGTGCAGCAGGTCACCCCGGTCAAGCCGATCGAGTGGCAGGACGACTCGGACGCCTTCACGCTGGCCGGCGACCCGACCTGGTCCAACTACACGGTCAGCACCGACCTCAACCTCCAGCAGGCCGGCACCGTCACCCTGCTCGGCCGGGCCGGCACCCAGAACCGCCCGCAGGGCCACCAGGCCGCCTACCAGCTGCGGTTGAGCGACACCGGCGCCTGGTCCATCGCCAAGAACACCAGCTCGGGCAATCTCAGCACGCTGGCGTCCGGCACCCGTGCCGCGCTCGGCCTGAACACCTGGCACACGGCCGCGCTGGGCTTCTCCGGCGACCAGATCACCGCGACCCTCGACGGCGGCACCCTCGGCACGGTCAACGACAACTCCTACGGCAGCGGCCAGGTCGGCTTCGGGGTCGTCGGCTACCAGACCGACCAGTTCGACAACCTGTCGGTCACCCCGAAGGCCGCGGGCAACGTCAGCGGGGTCCTCAAGGGCCGGCAGTCCGGGCTGTGCGCCGACGTGCCCGCCTCCAGCCAGGCCAACGGCACCGCGGTCGCCCTGTGGGGCTGCAACGGCGGCGCCAACCAGACCTGGACCGCGACCCCGTCGAAGCAGCTCATGGTCTACGGCACCAAGTGCCTCGACGCGGCGGCCGGCGGCACCGCCGACGGCACCCTGGTACAGATCTACGACTGCAACGGCACCGCGGGCCAGCAGTGGACCGTCAACGCCGACGGCAGCGTCGTCGGCGTCGGCTCCGGCAAGTGCCTGGACGCGGCCAAGCTCGGCACGGCCAACGGCACCCCGCTGGAGCTGTGGAGCTGCAACGGGGGTGCGAACCAGAAGTGGGACCGCGGCAGCGTCACCACCGCGCTGCGCGGCCAGGAGTCCGGCCGCTGCGTCGACGTACCCGCCGCCAACCAGGCCAACGGCACCCGGCCCGCGCTGTGGGACTGCAACGGCGGCAGCAACCAGGCCTGGACCTCCACGGCCAACGGCCGGCTGACCGTGTTCGACAGCAAGTGCCTGCAACCGGTGGGCGGCGCCACGGCGGACGGCACCGGTGTCGAGATCTACGACTGCAACGGGAGCGCCGGCCAGCAGTGGACCGTCAGGTCCGACGGCACGGTCGTGGGCGTCGCCTCGGGCAAGTGCCTGGACGCCACCGCTGACGGAACCGCCAACAGCACGCCGCTGGACATCTGGACCTGCACCGGCGGCGCCAACCAGATCTGGGGGACCGGACGATGAAGCGAACTCTCCTCGCCGCCGCGGCGGCACTGGTGACCACGGCCGCGCTGAGCGTGGCGGGCGCGACGGCCGCCGGCGCGCAGTCCCCGGCCGCCGCCCCCTCCTCGCTGCGGCTGATGCCGCTCGGCGACTCGATCACCTGGGGCGTCGGCAGCAGCACGGGCGACAGCTACCGCTCCACGCTGTGGAACGACCTGGCGGGCGAGGGACACGCGCTGGACTTCGTCGGCAGCGGACGCAACGGCGTCATGTCCGACTCCGACAACGAGGGCCACTCCGGCTGGCGGATCGACCAGATCGCCGGCATCACCGACGCCACCCTGGCCCGCTACCGGCCCAACGTCATCACCCTGATGATCGGCACCAACGACCTCAACCAGAACTACCAGGTGCCCACCGCCACCACCCGGCTGCGCGCGCTGGTCGACCGGATCACCGCCGACGCCCCCGACGCGACGGTGCTGCTCGCCTCGCTGATCGTCTCCACCAACTCCACCGAGGAGCCGAACCGCCCGGCCTTCAACCAGGCCGTGCCCGGCATCGTGCAGGCGGAACAGGCGGCGGGAAAGCACGTCGGCTACGTCGACATGGGCGCGCTGACCGCCGCCGACCTCTCCGACGACCTGCACCCCAACGACGGCGGCTACGTCAAGATGGCCACCGCCTTCAACTCCGCGGTCCAGACCGCGGACGCCGCCGGGTGGATCCACGCACCCGTGCCGCTCACCAGCGGCGTCGTCCATTCCGGCATCAGCGGCAAGTGCCTGGACGACAACAGCGGTTCCACCGCCAACGGCACCGCGGTCCAGCTGTGGAGCTGCAACAACAGCAGCGCCCAGGTGTGGAGCACCCCCGGCGACGGCACCCTGCGCGTCCTCGGCAAGTGCCTGGACGCCACCGCGAACGGCACCGCCAACGGCACCAGGACCGAGATCTGGGACTGCAACGGCGGCGGCAACCAGCAGTGGCAGCCGTACAACGGCGGCTACCGCAACCCGGTGTCGGGCCGCTGCCTGGACGACCCGTCGTCCTCGACAGCGGACGGCACACAGCTCCAGCTCTGGGACTGCAACGGCACCAACGCCCAGAAGTGGACGGCGCCGCAGACGTCCTGACGCCCCTCGCGCCCCTGCCCTGCCGGACCCCTCTCCGGCGGGGCAGGGGCAGGTGTGGCCAATGGCCGGGACAGCGAACGCGGTTCGGGCTAACGTCTCCTCAACGGCCATTGCCTACAGGGGTGTACATGCTGGACGAAGCACTCGCCGCGCTCGCGGCGTCGGGGGGCGCAGCCGTCGCCGCGGCTGCGGGCACGGAGGCCTGGACGGGCCTGCGCGGCAGCCTGGCCCGCTGGTTCGGCCGCGGCAGCGAACGCCGTGAGACCGCCGTTCTGGCCCGCCTCGACCAGACGGGGGCGGAGCTGGCGACGGCGGAGCCCACGCAACTGGAGAGCGTACGGTCGGCCTACCGCGCGATCTGGCAGACCCGCATCCAGGACCTGCTGGAGGACCTCGACGCGGAGGAGCGCGAGCAGGCCGCGGCCGGGCTGCGCCGGGTGCTGGCCGAACTGCCGCCCGCCCGGAACCAGGTGAGCGCGGACCGCGGTGGCGTCGCCGCGGGCGGCGACCTCACCGTACGGGCGGAGGGCGACGGTTCCGTCGCCGCCGCCGTGGTGCGGGGCGATGTGAACGTCGGGCGGCCCTGGACCGCGGGCGGTGGCGGGAGCTCGCACCGCCCTTCGCCGCCGGACGCCTCCCAGGGCTGAGCGATCCGGCGTCCCACCGCCCGACGGCGCCGCCGGAACGGCAGGGTGCGGCGTCCCGGCCGGCCCTGTGGCCGTGGCCGGCCCGCCCCTCGGCCGGCTTCGCGGTGCCGGCGGTGTCCGCGGTTCCGGCCGCACCGGCGGCTCCCGCGGCCTCGGCCGCACCGGAAGTGCCGCCCGCCGCGCCCGGCGTGCCCCCCGCCGCACCGGCCCTGAGCGTCCGTGGCGACCTGCACGTGGAGAGCCGGGGCGGCGGCGTCTCGGTCGGCCAGACCCACACCTTCAACCTCACCCAGTACCAGGGTTCCGCCCCGGCGTCCCCCGTACCGCTGCCGCACCGCATCGGGCGCGTCCCCGGCAGGGCGCCGCACTTCCAGGACCGGCGCGAGAGCGAGGCGCTGGCCGCCGCCCCGCCGGGCCGGCCGCTGATCCTCACCGGCACCGCCGGCACCGGCAAGAGCCAGATCGCCGCACGGTTCGCGGAAAACGCATGGGAGCAGGGCGAGTTGCAGCTGCTGCTGTGGATCGCCGACGCCACCCAGGAAGCCGTCACCGCCGCCTATGTGCGGGCCGCGCAGGACCTGTTCGGCCGCCACTTCCCCGACCCGGCCGAGGGCGTCCAGGCGTTCCTCAACTGGCTCCGTCCGGCAGGCGGTACGCAGCCGCGCCCGTGGCTGATCGTGCTGGACGGTGTCGTGGACCCCGCCGGCCTCGCCGACTGGCAGTGGCCGCCGGCCAGTCCGGTCGGGCGGGTGCTGGTCACCAGCCGCCGCCGGGACTTCGACGCGGCCATGGAGCCGGAGATCATCCGGGTCTGGGACTTCACGCCCGAGGAGGCCCGCGCGTATCTGCACCGCGCGCTGGACCAGGGGGAGTCGGGACCGGTCTCCGAGACGGAGGTCGGCGAGCTGGCCGACCAGCTCGGCGGCCTCCCCCAGGCCCTCGCGCACGCCGTCCGGCACATCGCGACCGAGGGCATCACCGTCGAGGAGTACGTCGATCTGCTCGACGACCGCGAGGCGTACGAATCCGTCGTGCACCTCCCGCTGTGGCTGTCCATCGAAGCCGCGGACCGCGCGGTCCCCGAGGGCGTGACGGTCTACGTGCTCGCACTGGCCAGTGTCCTGGGCGAGGAGGGGGTGCCGGACGACGTCCTGTCCTGCGCGCCCGCGCTGGCGCTGCTCACCCGGCTGAGCGAGGCGGCCGCCGAGGTGACCGCGGGGGACGTCGCCGCCGTGCTGCGCGTGCTGCACGGCCACAGCCTGGTCGACATCCAGCAGGAGCGCGCGTACCGGACCGTACGCGTCGAGACGCCGGTGCGCGGGGCGGTCCTGGCCGCGGTGAACGCGGGGCCCCTCGCGGATCTGGTCCGCGACGCCGCCGGGGTGCTGGCCGCCGTGTGGCCCGAGGTCGAGCGCGACGCCGGGCGGGCCCAGTTGCTGAGGGCAGGCGCCGGGACGCTGACCGACGCCGCCGACTTCGCGCTGCTGCGCGACGGCATCCACCCGGTGGTCTTCCGGGCCGGCCGCAGCGCCGGTGAGTCGGGCCGACTGGCCGCGGCGCAGGCGTACTTCCGCGAGGTGGCCGCCGTCGCGAGTGACCTGATCGGCGCCGAGCACCCCGATGTGCTCAGGGCGCTGGTCTGCGCGGCCCGCTGGCGCGGCGCCGGAGGGGACGACGCCGGAGCGGCGGCGGAGCTGACCGGCCTGCTCGCGTCGCAGCGGCGGCAGTTGGCCGCCGACCACCCGGACATCCTCACGACCCGCTACCACCGGGCGGCGTGCCGCATGTCCGCGGAAGGCTGGGACTCGGCGGGGCCGCGGGCCGCGGTCACCAGTGTCCTCGCGGACCAGACACGGGTGCTCGGCCCTGACCACCCCGACACCCTGGCCACCCTGCTGGCCGTGGTGGAGGCGACGGTCGACCAGCACGCCTATGCGGTCGGCGGCGCCGACGCGGTGGTGGAGCGGCTCCTCGGCCCCGACCGCCCCGACGTGATCGAGGAGGTGGACATCGCGGCGGCGCTGGTCACCGAGCTGGAGCGGGTCCTCGGCCCCGACCGCCCCGGCACCGTCGTCGCTCGCCGGCTCCTGGCGGCCGCCCATCTGCGGGCCGGCGACGAGGACACCGCGCGGGCCGTCTCGGCGACCGCGCTGGCCGAGGCGCAGAGGGCACTCGGCCCCGGCCACCCCGTCACCCTCGCCGTGCGACGGCAGACGGCGTTCATGAGCCGCATGTGGGGCGGGCACGTGACAGCGACCCCGGCGCTCGTCGGCGTACTCGCGGACCAGAAGAAGCTGCTGCCCGCCGATCACCCCGAGATCCTGGAGACGCGGCACTGCCTGCTGTACATCCGATACCGGGTCGACCAGGCACGCACTCCGCACGTGGAGCCTGATCAGCTGCTGGACGACTACGCCGCCCTGCTCGCCGACGCGCGGCGGGCCTTCGGCCCCGACCACCACCGCAGCCTCAGCGTTCTCGACTGGATCGGCGATGTACAGGCGTCCTTGCTCAGCCCGGTGGCAGCGATCGTGACGCTCGCGGAAGTGGTCGGCCGGCGCTCGCGCGTCCTCGGCCACGACCACCCGAGGACGCTCGACGCGCGCACCGGTCTCGCCACGCGACGCGGCCTGGCAGGAGACGCCGTCGGCGCCGTCGTCGGGCTGGCCGAGGTCGTTGTCGAGCAGACCCGGATTCTGGGCCCCGACCACCTCGACACCCTCCGTACCCGGTACAACCTCGCCGTCCAGCGCGGGAAAGCCGGCGACCTGCCCGGAGCGGACGCCGAACTGACCCGGCTGTGCTCCGACGTCGAACGGATCAGGGGCGACACTCGCGGCAAGACCCACCGAGTCGGTGAGTCGCTCGCTCGCTGGAGGCGGGTGGCTTCCGCGGCGAAGCCGAGGTGACCCGCCGGCGGCCTTGGCGGCCGCCCCGTCCCGCGCGTCACAGCGGAGGGCGGACGCCGACGCTGTCGAGGAAGGCCTCGGCCGCGGGGAGGCCCGCGGTGTCGAGCACGGCCGCGACGTATCCGTCGGGGCGGACGAGCACCCACCGGCCCGACGCGAGCCCGTAGCCGTCGCGGACGTGGCTGCCGGGGTCGAGGATGTCGCCCCGGGCGCCGATGGTGTGGACGCGCAGGCCGGTACGCGGGGCCGGGGCCGAGGCCCGGTCGACGCCGTGGCCGAGCAGGGTCCAGTGCGGGCCGCGGAAGAGTGTGAAGAGCCGGGTGGGCAGCCCGCCGGCGCCGGTCACGGGTGCGTCGGGCGCACGGTCGCCGGGCCGTACGCCCTTGTCGTGCCCGGGACTTGCCAGCGACAGGGGCGAGTCGGGGTAGCCGAGGTCGAGTTGGCCGACCTCACGGCCCCGGCGGTGGTCGCGGTTCCTGGCGGCTTCGAGCAGCCGGGTGGACAGGCCGAGTACGTCCTCGGCGATCGGGCGGCGCTCGGCCTCGTAGCTGTCCAGCAGCGCGTCCGGGGCGCCGCCGAGGACGCCGGCGAGCTTCCAGCCGAGGTTGTAGGCGTCCTGGACACCGGTGTTGAGGCCCTGCCCGCCGGTCGGCGGGTGGCAGTGCGCCGCGTCCCCGGCCAGGAACACGCGGCCTTGCCGGTAGGTGTCGGCCAGCCGGGCGTTCATCTCGAAGGCGGACGCCCAGGAGACCGCGTGGATCGCGAGGTCGTCCCGGCCGGTGCGCTCGCGTACCAGCGCGGTGAGCCCCGCGGCCGACAGGTCGACCTCGACGTCGAAGGGGAGCGGCCCCTGGAGCTGGAACATCTCGGTGCCGTACAGCGGGCACAGCGACACCTGCGCCGCCGTCCCGTCCCCCCAGCGGTGCCAGGCGTCGGCGGTGACGCCCTCGGCCAGGACATCGGCGACGACCGCCCGCACACCCAGGGTCCGGCCGGGAAAGCCGATGCCGAGGGCCTTGCGCACGGTGCTCGATCCCCCGTCGGCGCCGATCAGGTAGCGCGCCCGCACGGTCTGTTCGCCGCCCGGGCCGGCGATCTCCGCGGTGACGCCGTCGGCGTCCTGTGCGAAGCCGGTCAACTCGCGGCCGTAGCGCGGGATGTGCCCCAGCTCGGTGAGGCGCTCGCGCAGCCGGCGCTCGGTGAGGAACTGCGGCACGAGCAGCGGAATCCGGTACGGCTCGGCGGCCGTCGGCTCCGACCGTACGACGACGGGCTCGTCGACCGTCGTCCCGTCCTCGGTGTAGTGGCGCTGCACGGGATATTCACCGCCGGAGGCGACGATCGCGTCGATCACGCCGAGGTCTTCGAACACCTCCTGGCTGCGCGGCTGAATACCCTTGCCGCGCGACCCGGCGAACGGCCCGGCGGCCTTGTCGATCAGCAGAAAGCGGATGTGCCGCCGTGCAAGGTCGACAGCCAGCGTCAGCCCGGCCGCGCCGGCCCCGCAAATAATCACGTCGGTGTCCATGGGAACCCCCCTCGCCACGCGGATGACCCGCGGCACGGGTCTGCCGCACTGATGTAGTACGTGACACCAACCAAACTAGTTGGCGCCACGTACTACGTCAAACGGTCCGATCGCGCCTGGCGTCTGCTGGCGGTCTGACCGCCCGGGGGTCACTTCAGGTGGCGGGTGAAGAAACCGGCTGCCGAGATCGGCTCGCCGGCCTGCATCGCCCGGCGGGGGTCGGCGCGAGCCTGCTCCTCGGCGGCGGAACGGGGTCGGCCGCCGTGCCCGGGTGGTCGATGGCCGCCACCGCGTAGCCGTACTCCGCCGCACAGTGCCGGGCCCGGCCCGCCAGCCGCCGTGGCCCGCCAACCGGTCTGCGCGGGCCCCGGATCAGGCCGGAAGGTCGCCGGACTTGACCGCGGATATGAAGGACGACCACGCGGCCTGCGGGAAGAGCAGGGCCGGGCCGTGCGGGTCCTTCGAATCGCGGACCGGGATTCCGCCGGAGTGGTTGTCCAGGATCTCGACACAGCTGCCCGCCTCGGTGCCGCTGTAGGAGGACTTGCGCCACCCGGTCCGTGTGGCTGAGTTGGCTATGACGTGCTCAGTCATGGTGTCCGAAGTCCTTCGCTGTCGCCCGCAATATGGCAAGGGACTCCCGTACCGGAAGCGCGTCCCCTAGCGCGCGATAGTAGGCGCTTTGCAGGCGGTCAACGACGGCCGGGGTGTCGTGCACTTTGCCGATTTGCAAGCCCTCGGAGTAAGCCACCGGAGGCTGGTCCTCGAACCACATCAGCGTGAGCATGCTCTGCATCAGCGGGTGGACGCCCAGATTGAAAGGCAGGACGTGTACGCGGATCCGGTCGCTCTCGGCCAGGCGCACCATGTGCGTGATCTGGGCTGCCATCACTTCGGAGCCGCCGATGGGGCGGCGCAGCACGGCCTCGTCCAGAACCGCCCACACTACAGGTGACGCCGGGTGGTCAAGGATCTTCGCGCGCTCCAGCCGTGTGACAACGAGCCTGTCACATTCCTCCTTGCTCAATTCGGGAAAACCGACTCGCAGAAGGGCACGCGCGTACGACTCGGTCTGGAAGATGCCGGGCACGAACGACAGGGCGAACTCGCGGATCATCGTCGCCTGTTGTTCGAGCTGGCGAGCTGCGGCGAAATAGTCGGCCACCGCCACGTCCTCGTCGGGCAGGAAGCTGCTCAGGACGTTTCCCGTGTTCAGTGCCTTGTCCAAGCGGCGAGCGTCCTGTTGCGACGGCACCCGGCGCCCCGCCTCGATGTGGGCGATATGCGTGCGCGTCATGATCGCGATGTCGGCCAGCTCCTGCTGGGTCAGGCCCGCGGCCTCGCGCTGGGCCTTCAACCAGTCCCCGTATTTGTTACTCACCGTCAGCTCCCGTGTGACTGATGATCTGTCACCTGCTACCTACTGGCGAGCCTAGGTCTGTCCGTCTCAGTGTGTGAGGAGATCGCTACATAGAGGTTTCTTTACATGCGAGTGAACGGAGTTGACGACGTGACCGACCTGATCGCCCGGCTGGGCAGGGCGCTGCTGCGGCGGCGGGAGCCCGTATCCCTACCGCCAGAGCCGGAGCCGACGCCGGAGCCGGTGTCCGCGCCCGACCGCGTACCCGGACCCGCGCCGCTCCGGCCCCCGCCGGAAGTGCTGCGCGGCGAGGACGTGGCCCTCGTGCGGCCGTACTACGTCGCGTACGAGCGCGAGCAGCCCGCGCGGCAGCGGGTGCTGTGGGTGGCGGCGCACGGAGTGCACCTGCGCGGGGTCGAGGTCGCCGCGTGAGCGCCGGGGAGGTGCGGCTGCTGCCGTGGGCCACGGCGGACGGGCGGCCGTGCTTTCTGCTCGGCGGCGGCTCCGGGTACGTGACCCGGGTCGCGGACAACATCGAGAGCGTGCAGCTCGCGATGGCCGCGGACCTGCTGGGCCACGCGGCCGACATGTTCGCCGACCACCGGGTCACCGCACCGCAAGTGCGCTTCCTGGCGGGGCGGTTGGCGGAGTCGCTGCGTGACGTGCACCGCATCGCGGAGAGCCGCGGCGCCCGGCTCCCCCCGCCGCCCGAGGAGGACGGCGGCACTTCCTAGCCGCCCAGGGGCGCGCGCCCGGCCGAAGTGCACCGCGAACACCCTCCCGGGGGGTGTGCGGCAAGCCACGGCGGGGCGGCAGGTCCCAGGGGCGAGCCCGTACGAGGGCACAGGTTCACTCGCCCGAGCGTCGATCGGGTGACTTCGGCGGCTGCGCTTGACGGGAGTGCGGGGGTGGCGGTTCACCATGGTGACCGAACACCTCTTTTCCGCCGAAGAAGGAGAAAACGACCGATGCGACAGGGTCCGCTGGCCGGCCGCTATCCCGCGGTGGCGACGATGGTCGTTCTCGCCCTGGTGCCGTATCTGGCGCTCTCGGCGGCGTTGGGGCCCATCACGCCGCTGATCGCCAGGGAGCTGGGTATGAGCCTCCAGGCGATGAACGTGACCGCGGGCATGGCCAACGCCGGCTACGCGGTGGGGACGGTCCTGGCGGTGCAGTTCGCCCAGCACCTGCCGCAGCGGCGGATGCTGCTGGTCTACGGCGCCGTGCTGCTGATCGGCTCGGTGCTCACCGCGGCGGCGGTCGACCCCGCGATGTTCATCGTCGGGCACGTCCTGCAAGGCCTGTGCACCAGCCTGCTGCTGATCGCGGCCGTACCGCCGCTGATCATCGGATACCCGGCGGCCAGGCTGCGCACGACCGCGGTGATCATGAACGTCTGCATCTTCGGCGCGGTCGCGCTCGGCCCGGTGCTCGGCGGCGTCCAGGCCAACGCCAACGGCTGGCGCCCGCTGTTCTGGGCCATCGCCGGAATCGCCGCGGGGGCGCTCGTGCTGTCCGCCGTGACCTTCCAGGACACCCCGCCGAACGAGCCGGGCGCACCCATCGACTACATCGCGCTCGCGCTGGCCACCGTCGGGTGCGCGGCGGCCTTCTTCGGCGCCTCGGAGCTGCTCACCCAC
Organism: Streptomyces sp. NBC_01477; assembly: GCF_036227245.1. Taxonomy (GTDB): domain Bacteria; phylum Actinomycetota; class Actinomycetes; order Streptomycetales; family Streptomycetaceae; genus Actinacidiphila. Next base: position 5,370,239 of record NZ_CP109445.1, read on the forward strand.
CCCTTCGTGGACGCCCTCACGTGCGGGCCGCTGATCGGCGGGCTGCTGCTGATCGTCATCCTGTTCGTCCACGAGTACACGGCCAGGCATCCGCTGCTGTGCGTGGGGAGCCTGGTCAGCACGCTCCCGGTCGCCGGTGTCGTCGCCGCCATCTGCGCGGCCGCCGCGTCGGTGTCGGCGATCTCGCTGACCCTGACCACGCTCGCGCGCCACTACTCGCCCCTGCACCTGGGGCTGCTCTACCTGCCCGAATTCGGCGGCGCGGTGATCGCCGCCTTCGTCTTCGGCTCCGTCTTCCGCACCCACCTGCTGCACTACTTCGTCCTGGTCGGCCTGCTCTTCCTGACCGTCGGCATCGTGCTCATGAACGCCGCCGCCCCGCCCACGGGCCCCCTGACCTCGGTGGGCTCGGGCCTGGTCGGCATCGGCGTCGGCTCCTCCGTCGTGCCCGCGCTGTTCATCGCCGGCTTCTCGCTGCGCTCCACCAACGTGCAGCGCGTGTTCGCGATCATCGAGCTGATGCGGGCGGTGGCGGCGTTCATGATCGCGCCCGTGCTGCTCTACGTCGCCGCCGACGTCGGCAGCAACCCCGACTCGGGTACGAGGACGGCCCTGTGGATCTGCTTCGGGATCTCGGTGGCGGGCGCGCTGGGCGCCATCGGCCTGTACGTGGCCGGCCGGGTCCGGCCGCCGACGCCGTCGGTGGACGGCTGGATGAGCGGCGAACGGCCCGGCTGGGACTCCCCGCCGCTCTTCGCCCGGTTCAGGCGGCCCGTGGAGCGCGACGACTCCTGCCTCTAGCTCCAGCCGGAGCGCTGCCGGCCGGCCCTAGCCGCGCAGCAGCGCGGCCACCGCCGCGACGACGACCTCGCGGCGGTGCGCGGCGGAGCCGTCGGCGACCACCACCTCGTACTCGGGGATGTTCGCGCTCCAGAAGCCCGAGAGGTGGAGCACCAGCCCGAGGAGTTCGGGTGCGGAGAAGCGGGTGGGCAGCCGGCCCGCCTCCTGCGCCGCCGCGATCGCCCGCACCTTCGCCGTGTTGCTGTCCACGACGACCGGCAGCAGTGCGGCGCTGCCGGCCCGCTCCAGGCGGTACCAGGTCGCGAGGCGCTGCACCCAGGGGCGCTCGACGTAGGAGTCGTGCAGGCGCCCCGCGTATTCGGGCAGGTCGTCCGGGTCGATGGGGACCGCGTCGACCGTCTCGCGGCACATCGCGTCGAAGACGGCGTCGAAGAGGCCGTCCTTGCTGCCGAAGTAGTGATAGATCTGCGCCTTGTTGCTGCGGGCGTCGGTCGCGATGCGGTCGACCCGGCTGCCGGCGATGCCGTACGCGGCGAATTCGCGGGTCGCCGCGTCCAGCAGGCGGCGCCGGGTGGCTTCCGCGTCCCGGCCTATGACGTCCCTCTTCATGGCGCCCAGCGTATCAACTAACCAGACAGTTGACATCGGCCCCGTCGCGGAGTTCCATGGGAGCCGTTACTAATCAACCGGTTAGTAAACAGCCTCCAAGGAGCCCCTCATGCCTTCCACCCCCTCCGTCTTCCTGGTCAGCGGCGCCTCCCGCGGGCTCGGCCGGGAGATCGTCCGGGCCGCGCTGGACGCCGGCCACCAGGTCGTCGCCGGCGTGCGCAGCCCCGAGTCGCTGGACGACCTCGCCGCCGAGTACGGCGACCGGCTCGCCGTCGTCGCGCTCGACGTGACCGACGACGAGGCCGCCCGCGCGGCGGTGCGCACCGCCGTCGACCGCTTCGGGCGGCTCGACGTGCTGGTCAACAACGCCGGGTACGCCAATGTCGGCTCGGTCGAGGACGTCGACTTCGACGACTTCCGCACCCAGGTCGACACCAACCTCTTCGGTGTGGTCCGGCTCACCAGGGCCGCGCTGCCGGTGATGCGCGAGCAGCGCTCCGGCCACGTGGTGCAGGTGTCCTCGGTCGGCGGCCGGATGGCCACCCCGGGCCTGTCGGCCTACCAGTCGGCGAAATGGGCCGTCGGCGGCTTCTCCTCGGTGCTGGCGGGCGAGGTCGGACCGCTGGGCATCAAGGTCACCGTGCTGGAGCCCGGCGGCATGCGCACCGACTGGGCCGGGTCCTCGATGCGGGTCGACCCGATCCGCCCGGAGTACGCCGGGACGGTCGGCGTGATGGCCGCCATGCACGGCCCCGAGGCGCTCGGCGCCAGCGACCCGGCGAAGGTCGCCCGGCTCGTACTGGACGTCGTCGCGCTCGACGAACCGCCGCTGCGGCTGCTGGTCGGCCCCGACGCGTACGCCTACGCCACCGCCGCGGGCCGCGCGCTGCTCGCCGAGGACGAGCGGTGGCGCGCGCTCAGCGAGTCGACCACCGCGGACGGCGCCACGCAGGCGCAGATCGACCCGCTGGGGCAGGTGGGCTGAGGCCGCCGCGCGCCGCCCGCCGGGCCCGCCGGAATCCGCGCATCCCCGGCCCCGGCAGGGGCAACACGCCCGGCGGCAGGGGCAGTTGGGACCAGCGAACGAACTGCCGGACCCGCGTGGCATCCTGTGACCTCCACGCTTCGCCGGCCCCGGTCGGCGAAACGCTCAGGGGGGTTGGGGGAAGGTCGCATGAAGCTCTGCTTTCTCGTGGAGGAGCACTACCGCCACGACGGGATGCCGGTCGAGGTGATCCGCCGACTCCGCGCCTGGGGGCACCAGGTGGACGTGCTGCGACCGGGGGGATCGCTGCTGCGGATGACCGAGGTCGTCAGGGCGGGCAGCCACGACGCCTGGGTGCTCAAGACCGTGTCCGGCGGCCCCGGGCTCACCCTGCTGGAAGCCGCCGCCTGCGTCGGGATGACCACGATCAACGACGCCCGCTCGATCCGCGGCGTCCGCGACAAGGCGCTCGCCGCGGCGATCGGGCGCAGCCGCGGACTGCCCATGCCGCCGACCTATGCCGCCGCCCGGCCCGAACTCCTCGCCGACATACCCGAGTCCGACTACCCGCTGGTCGTCAAGCCCGCCGACGGCAGCTCGGGACGGGCCGTCCACCTGCTCGCCGCCCCCGACCGGCTGGCCGCGCTGCTGCCGGTGCTGCGCGGCGAACGCCTGCTCATCGCCCAGCCGTACGTGCCCAACCAGGGCGTCGACATCAAGGTCTACTGCGTCGGCGACGACTTCTACGCGACCGAGCGCAATTCCCCGCTGCACCCCGACCGGCCGCACCGCGAACGCCGGGTGCCGCTGCCGCGCGAGGTCGCCGCGATCGCCGCGCAGGTCGGCGCGGTCTACGGGCTCGACCTCTACGGCCTCGACGTGCTCCTCGGCCCGGACGGGCCGGTCGTCGTGGACGTGAACGACTTCCCCAGCTTCCGGCAGGTCCCCGACGCGGCCTCCCGCGTCGCCAGCGCCGTCCTCGCCCTGGCCCGCGGCGGGCGGCCGGGCGCGTCGCCGCAGCCCGCCGCCGTACCCGTGCCGGTCGCGGCCGGCGACACCCTGTGAGGATCGGCCTCATCACGCCCGACCCCGGCCATCCGCTGCTGGCCGCGGCCACCGCGCTGCTCACCTCCCCGGGCGGCCACCGGGTCGAGGTGCTCGACCCCGCCGCCGCCACGCCGGACGGCACGCCCGCCGACGTCTACCTCCTCAAGTCCCGCACACCCCGCGCGCTCGCCCTCGCCCGCGAACTGGAGTCGCGCGGCGCCCGGGTCGTCAACTCGGCCGCCGCGACCGGGCGGTGCCAGGACCGTACGGCCATGGCGCGGGACGCGCTGCGGGCCGGGCTGCCCTTCGCCCCGACCCGCAGCTACGCCTCCGGCGCCGAACTCGCCCTCGGTGAGGCCGCGTCGGCGGGGCCGGTGGTGGTCAAGAGCCGGCACAGCCGCAAGGGGGACGTGGTCGTACGGCTCGACAGCGCATCACGCATACGGGATTTCGCGGCCGGGGCGGCGCACGAGCCCTACGTCGTCCAGGACTTCGTGCGGAACCCGGGCTGGGACCACAAGCTGTGGGCGGTCGGCCCGCACCTCTTCGCGGCCGTCCGCCGCTCCGAACTCTCCCCGCACGCACCCGGCGGCGGCCCCGTCCCGCTCGCCGAACTGCCCCCCGCCTGGCCCGCCCTCGTCCGCCGGGTCGGCGAGGTCTTCGGCCTCGACGTCTACGGGGTCGACGTGATCGACGGGGGCGGCGGCGACGCGCTCATCGTCGACGTCAACGCCTTCCCCGGCATCAGGAACCAGCCCGGCGCCCCCGAGGCCCTGGCCGAACTCGCCCTGCGGGCGGGACGCGAGTCCCTGCGGTAAGAGGACACGCCACGGCCGGCGACCGGGTATCGCGTACGAGTCCCGCCCCCGCGAGTCCCGTCGCCAGCCCTGTGGCCTGAGCCCTGAGCCATACGGCCGAGAGCGTCGGCCGACGCGGGGGCCTGGGCCGGGCTGATCCCGAGCGCGGGCGGGATGTGGCGCGGACTCGCGGCGGAGGAGCGCCCGGCAAGCGGGCTGTCGTAGCCCAGGGTGCACCGGGTCTCGCGGCCGGTCCTGCTCGCGCCCGGCGGGGAGGCGGCGGGCCTGTCGGCCGCGTCCCCCGGCGCGGCCGACGCGGGGGCGGAGCGCCCGGCAACGGGGTTGTCGCCGCCCAGGGGCGACCGGGTCTCGCGGGTCGGTGGTCCTCGCCCGGCGGGGGCGCGGCAGGCCCGCCGGCCGCGTCCCCCGTATCCCGCACCGATTCAGCGCCCGCGCCACGGGCACCCGCGCCTCGACCGGCAGGTCGGCCTCGCCGAGTATCGGCAGCCGGAGCAGCCGGAGCAGCCGGCGCTCCGGCGAGGGGTCAGCGCAGGGTGCGGAAGCCCTGGCGGAGGCGCTGGGCGGTGAGCAGGCGGCGCTCGTAGGTGGCGCCGACGTAGAGCAGGAGGCCGCCGGCCGCGGCGACCGGGGCCCAGTGCGGGAGGTGGCCGATGGACTGGGCGACGGTGGGGGCGAGTTCGTGGGCGGCGTCGGCGAGCAGGACCGCGCCGCCGGTGGCCAGCGGCGCCCGCAGCCGGTGCCTGGCGCCCAGCAGGGTGACCGCCAGTGCGGTGAGGCCCAGCAGCAGCGGGCGCAGCCAGTGCGTATCGGCCCACGCGGCCACCAGGCTCGGCAGCAGCGAGAACGCCAGCCCGGAGCCGTACGCCGCCCACGAGCCGACCGACCCGTCACGGCGGCGCCGCAGGTGGCCGAGCGCCAGCAGCACGGCGGACACGCTGACGGTGTACGGCTCCGGCGCCCCCACCCCCGCGAGGGCCAGCCGGACCCAGGAGGACGCCGCGAGCAGCGCCGCCGCGCCGGTCGCGCCCGCCATCCGCCGGTCGGCCCGCAGCGCGAGCCCGGCGCAGGCGGCGCCCGCGACGGCGAGGGCGACACTGAGCGCGTCCGGGTGCGACGTGGTGGCCACCAGCGCCGCGGCCCCGGCGGCGTACCCGCTGTATTCGACGGCGAGCGCGACGCGGCCCTTCAGCGCCGCCGCCACCGGTACGGTCGCCACCGCGACGCCCAGCACGGCGAACGCCGCGAGGTGCGGCGCGAGTCCGGCCGCGGTGGCCGCGCGGGCGGCCTCGTAGCCCGGCGCGCAGACCGCGAACGCCGCCGCGGGCACGCGGATACGGCCGCCGGCCGCGAGGCACGCGGCCAGGACCGCCGCGGCGGCCCACACGGTGAGCGCGGCGGCGTCGCTCGGCAGCGACCAGAACAGGGCGACCGCCCCCGGCGCGAGCAGCGCGCACAGCTGCGGCGCCGGATCGGCCGCGGGCCGCCGCAGCAGATGTACGCCGCCACCCACCGCCGCCAGCCCGGCCACCCCGACCTCGGCCGCGTACGGCAGCCCTACCGCCACCGGCGCGGCCACCACCGCGGCAGCCCCGGCGAGCACGGCCCCGCACCGCAGCCCCGCCGCCGCCCGTCCGAACCGCCGGACGGCACCCCCCGACACCACGGCGACCACTCCGGCGACGACGGCCACCACTCCACCGCCCTCCCGCCCCGCCAGCACCCGCGCCAACCCGGGCACGACGCCAAGCCCCGCCACCCCCAGCACGAAAGCGGCGGCCCCCAGCAGCCCGCCCCACAGCGGCAGCCGGGGGTGCGCCGCCAACCAGCTCGTCGCGGGCTGCTGGACCTGCGCCCCACCGCCGCCCCCGGCGGCAGCCCGGCCAGTCGCGCCGCCGGAGACGACGGTGTCGTCCGACAGCGCGCCCCCCACCGGCTCCCGCGGGTGCGGCGACGGGTCGGAGGCAGAAGCGTCGTCCGACCGGGCGCCCTCCGGGGACAGGCGCGGGTGTGAGGTGTCGGTGGCCGGAAGCGGCGGGAGGCGGAGGAGGCAGAGAACGGCCAGGAGGGCCGCGGGGGCCGCGGCGGCCAGCGGGGTCCAGGTGGCCGGGAGGGCCAGCCGCGGAGTGACGCCGGCCGCCGCGATCAGGGCGAGGCCGCCGAGGACGGCCGCCGCCGCGGCGGCGGCAGCGGGGAGCCGTCGCGGGCGGACCGCGGCGGCCAGGGACAGGGCCGCGGCCAGCACCAGCGGTACGCAGGCGCGCAGCGCGGACCCGTACGTGTCGTCGGCGTACGCGACCGCCGCCGCCAGTACGCCCGCCGCCGCGGTCCACATCCCGGCCGCGCCGAGCGCCATCGGCATCCACGTACCCACCGCCAGGTCCAGCACGGCGGTGACCAGCAGGGCGTACGCCAGGCCCGTGGCGTGGGTGTGCAACGCCCCCGCGGCGAGCGGAGCCGTGCACTGGAGCAGCAGCAGCGCCGCGTACGGCATCAGCACGGACCGGGTGAGCCGGCCGTACGCCGCCGTGGCCAGCGCGCCGAGCCCGGTGACCGCCGCCCAGTACCCGGCACCGCCGACCCCCAGCAGCCCGCCGATGTCCGCGGCCCTGGCCGCGTACGCGTCGAGCAGGACCAGCGCCAGGCCGACCGCCGACGCGGTCTCGGCGGTCGCGTCGAGACCGCGCCGGCGCAGGGTGAGCGGCGCCGCCAACGCGAGCACGGTCAGCGCGGTGAGCACCGCGGCCCGGCCGCCGATACCGAAGCGGCCCCAGCTGACCAGGGTGAACACCAGCCCGGCGACGATGATCAGCAGCCCGCCGAGGGTGAGCAGTACGGTCTGCGCCGACCGGGTCGGGGCGTCCGTCCACGGCGCCGCGCCGCCCGCCGGCGCCGGGACCGTACCGGGGCGCCGGGCGCGCAACGCCCCGACCAGCGCGGCCCTGCGCTGATGCAGCGCCCACCGCCGCTCCTCGACGCCGATCAGCTCGGCGTCCAGGCCCCGCAGTTCCAGGATCTCGGGGCCGTCGAGCGGCAAGCGGCACACGGGGCACATCACGGGACCCCCGTCGGCAACGGCGGGGCCGGCGTACGAGCGGCAGTCGGGGCAGCGGTGTGCGTCCATGAGGCGAGTGTGCGAACGCCTGCGGCTGGCCGGCATGAGTACCGGTACTCAACTGGCACGTCCGTGCGGGAGTTTCCCGCGCCTGGCGGCGCGGGGTTTTACCCACCCGCACCAGCCGTCCAGGGGGTTGGGGCACCATCGGCGACCGCGCGTGACGGCGTACCCCGGGGGGTTCGCTCACCCACCGCGACAGGCAGCCGCAGAGCCGGGCCGGAGCGGCACCGACCCCACCCCACCAACGGCAAGCGAACCCCGCCCGGGCAAACCGCCACAAACCAATCTCCCTGGCAAGTGGCCGACTGGCGCCCTACGGATCTACGCTGAGTAAGGATGCGGCAGCTCCGGGCTGGAGACCTGGAGGAATCCGTCGGTAGAACGACACTGCTCACTGCTCACTGCGAAGGAGGTGGCTGGAATGGCCACCGATTCGACTCATTCGAGGACGCAGATAGACACCCATCCCGATCTGATGGCCCTGCGCGGCCGGTACGCGGAGGCATCTGCGAAGCCGATGGCGGGCCTGATCGAGGGCCTGTGCCTGCTGACCGGTCTCTACCTGGCGATCTCGCCCTGGGTGGTCGGTTTCCAGAACTTCAACAGCCTGCGGGTCAGCAATCTGATCACCGGGATCGCCCTGGCCGTGCTGGCCATGGGCTTCGGCTCGGTGCTGGAACGCACCGTCGGCCTGGGGTGGGTCGCCATTGCGATCGGAGCGTGGACGATCGTTGCGCCCTGGGTGGTCTCCGGCACGGCCGATACCACCAAAACGATCACGAACAACGCGATCGTGGGCGGCGTTGCCTGCCTGCTTGGCCTGGCGACCATGGGCCTGGGCTTCATGGGAATGAGCAAGGCGAAGGCCGCTCGACGCGCGGCGCACTGACGCAGAGCGCGCGTCGTACAGCCTGCGGATGCACCACGGTGCGGACGGCAATCCTGCCGCCCGCACCGCATTCCGCCCGGGGCCCCGCCCCTCCCGAACCCGGGACGGGCCCGGCCCCGCCGGAGCCCCGCCCCCGCCGGGCGGACTCCGGTCAGACCCGCATGTCGTCCGGCACCGCCGCGAGCGCGGCCTGAACCGCCGCGATGAGCCGCTGCGCGGACTCCGCGGTGAGTTCGAGGGCGACGCGGGCCGCAGGCCCCTTGCTGGGGTCGGCGAAGTCGATGTTCAGCGTGTGCTCGGCCATCGCGTGCACGGGATGGTCGAAGTAGACGGTCACGTCGGAGACGTGGAACCACGTGCCGCCAGGACCCTTGGCGCTACCGTCGACGGCGTCCTTGACCGTCGTGTACGTGCACACGGTTCAGCCCTCCAGATACTTCGCGAAGAACGCGGCGATCCGCTCCCACCCGTCGTTCGCGGCGGCGACGCGGTAACCGGGGCGGTTGACGGCGAAGAAGCCGTGGCCGGCGTCCTCGTAGCTGTGGAATTCGAAGTCCTTGCCCTGCTCGGTGAGGATCCGGCCCAGCTCGGCGACCTGTTCCGGGCTGGGGTGCTGGTCCTCGGTGCCGAAGAGGCCGAGCAGCGGGGCGCCCAGGTTCGGCAGGTCGGGCAGCAGGTTGGTGACCCGGATACCCAGGCCGGGCGGCACCTCGCCGACGACGAAGGCCCCGTAGCAGTCGACGGCGGCGTCGAGGTCGAGCCGGCAGGCGGCCAGTACGGACTGGCGGCCACCGGAGCAGTGCCCGATGACGCCGACCTTGCCGTTGGCGGCGGGCAGCGCCCGCAGATACGCGGCGGCGCCCGCCACATCGCCGACCAGCCGCTCGTCCGGCACGCCGCCGTTCGCGCGGGACACCGCGCTGGCGTCGTCGGGCGCGGCGCCGGGCGCCTCGCGGTGGTAGAGGTTCGGGCAGATCGCGTCGTAGCCGAGTTCGGCGAAGCGCCGCACCATCTCCTTGGTCTCCCGGTCGTAGCCGGGCATGTGGTGGATGACCACGACGCCGCCGCGGGCGCTCTCGCCCGCCGGACGGGCGAGATACGCCTCGATCTCGTCGCCGTCGTGCCCGGTGACCGTGATCGTGGTCGCGAAGAGGGAACCGGGTGAGGTGTCCGGGTATTGAGTCATGCGCCAGCTATACCATAAGGCTGGACTGATCAGTTTATACTGAGGATTATGGCGGCCAGGAGCACGGACACGGACCCCACGCCGGCGGACGCACTACCCGCCGACCCCGACCCCGACGCGGATCACGGCGCCGGCCCCGGCCCGGCCCGCCTCGCGGCCGACCTGCGCGCGGCGCTGGGACCGCTGGTGCGGCGGCTGCGGCAGTTCCGGCCGGACGGCGAGCTGACCCTCTCCCAGACCTCGGCGCTGGTCCGCCTCGACCGGGAGGGCCCGGCGACGTCCTCCGAGCTGGCCGCGGGCGAGGGCATCCGCCCGCAGTCGATGTGCACGATCGTCAACGTGCTGTACGAGCGCGGCCTGGTCGTACGCGACCCGGACCCGGCGGACGGCCGGCGCATCGTCGTCTCGCTGTCGGAGGCCGGGCACGAGGGCCTGCGCGGTGCCCGGCGGGAGAAGGGCCGGCGGCTGACCCGGGCGATAGACGAGGAACTGACACCCGAGGAGCAGGCCACCCTGGCGGCCGCTCTCCCGCTGCTGGAGAGGATCACCCGACGTGTCTGAACCCGCGGACATAAGGCTCGCCCCCGGCGGCGCGACGGCGCCGGAGCGGCCGGACCGCTACAAATGGGTGGCGCTGTCCAACACCAGCCTCGGGATGTTCATGGCCACGGTGGACTCGTCCATCGTGATCATCTCGATGCCGGCGATCTTCCGCGGTATCCACCTGGACCCGTTCGCGGCCGGCAACATCAGCTACCTGCTGTGGATGATCATGGGGTATCTGCTGGTCACGGCGGTGCTGGTGGTCACGCTCGGACGGCTCGGCGACATCGTGGGCCGGGTGAAGATGTACAACCTCGGCTTCGTCGTCTTCACCCTCGCCTCGGTCGCGCTGTCCTTCGACCCCTTCCTCGGCGGCTCCGGCGCGATGTGGCTGATCGGCTGGCGGGTGGTGCAGGCGCTCGGCGGCTCCATGCTGATGGCGAACTCCGCCGCGATCATCACCGACGCCTTCCCCGCGCACCAGCGCGGCATGGCGCTCGGCATCAACCAGATCTCGGCGCTCTCCGGGCAGTTCATCGGCCTGGTGCTGGGCGGGCTGCTGTCCGCGTGGGACTGGCGGGCGGTCTTCTGGGTCAACCTGCCGGTCGGCATCCTCGGCACCGTTTGGGCGTACCGCTCGCTGCGGGAGACCTCGGCCCGGCAGAAGTCCCGTATCGACTGGTGGGGCAACCTGACCTTCGCCGGCGGCCTCGGGCTGCTGCTGGTATCCATCACCTACGGCATCCAGCCCTACGGCGGCCACACGATGGGCTGGGAGAGCCCCAAGGTGCTCACCGGGCTGATCGGCGGCGCGCTGCTGCTGATCGTCTTCTGCGTCGTCGAGTCCCGGGTGGAGCAGCCGATGTTCCACCTCGCGCTCTTCCGCAACCGGGCCTTCGCCGCCGGGAACGCCGCCTCGCTGCTGGCCTCCATCGCCCGCGGCGGGCTCCAGTTCATGCTGATCATCTGGCTCCAGGGCATCTGGCTGCCGCTGCACGGCTACGACTTCGCCGACGCGCCGCTGTGGGCCGGCATCTTCCTGCTGCCGCTGACCGCCGGCTTCCTCGTCGCGGGACCGCTGTGCGGCTGGCTGTCCGACCGCTACGGGGTGCGCTTCTTCACCACCGGCGGGCTGCTGCTGTTCTCGGCCAGCTTCGTCGGCCTGCTGCTGCTGCCGATCTCCTTCCCCTACTGGGCGTTCGCGCTGCTCATCATGTGCAACGGGATGGGCTCGGGGATGTTCTCGGCGCCGAACACGTCGGCGATCATGAGCAGCGTCCCGGTCACGCACCGGGGGGCCGCCTCCGGGATGCGGTCCACCTTCCAGAACAGCGGGATGTCGCTGTCGATCGGCATCTTCTTCTCGCTGCTGATCATCGGGCTGGCCAACCGGCTGCCCGCGGCGCTCAGCTCGGGCCTCCAGGCGCAGGGGGTGCCGGCCGCCACCGCCGAGCACGCGGCCTCGCTGCCGCCGGTCTCGACGGTCTTCTCGGCCTTCCTCGGCATCAACCCGGTGCAGACGCTGCTCGGGCCGAGCGGGGTGCTCGACACGCTGCCCGCGCACAATCGGGCGGTGCTGACGGGCAAGGAGTTCTTCCCGAACTTGATTTCGGCTCCCTTCCACCACGGCCTGCTGATCGTCTTCGCGGCGGCGACCGTGATGGGGCTGCTGGCGGCGACCGCGTCCTTCCTCCGCGGCACGCCGGGCCGCCCCGCAGGCGACGGAAAGGCCGCCGCGCGCACCCGCTGAACACATTTCGCCAGGCGATGCCAGACTTGGGGGGTCTTCCCGTTCACGCGCTTTTTGCGCATGCTTTGAGTACCTGGGTGCCGCCGGCGGCGGCTTTCGGGTGACAATGCGAAGTCGAGGCGTACGACGTACGAAGCAGTTCCCCTGAGTGAAGCGAGGATCCCATGTTGCGAAACGGGCTGGAGCCGTGGCACCTGATCGTGGTGGCGATCGTCGTCATCGTGCTGTTCGGTTCCAAGAAGCTCCCCGAGGCCGCCCGCGGCCTGGGCAAGTCGATGCGCATCCTGAAATCGGAAGCCAAGGCGATGAAGAGCGACGATCCGGGCACCACCGCCAGCGCCGCTCCGGCGTCCACCCCGACCCCTGCACCCGACGCCATCACGCCCAGTGACGTGGTGACCGCGAACGAGGCCACGCCGACCGCGCAGCACAGCACGGTCAAGTAGCGCGCCCGACCGGCGAGAGCCGAGCCCCGGACGGAAGCCGTCCGGGGCTTCGTGCTGTCCGGGGGAGGCCGCCTCTTCCGGGATCCGGCAGTCTTGGTAGGTTCTCGGCGTCCCGGTTACGGAAGCCGGTACGGGCAGGGTGGGGGGCAGCGGTGACGGCCGGAGCCGGTACGGGCACGGGGACGAGTACGACGGCGGCGGGTACGGGCGCGGTGCCGGCGGAATTCCTGGCCGGATTCCCCGAGACGCTCGCCGAGGTGTCCCGCAGCTGCCGGACGCTGACCCGCGCGGAACGCGAGAGCCGCAGGGCGCTCGGGGAGCAGGCCGCCGACGCCGGTATCGGCCTGCGCGAACTCACCGCCGCCCACCTCGCCGCCGCCCGCCGCGCCTGGCCCGCGCTGCCGGGCGTCGCCGGCGCCCACGAGACCGCCGAGCTGCGCAAGGCCGGCGCCGCCGTGCTGGCCGCGCTCGAAACGGGGATCGGCGCGCTCGCCGAAGGCCACGCCCGCGCCCAGCGGCACGCGCTGCACCGGGCCGAGGCGGCCCGCCGCGCCTTCGTCGACGACCTGCTCTACGGCCGCAGCGACCCCGGCCGCATCGCGGAACAGGCCGAGGGCTTCGGGCTGCGGCTCGCCGACCGCCACGTCGTCGCGGTCGCCGCGCCGCCGCCGGGGCACCCGTACGACGAGGCGCACCCGCTGCTGCGGCGGATCGAACGCGAACTCGCCGGCCGCTTCGGCGACCACGACGCGCTGATCGCGCCGAAGGACGGCCGGCTGGTGTGCGTCGCGCCGACCGTCCAGCGGCAGGTGCTCGACGCCTTCGTGAAGCTGGCCGCCGCGCCCGGCGACAGCCGGGTCGCGGTCAGCCGGGCGCACAGCGGCGCCGTGGGCGTCGTGCGCTCCTACGAGGAGGCGCTCAGCGCGCTCGACCTCGCCGAGCGGCTCTCGCTGACCGGGCGGGTGCTCAGCGCGGCCGACCTGCTGGTCTTCCCGGTGCTGATGCGGGACCGGGCGGCGATGTCGGACCTGGTCCAGTCGGTGCTGGGGCCGCTGGCGGCGGCGCGGGGCGGGGCCGGACCGCTGCTCGAAACGATCTCGGCGTACGCCGCCGCCGGCTATGTCAACGCGGAGGCCGCACGGCGGCTGGACCTCAGCGTGCGCGCCCTGTCGTACCGCCTGGAGCGGATAGCCGCGCTCACCGGCTTCGACCCGGACGATCCGCTCCAGCGCTACACGCTCGAAACCGCCGCGCTCGGCGCCCGCCTGCTGAACTGGCCCCCCTCCGCCTGAAACCTAGGAGTCGCAGGGGGCGGCCGCCTCGTCCTCCGCCCGCGCGGCGGCGCACTCCGTGCGCAGACCCGCGCTGATCGCCAGCCCGATGTCCTTCAGGGACGCGAGCTGCTCGGGCGTGAGGACGTCGAAGATATGCTCGCGCACGGTCGTGACGTGCCCGGGAGCCGCCGCCGCGAGCGCCGCGTACCCCTCGTCGGTGAGCGCGCAGACCCAGCCGCGCCGGTCGCCGTCGGCGGGCCGCCGCTCGGCCCAGCCGTTGCGTTCGAGCGCGGCGACCGCGTGGGAGAGCCGGCTGCGGGAAGAGAGCGAGGCGTCGGCGAGTTCACTCATACGCAGACGCCGGTGCGGCGCCTCCGAGAGGCGGACCAGGATCTCGTAGTACGCCATGGGCATGCCCGAGTCCTGCCGCATCTGCCGGTCTATGTGCGCGGAGAAGGCGACACTGGCGGACAAGTACGCCCGCCAGATCTCCTGCTCGTCCGCGCTGAGCCAGCGCACATCGTCCATATGTTCAGCATAGTGGTGGTTGAACTCTCAACACCAGCGGGATATGGTGACTGAGGTTTCAATCACCACCACACCTTGATGGTTCAGTCCAAGGAGTATCCGCCATGAGCTCGCAGACCCCAGTGATCGACGGCTATGTCGCCGGTACGTGGACGATCGACACCGTGCACTCCGACGTGTCCTTCTACGTCCGTCACCTCGGCGTCTCGAAGGTCCGCGGCAGCTTCGCGACCTTCGAGGGCAGCATCGTCACGGGCGAGGACCCGCTGGAGTCCTCGGTCAACGCGGTGATCAAGACCGCCTCGGTGAGCACCAACAACGAGACCCGGGACGGCCACGTCCGCAGCGCGGACTTTCTGGACGTCGAGAACTTCCCCGAGCTGACCTTCAGCTCGACCGCGGTGCGCTCGCAGTCCGCCGAGCTGTTCGAGATCGACGGTGAGCTGACGCTGCACGGCGTCACCAAGACCGTCACCCTCAAGCTGGAGCTGAACGGCTTCGGCAAGGGCTTCGACGGCAACGCCGTGGCCGGCTTCTCGGCCGCCACCGAGATCAGCAGGGGCGACTTCGGTGTCACCGGCGGCGCCGCCGGTGCCGCGGTCAGCGACAAGATCAAGATCGCGCTGGAGATCGAGGCGGGCCTGGCCCAGGCCTGACCCCCGGCAGCGCACCCGGGGCCGTGACAGCCCCGCAGCCACCGGCCGCCCATCCGCGTCGACACGCGGACGGCGGCCGGTGGCTTTCCGGTTCCCGTACGACCCGGACGTGATGGGCGGGTGAAGTCTGCCGGGAAGCGGCAATGCCCGGCCCGGCCCCGTACTGCCACGATCACTGCGGCGGTCGAAGAGCCGGCAGGGGGAGGCGAACGGGGAATGGGGCAGTTCACCGACGTCGTTCTCGGCTTTCCGACCGTCCTGTTCACCGGGGGACTGGTGGCCGTGGTCGCCTTCTGGGCGATCGTGCTGGTCGGCGGTGCCGACGCGCACGGTCCCTGGCACCACGGCGCCACCGGGGGACACGGGGGGACGGGGGGAGACAGCGGTCATGGCGCGCTCGGGGGGCGCCATGACCAGCTGTCCGCCGACACCGCCGGCAGCCACGCGGGCGGAGCGGGAGCGCTGGCCGCCGCAGGCCTCGGCGGAGTGCCCGTCACCGTCGTCCTGTCGCTGCTCGTCGCGCTCTCCTGGTTCCTGACCCTCGCCGGATCCGCGGCCCTGCACGGCGCGAACGCGCCCGGCGGCCCGGTCCGCGCGCTGCTCTACGCCGTCGTGACCGCCGCCGCACTGGTCGGCGCCTGGTTCGCGACCTGGCTGCTGGTACGCCCGCTGCGCCGCCTCTTCCCCGACGTCAGGCCGCCCTCCCGGGAGGACTTCGTCGGGCAGGTGTGCGTGATCCGCACCGGCACCGTCACCGCGGGCTTCGGCCAGGCCGAGGTCACCGCGCCCGACGGCTCCACCGCCGTGGTGCAGGTGCGGCAGACCGGCGAGGACGCCTTCCGCTCCGGCAGCACCGCGCTGCTCTACGCCTACGACCCGGACGGCGAATTCTTCTGGGTCGCGCCCTTCGACACCGTCACCGCTTTCGACACCTTCACCACCTGAGGATCCGCCATGGATGCCACTGCCATCGGGATCGGTGTGCTCGTCGCCGTTCTCGCGCTCATCGCACTCGGAGTGCTCTTCACCGTCAGCCGGCTCTTCCGCAAGGTCGAGCAGGGCCAGGCGCTGATCATCTCCCGCACCCGGCAGGTGGACGTCACCTTCACCGGGTCCGTCGTCCTGCCGGTGCTGCACAACGCCGAGCAGATGGACATCTCGGTGAAGACCATCGAGATCCAGCGGACCGGCCGCGAGGGCCTGATCTGCCAGGACAACATCCGCGCCGACATCCACCTCACCTTCTTCGTCCGGGTCAACAAGACCAAGGAGGACGTGATCAAGGTCGCGCAGGCGATCGGCACCGAGCGGGCCAGCCACCAGGCGACGCTTCAGGCGCTGTTCAGCGCGAAATTCTCCGAGGCGCTCAAAACCGTGGGCAAGCAGCTGGACTTCGTCGACCTCTACACCCACCGCGAGCACTTCCGCGACCAGATCATCCAGGTCATCGGCACCGACCTCAACGGGTACCACCTGGAGGACTGTGCGATCGACTTCCTGGAGCAGACCCCGCTCACCCAGCTGGACCCGGCCAACATCCTCGACGCGCAGGGCATCAGGAAGATCACCGAGCTGACCGCGATCGAGCACGTCCGCACCAACGAGTTCCAGCGCACCGAGCAGAAGGAGATCACCCGGCAGAACGTCGACGCCCGGGAGACCATCCTGGAGCTCGAACGCCGCCAGGCCGAGGCCGAGATCAAGCAGCGCCGCGAGGTCGAGACGCTGCGGGCCAAGGAGGAGGCGGTGACCGCCCGGGTCCAGGAGGAGGAACGGCTCGGCGCCCAGGGCGCGTTCCTGCGCACCGAGGAGCAACTCGGCGTGCAGCGCGAGAACCAGGCCCGGGAGATCGCGGTGGCGCAGAAGAACCGCGAGCGGGTCATCGCGGTGGAGAACGAGCGCATCGAGAAGGACCGGGTGCTCGAAGTCATCGCGCGGGAGCGGGAGACGGAGCTGGCCAGGATCTCCAAGGAGAAGGAGGTCGAGGGCGAGCGCCGGGAGGTCGCCGACGTCGTCCGCGAGCGCATCGCGGTGGACCGCACGGTCGCCGAGCAGGAGGAGTCCATCAAGGCGCTGCGGATGGTGCAGGAGGCCGAGCGCGAGCGGCAGGCGCTGGTCATCACCGCCGAGGCGCAGGCGCAGGAGCAGCTGGTCAAGGACATCAAGGCGGCCGAGGCCGCCGAGCAGGCCGCCCAGCACAAGGCGCGCGAGTCGCTGACCCTGGCCGAGGCCCGCAAGCGCACCTCCGAGATGGACGCCGAGGCGAAGATCAGGCTCGCCGAGGGCCTGCGCGCCGAGGCCGCCGCGGCCGGGCTCGCCGAGGTCGAGGTGCACCAGCGCAGCGCCGAGGCGATCAGCAAGGTCGGCCTGGCGGAGGCCGAGGCGACGGCCGCCCGGCTCAAGGCCGAGGCGGAGGGCGTCAGGGCCAAGGCGCTCGCGCAGGCCGAGGGCACCACCGCGCAGGCCGCCGCCGAGTCCGCGCTGATCGGCGGCCGGCTCAAGGCGGAGGCCGCGGGCCTCACCGAGAAGGCCGCCGCGATGGCGGCGCTCGACGACGCCTCGCGCGGCCACGAGGAGTACCGGCTGCGGCTGGCGGCGGAGAAGGACATCCGGCTGGCCGGACTCGAGACGCAGCGGCAGATCGCCGAGGCGCAGGCCACCGTCCTGGCCACCGGACTGGAGAAGGCCGACATCCAGATCGTCGGCGGCGACACCGTCTTCTTCGACCGGCTGCTCGGCGCGGTCGCGGCGGGCCGCAGCGTGGACTCCTTCGTCGGCAGCTCCGAGACGGTCCAGGCACTCGGCGCCGACTGGCTGGACGGCTCCGGCCGCTTCACCGAGGACGCCACGAAGGTGCTCGGCGCCCTGGCCGCCGGGAACGGCGGCGCCACCGGCAACGGCAACGCGGCCACCGTACTGGCCGCGCTGCTCGGCCAACTGCAGCAGCAAGCCCCGTTGGCCGCCGCACCGGCGCCGGTCAACGGCGTCGCGACGAAGTGAGCGGGCGGCGGGCGATGAACGACGCGCAAGGGCAGGGCGGGGACCGGCTCGACGCCGACGCCTACGACCTGCTGCGGGACCGGCTCGCCGGCGCGGCCCGGGAGCTGGCGGACCGCGCCGAGGCGCTGAACACGGCCCGGCAGGAGGTCTTCGGCGGCGGCGAACTGCGGCTCGCCGGGACCGACAAGCTCGGCACCGTGCAGCCGTCGCTGCCCGCGGACGTCGCACCGGCGGCCGGGCGGCTGCTCTTCGCGGCGAACCCGGCGCAGGTCGCCGACGTCGGGGACGTCCTCCGGCTGCGGGACGGCGACGAGCCCGTGCCGGGGCTGCTGGACGACCCGCGGTTCGTGCGGGACTTCCGGGAGCTGTACCGCTACTACCGGCAGACCCGGCTGCTGCGGCTGCGGGCGCTCGACGGCCGGCTGCTCGCGGTCTTCCGCACCGGCCCCTCGCCCGCCGACGTCAAGGCGCTGGGCTGGCGCACGGGCCCGGACGGGAGTTACGCCTACCAGGGCACCGCCCGGGACACCGCGGAGGCCGACGGCGGGACCTACGCCGTGGCCTGGACGCCGGCCGGGCGCGAGGCCCACGTCCCCGGGCGCCGCCCGCACCTGGCACTCGGCGGCGTCACCGTCGACCCCACCGGCGGCACCCTGACCATCACCGTCGGCGGCACCGTCCACGAGGAGCCGGTCGAGGACGCGTTGCAGTCGCTCGCCGACGCCGAGGTCGACCACGCCACCGTGGACCCGCTGCTGCTGCTCCGTATCCGCCCCTACCACGAGGACACCGACCGCTACTACGCCGTCAACACCCGTACCGAGCAGGTCGAACGGCTCGACGCGATCGGCCAGGCGTGCCTGCGGCTGCCCGACGAGCAGGGCGTGATCTTCCCCGGCGGCTACGCGCTCGCCACCGGCGGCACCCGCACCTTCGACCTCGAAACCGGCGGTGTGCGGCTGGACTTCGAGCGGCTGGTCAGGTCCGCGAACGGCGAGGACGTGCTCTACGTCTTCCACGCCGAGGGCCGCAGGCTGCTGCTGCCGTACAACCTGATCCGCAAGGAGGTCGCCGCCCCGCTGACCGTGCAGGGCTGCGCCCTCTACGACGACGGCACGCTGCTCACGCTGCGCCCGGCCGACGGCGACGAGCCCGCGCGGGTGCACACCGTGCAGCGCTGGGACACCCCCTTCGTCTCCGACACCTGGGCCGCCGCCCAGCCCGCCGGCGACGGGCCGCTGGCCAGGATCGGCAACGCCGACCTCGTACGGGCCGTCTCCGACGCGCTGTCGGTGGCCCGCGCCGCCCTGGAGACCGCGCCCGGCGCGGCCGTCTACCAGGCGCTCGCCGCGTCCTGCGACCGGGTGCTCGACCGCCACCACTGGCTCACCGGGACCGGCGGCCTGGCCGAACCGCTGACGCTGGTCCGCGACACCGCCCGCGACGTGCTCACCGAATACGCCCGGGTGCGCGAGGCCACCGCCCGCGCCGCGCAGGCCGTGGACGAGACAGCGGCCCGTATCGCGGGACTCGTACGCCGGGTACGCGGCGAGGCGGCGGCCGGCGCGCAGGAGTGGGTCACCCGGCTCACCGAACTGCGCCGGGCACAGGGCCGGCTGGCCACCCTGCGCGAGGTGCGGTACGCCGACCTCGGCCGGCTCGACACCCTCGGGACGTCGCTGGCGGGGGAGTTGGCGGACGCCGCCGCCCGGGCCGCCGCGTGCTTCGCCGACGAGCACGCCTTCGACGGCTTCCGCGAGCGCGCCGCCGAACTGTCCGCAGCGGCCGCCGAACTGGAGACCGCGGCGGGCGGCGACGCGGTCGCCGCCGACCTGGACGAACTGGCCGCGGGCCTGAGCACCGTCACCGAGACGGCCGCGACCCTGGAGATCACCGACGCGACCGTACGCACCGGCATCCTGGCCTCGGCCGCCGACGTGCTCGGCGCGGTCAACCAGGCCCGCGCCGTGCTCGACGCCCGCCGCCGCGACCTGCTCGGCGCCGAGTCCGCCGCCGAATTCGCCGCGGAGAGCGCGCTGTTGGCGCAGAGCGTCAGCGGGGCGCTGGCCGCCGCCGACACCCCGGAGGCGTGCGACCTGCACCTGGGCCGGCTGCTGGTCCAGGTGGAGAACCTGACCACCCGCTTCGCCGCCGACGGCGAACGACTCGCCGCGCTGGCCGACCGCCGCGACGAGATCCAGCAGACGCTGACCGCCCGCAAGCAGGCACTCGCCGACGAACGCGCCCAGCGCGCGGGCCGGTTGGCCGCCTCCGCCGACCGCATCCTCGACGGCGTCCGCCGCCGGGCCGCCGCGCTGTCCTCCCCCGACGACGTCAACACCTTCTTCGCCGCCGACCCGATGGCGGCGGAACACCGGCGTATCGCGGCCGAGTTGCACAGCCTCGGCGACCCCGCCCGGGCCGCCGAGCTGACCGCGTCGCTGGCCGCCGCCCGCCAGGACACCGCCCGCACCCTGCGCGACCGCCAGGACCTCTACGAGGACGGCGGCGCCACGATCCGCCTCGGGCGGCACCATTTCGCCGTCAACACCCAGCCCCTGGACCTGGCCCTGGTCCCCCACGGTGACGCTCTCGCCTTCACGGTCACCGGTACGGACTACCTCGCCCCGGTGACCGACCCGGCCTTCGCCGCCACCCGCCCCTTCTGGACCCGCCCCCTCCCCTCCGAGACCCCCACCCTCTACCGCGCCGAATACCTGGCGGCGAGCCTGCTGCTTGACGCGCTCCCGGGCGGCGGGCTCGCCCCGGGTGCCGGGGATGGCGGCTCAGCGCTGCCGGGGGCCGGCCTTCCGCCGGGCGCGGTGAGCGCGCCCGGTTCCGGGAACACCGGGGTCCGGGCGGGCCGCTCGGTGCCGGGCGGGACTTCCGCGGGCGCTCCGGCGCTGCTGGGGGCCGGGGTTTCGGCCGAGGTTGCCGCGTTCGTGCGGGAGGCCGCGGAAGGGCGGGTGGACGAGGGCTATCAGCGGGGGGTGCACGATCACGACGCCGCGCTGCTGCTCAGCGCGCTCGCCGCGATCGCGCCCGGAGCGGGGCTGCTGCGGTATCCGCCGGGGGCGCGGGTGGCGGCGCGGCTCTTCTGGGCGCACGGCCTCCCCGCGGCAGCCCGCGCGGCCTGGACGACCCGGGCGCGTTCGCTGACCCGGGCGGCGGCCTTCGCGGTCGGCGCGCTGCCGGGCGGTCCGACCGCCGCCGTGCCCGGGTCCGCGGATGCCCTCGGCGCGGGAGCGCCGGGCCTCGCGGCGTTCTCCGGCGGCACCGCCGCCCTGGCCGCGCTCGCGGCGGAACTCGGGGGTGCCGCGCGGGACTTCCTCGATGCCGCCGGGCTCGGCGGCATCGAGGCGGACGGCGGACTCGTCGGCGAGTACCTGGTGGCCGAACTCGCCGCCGAGCGGCCCGGCTTCGTGGCGGGACCGGCGGCGGAGGACGTCGCGCAGCGGTTCGCCGCGGCGCTCGGCGGCACCGAGGGGGTGCCGTACAAGGAGGTCGTCGGCGATCTCGACGCTCTCGGCGGCGACCTGGCCGCCCGCTGGCAGCTCGCCCTCGGCTGGCTCGGCCCCTTCGCGGGGCCGCACGGCGACCACCTGGAGACGGCCGCCGAGCTGGTCTGCGGCGCGGACTCCGTACGGTACGAGGCCGGCGGTCCGGCCGAGGCCACCGTGGACGGCCTGCTCGGCTCGCACCCCCGGGTCGTCCAGGGCAGGTTGACCGTCCGGCTGGACGAACTCCTCACCCGGGTACGCCGGTTCCGGGACCACGAGGTGCCCGCGTACCGGGCGTACCAGCGGCACCGGACCGCCGTCGTCACCGCCGAGCGGGACCGGCTCGGGCTCGACGCGTACCGGCCGCGCCCGCTCACCGGCTTCGTACGCAACCGGCTGCTCGACGAGGTCTACCTCCCGCTCGTCGGCGACAGCCTCGCCAAGCAGTTCGGCACCGCGGGCGGGCTGCTGATGCTGCTGTCGCCGCCCGGCTACGGCAAGTCGACGCTGGTGGAATACGTCGCCGCCCGCCTCGGGCTCGCCCTCGTCAGCGTCTCGGGTCCCGCGCTCGGCACCGGCACGACCTCGCTCGACCCGGACCGGGCGCCCGACGCGACCGCCCGGCGCGAGGTCGAGAAGCTGGACTTCGCGCTGGCGCTCGGCTCCAACGTCCTGCTCCACCTGGACGACATCCAGCACACCTCGCCCGAACTCCTGCAGAAATTCATCCCGTTGTGCGACGCGCAGCGCCGCATCGAGGGGGCGGGCGGCACGTACTCCCTGCGCGGGAAGCGGTTCGCCGTCTGTATGTCCGGCAACCCCTACACCGAGTCCGGGCGGGTCTTCCGGGTGCCCGACATGCTCGCCAACCGGGCCGACGTCTGGAACCTCGGGGACGTGCTGACCGGGCGCGAGGAGGTCTTCGCGCTCAGCTACGTCGAGAACGCGCTCACCGCCAATCCCGTCCTCGCGCCGCTCGCCGGCCGCGAACGCTCCGACCTGGAGCTGATGCTGCGGCTCGCGGCGGGGGATCCGACGGCGCGCGCGGACGCGCTCGCGTACCCGTACGAGGGGGACGAGCTGGCCTCGATCGTCGCCGTGCTGCGGCATGTGCTGCACGTGCGGGGCGTGCTGCTCGCCGTCAACGCGGCGTATATCGCTTCCGCGGTGGGGGAGGGGGGCGGCGAGCCGCCGTTCCTTCTGCAGGGCTCCTACCGTGACATGGCCCGCCTCACGGGCCGCCTCCACCCGTCCCTGACGCCGGCGGACGTCGACGCGATGATCTCCGATCACTATCGTGCCGAGTCGCACACCCTGGCCGGCGGCGCGGGCGCCGCCCTCCACCACCTGTCGGCCCTGCGGTCCGCCTTGCCCTAGCCGCCCGCCGTGTCCCCGGGGGCCCCTTGCGCTGGCCCGCAGCCCGCCGTGCCCCCGGGGGGTGCCACTTCCTGTGGCGTTCACACTGCCGCCGCACTGTGGCCGGCCGCGCAGTTCCCCGCGCCCCTACGGGGCTCGTCCTCCGCCGCAGAGGGCAACCCCCAGGGGCGCGGGGAACTGCGCGCTCAGCCACGACGCGGCGGCAGGCAAGCACGCACCGCAAGTGGCACCCACCTGGGGGCGCGAGGAACTGCGCGGCAAGCCACGACGGTGGGGCAGGCGAAAGGTCACCGCAATGGGCACCGCCCGAGGGATCCGCTGACGCCGGCGCGAGCTACACCGTGAGGAGCGCCCGCGCCCGCGTATCGCGGAGGCGGGCGACCACCGGCGCCCCCCGCCGGGAGGCGAGCGCGAGGGGCCACCCCACCACAACCCCCAAAGCCAGTGCGGCCAGCACATCGTGGGGGTAGTGCACGCCGACCCACACCCGCGACGCCCCCATCAGCAGCGCGACCGGCACCGCGTAGAGCCCCACCCGCCGCGCGGCCAGCAGGAGCGCGACGGCCGCCGCCGCGGCAATGGCGGAGTGATTGCTCGGGAACGCGTAGTCCCCGAGCGGCGGACACGTCTCGACCGTCACCGTGTGCAGCGTCCTGCACGGCCGCTGCTCGGCGAAGACCGACTTCACGCCGTCGTTGACGAGGAAGACCGCGACCACCACGAGCGGCACGCACAGCGCCGCCGCCATCCGGGCGTCGTCCGCCGACCTGGCCCGCCACCACACCACGAGCATCATGACGGCGAAGATGCCGAGCCCGTAGTCGCTGAAGCAGCGGACGGCGTCGTCCAGCGGCACCGGCGCGCGGTGGGCGAGGCCGGTCACCCAGCGGTAGAGGCCCGCGTCGAATTGCGAGGTCACAGGCCCTCCGCCGAGGAGTCCGCGGACTTGCGCCGGCCGCGTACGACTTCGAGCACCAGCGGCGTCAGCGAGACGGCCACGATGACCGCGACGATCGGCAGCAGGTAGGTGTCGACGTGCGGGACGGACGAGCCGAGCGCGTATCCGCCGAGGACGAGGCCGACGCTCCAGACGGTGCCGCCGATGATCTGCCAGAGGGTGAAGGTGCGGGCGGGCACGTCGAGCGTGCCGGCCAGCGGGTTGAGCACGGTGCGGACCACGGGCACGAAGCGGGCCAGGACGACCGCCTTGGCGTACCCGTACCGTTCCAGCAGTTCGGCCGCCCGCGCGGCACCCTCGTGGATCTTGCGGCTTCTGGTTCTGGCGAGCAGTGCTGGCCCGCCGCGCCGCCCGATGGCGTAACCGGTCTGCGCCCCCAGCAGCGCCCCGGCCAGCGCGGCGACGAGCACCTGCCAGAGCGAGAGGTGCACCACGTCGGACGCGCCGGCGACGCTGAGCAGCCCGGCGGTGAACAGCAGCGAGTCACCGGGCAGGAAGAAGCCGATGAGCAGGCCGGTCTCGGCGAACAGGACGACGAAGATGCCGACCGCTCCGAAGGAGGACAGCAGCGAGGTCGCGTCGAGGACGTTCACGGCCTGGTTCAGCACGGGCAGGGGCATGGCGGTGGAGCCCTCCCATAATGGGTCCGGGGGCGCGGCGGGGCACCCCTGCCGACTACAGTCGAGTAGTCGGTCTACAGAACTGTAGACGAACGAGCGGGAAGGAGCGATTCCATGCCGGACGCCAGCGCGTCGGCCCGCCGCCCTTCGGGTGAGCTGGAGGCCAGCGTCCTCGCTGCGCTCTGGGCGGCGAACGGCCGGGCGCTCACTCCCGCCGATGTGCAGCGGGAGCTGGTCGCCGCACTCGGCGCCGACCTCGCACGCACCACCGTCACCACCATTCTCGCCCGTCTCCACGACAAGGGCTCCGTCAGCCGCACCAGGGCCGGCCGCGGCTACGCCTATCTGCCCGCCCAGGACCCGCCGGGCCTCGCCGCCCGCCGGATGCGCACCGAGCTGGACAAGTCCGCGGAAGGCCTGCGCGGCACGGTGCTGGCCCGCTTCGTGTCGGAGCTCGACCCGGACGACGAGCGGCTGCTGCGCGCGCTGCTGGCCGACGTCCCGCCGGACGGCACCGGCGGCGGCGGGGGCGCCGGGTCGTGAACTACGCGGTCTGGGTCCCGCTGCTGCTCCCGCTGCTCGCCGCGCCCGCCGCGCGGCGGCTGGCCGAGGCGCTGTCGCCGCGCGCGGCGGCCTGGCTGCTGGCCGGCTCCGCGGTGGCGCTCGCCGCGTGCAGTACGACCGCGCTCGCGCTGCTGGCCGGCGCCGGAGCGCTGCGGCTGCCGCCGGTGGCCGCGCTCGGGCACCTCGTGCTGCCGGTCGTCGGCGACCAGGTGACGGTGCCGGCCGCGTGTGTCGCCGCGGTGCTGCTCACCGCGGTCGCCGCCGCGCTGGTCCACGAGTCGCGGCAGCGCGTCGTGCTGGCCGCCCGCGCCCGCCGCGTGGTGGCCGCCTCCGGTACGGCGGCCGGCGACCTGACCGTCCTGGACGACGAAGGCCCCGACGCGTACGCGCTGCCAGGCCGGCCGGGGCGGATCGTGGTCACCACGGGGATGCTCAAGGCCCTCGGCCCGGCGGAGCGCGAGGTGCTGCTCGCGCACGAACGCGCCCACCTCGCCGGCCGCCACCACCTCTTCCTCACCGCCCTCGCGCTGGCCTGCGCCTGCCACCCGGCGCTGCGGGTGCTGCGCGGCCCGCTGTCGTACGCGCTCGAACGCTGCGCCGACGAGGCCGCCGCCGCGGCGGTGGGCGACCGCCGCGTCGCCGCCCGCGCGATCGGCCGGGCGGCGCTGGCCGCCCGCCCCACCGCCCGGCGCCCCCGTACGGCCCTGTCCGCGGCCACCGGCCCCGTCCCCCGCCGCGTCGCCGCCCTCCTCACCCACCCCCGCACCCCGCGGGCCCCCCGCACCCAGGCCGCCGTCCTGGCCGCCTGCCTCACCCTCTCCGCCGCCTGCGCCGTGGAGGCCGCCCACGACCTCCACGGCTCGATCGAGGTGGCCCAGGCCGAGTAGCCCCGCCGGGGGCGCCCGGGGCGAAGGACCCGGCGCGTCCCGCCAGGGACAATGGCGGGGTGGAAGACACCTTCGCCGCCGCCTTCGCCCACGCCGCGCACAGCGGTGCCGGCGCCGATGACGTGGACGCCGCCGCGTCCGTGCTCGCGGCGGACGGGGACCGGGACGCCGTCGCGGCGCGCTGCGCCGAGCGGGTGGTGGGGGAGTGCGAGCGGCGCGGATGGCGGCCGGCCGACCTCGCGCGGATCGTACGGCGGGAACTCGGACCGCTGCACCAGCGCCTCGCGGCCGGCCTGGGCACCCAGCCGCTCAGCGGCTTCGCCAAGGCCGAACGGCTCACCGGCTTCGCCGCCGCGACCGCGTACGTCGAACTGCTCCGCCTCTACGCCCGCCTCCCGCCGATCCCCGCCCTCGGCACGCCGGGCGGGGGCGCCGCGCCGCACAAGATGCTCACCCGTATCCGCGCGCTGCTGGCGAAGGCGGAGTCGACCGGCTATCCGGACGAGGCCGAGGCGCTGTCGGCGAAGGCCCAGCACCTGATGGCCCGGCACAGCATCGACGCGGCGCTGCTGGCCGCGTCCCACGGCGACCACGGGGACCCCGGGGACGGGAGCGGGGCCGGTGCCCGGCGGATCGGCGTGGAGCGGCCGTACGAGGGCGCGAAGGCCCTCCTGCTGGACGCCGTCGCCGAGGCGAACCGCTGCCGGTCCGTCTGGTCCTCCGAGCTGGGCTTCTCGACGGTCGTCGGCCACGCGCCCGACCTCGACGCCGTCGAACTGCTCTACACCTCGCTGCTCGTCCAGGCCGACCGCGCCCTGCACGGCGGCCGTACGTCCCGCTCCCGCGACTTCCGCGAGTCGTTCCTGATCGCCTACGCGTCCCGTATCCGGGTGCGCCTGGCCGACGCGACCGCGCAGGAGGAAGCGGCCGAGCCGGCCCCCGGCCTGCTCCCGGCGCTGGCCTCCCGCGCGCTGGCGGTGGAGGACACCGCCCGCCGCCTCTTCCCCACGACGACCACCTCCCGCCTCAGGGCGCGGGACGCGGAAGGCTGGCAGCACGGCGAGTCCGCGGCCGACCGGGCGAACCTGCGGGACAGCCGGTAGCCCGAAGCGCTGCCCGCCGCCGCCCGGCAGGGGAACGGGCGACGGCGGACCTCGCGGTGGACGCCGTGGCGCCCGGGGGTCAGAACTGCTGGACGAAGTACGGCGACACGTTCAGCCGCCCGTTGCCGCGGGCGCCGTTGAGCTGGCCGGACGAGCCCTGGGCCAGGGTGTACCAGGAGTCGACGTAGTCGGCGTCGTTGGTGTACCAGGCCGACGGGATCGCCGCCAGGATCGCGTCCACCAGCGGGATGTAGGCGCCCTGGTCGGTGATGGTGAGCAGGGCGTCCGCCAGCGCCTTGGCCAGCGTGGCGTAGTTGGTGTCGCCGTCGTCCTCCATCATCACGACGTCGGCCAGGTTGTATTTGTAGTTGGACCAGTTGACCAGGATCTGGTTGGGGTAGTAGGTGGTGCCGTCCTTGTCCAGGTACGGCATGTCGACGGTGTCGACCCGCACCTTGCCGTCGAAGCCGAACCCGCTGACGATCGAGAAGATCTCGGCGTCGCCGAGGATCCACGGCTCCTCGTCGTCGTTGAGGTAGACCGAGTTCACCTTGGTGCTCCAGTAGCCGCCGGTGGCGGCGGGGGCGGTCAGGCCGGCCTTGCGGAAGGCCTTGTCGACCTGGGCCAGACCGCTCGCGGCGGCCTTGTCCACGTCGATGTCCACCACGTAGACGGGCCGGCTGGGCGCCTGCCGGGCGCTGAGCGTGTGGGCGCGGCCGGCGCTGTCGTACGCGGTGACCGCGGCCCCCTTGTCGTCGTCGGCGGCGACGGCCACCAGCGGGACGGCGTCCGGCGTCAGGGCGGCCTTCATCGAGTCGGCGCCCAGCCGGACGCGCAGCAGCGAACCGGTGTCCGCGCCGAGTCCCTTGGCGGCGGCGATCTGCCGGCCGGCGCCGGAGACGGCGGCGGCGAGCCCGGCGGGAGCGGTCCTGCCCGCGGTGAGCGAGCCGAGGTCGACCTGGGCCGAGCCGAGCGCGGCGGTACGCACCTGGGCGCGCCACCCGGGGCTGGCCAGGGAGGCGGCGAGGCTGCGCGCGACAGCGGTCTCGGCGGCGCCGACCGGCGAGACCGCCGACTTCGCGGGCGCCGCGGCGGGCGTGGCCGCGTGCGCGGACGGCAGCGCGAGGCCCTGGACGGCCAGAACGCACGACGCGCCGAGTGCGAGGGTGATCGCGGCGCGCTTGCTTGCGGTGAGGTGCACGGGAGGTTCCTCCTGGAGGCGTGCCGCTGTCGCTGGTCAGCGGTGGGGCGGCGGTCTGGGGGCATGCAGGACGGAGCCGATCTATGCGGGTAGATTTCCGCATCCCCGCTATGGTGTCCGTAGCATGTCAATCCGCACAAGAGCCCTCCAGGCCAGGTCCGCCGCCTTCCCGGCCAATGAGCCGGATGAGCCGGATGGGCGAGGTGGGCCGGGGCGGGTCACGGTGGGCGCGCCGTTGTCGGGCGGCGCTCTGGAACGTACAATATTCTGTACGTCAAGGAGGTGGGCCGTTGAAGACCATGTCGTACTCGGAGTCGCGTGCGAAGTACGCCGAAGTGCTGAACGCCGTGACCGACGACCGCGAGGAGATCGTGATCACCCGGGCGGGCCACGATCCCGTCGTCATCGTCTCCCTTGAGGACTACGAGTCCTTGAAGGAGACCGCCTACCTGCTGCGCAGCCCCGCGAACGCGCGCCGCCTGCTGGCCTCCATCGAGGAACTGGAGAGCGGCGGCGGGACGGTACGGGATCTCGCGGACTTCGAGTGAAGATCACCTTCGCGTCCCGCGCCTGGGAGGACTACCTGTGGTGGCAGGTCCAGGACCGCAGGATGCTCAAGCGGATCAACACGCTCATCGCCGACGTGGCGCGCAACGGCAATGAGGGGATCGGCAAGCCCGAGCCGCTCAAGCACGGCTTCCAGGGCTACTGGTCGCGCCGGATCAACGACGAGCACCGCCTGATCTACAAAGTCGAGGACGACTCGGTGCTGATCGCCCAGTGCCGCTACCACTACGAGAGCTGACAAAGGCCGGGCCGGGTGGCGTACCCGGCCCGGCCGCGGGGGTCAGACGGTCAGCGGGTCCAGGAGCATGGGGCGGACGCGGCCCTCGATCATCGCGCCGAGGCCCTGGACGGCGACCACGTCGGGGCGTTCCGCGACGAGCACCGGCATGCCGGTGGCCTGGCGCAGCATCAGGTCGAGGCCGGGCATCAGCGCGCTGCCGCCCGCCAGCATGATGCCGCGGTCGCCGAGGTCGGCGACCAGGTCGGGCGGGCAGCGCCGGAGCACTCCGGTGATGGCGTCCAGGACCGCGTTCAGCGGGGTGCGCATCGCGTGCCTGACGCCCTCGGTGTCGACCAGCACCGAGCGGGCCATCCCGCTGACCACGTCCCTGCCGTGCACCTCCGTGGTGGGGGTGCCGCCGGTGGCGGGGGCACCGAGCATCTGGTGCAGCGGGCGTACGGACTGGCTCGGCAGCATCAGCTCGTGCGCGGTGCGCAGGTGCTGCACCACCGCCCGGTCGATCGCGTCACCGCCGACCGGCACGGTCTCCGCCGAGACGATCGAGCCCAGCGAGAGCACGGCCACCTGGGTGGTGCCCGCCCCGCACACCACGATCATCGTGGCCTCCGGGTGCTCGACGGGCAGCCCGCAGCCCACCGCGGCGGCGATCAGGGTGTCCACCAGTTCGACCCGGCGCGCGCCGAGCCCGTACATCGTCTCGACCGCGGCCCTGCGGGCGATCGGCTCGCTGCCGTGCGGGGTGCACACCGCCGCCCGCACCACCGGCACCCGCAGTCTGCGGCGGCCGAGCTTGTCGCCCAGGATGTGCCGCAGCATCCGCTGGGCCATGGCGATGTCCACCACGGCGCCGCCCGCGATCGGCCGGGAGACCCTGATGTGCTCGGGGGTGCGGCCGGCCATCTGCTCGGCCTGCGCGCCGACCGCGATGAGCGCGCCGGTACGGATGTCGATCGCGGCCACGCTGGGCTCGTCCGCGACCAGGCCGCTGCCGCGCAGAAAGACCCGGGTGCGTGCGGCGCCCAGGTCCACGGCGACCGTGCAGCGCCGGAGCTGGTCGAGTGTGGGGTTCGAGGGGATGCCGATCACAGCGCGCCTCCTTGCGCCCGGCCGCGCTTGGAGTGGTAGGTGGCCAGCGACCAGATCACGAAGATGTCGATCGCGATCATGATCAGCGACCAGGCGGGCTGGTAGGGCAGGAACATGAAGTTCGCGATCAGGCTCAGCGAGGCGATGGCGATGCCCGCGTACTTCGCCCAGGCCTCGCCCCGGAGCAGGCCCGCGCCGACGAGCACGGCGATGATGCCGAGGACGAGGTGGGTCCAGCCCCAGGAGGACACGTCGAATTTGTAGGCGTAGCTGCCGCGGGTCACCACGTAGACCGAGTTCTTCGCGATGCCGACGCTGCCCTCCAGGATCGCCAGCACGCCGCCGACCAGCAGCAGGACGCCCGCGAAGACCGTGCCGCCCGCCGCCAGGGCGTGCCGGTCCGCGTCGTGCCGGGGCGAGCCCGGCCCGGAATGCGGTGTCTGCGGGCCGGGCGTTGCTTGGCTCATGGCTGCTCCCGAGTCTGATCGACGGCGGTAACCGTAGGAAACCGGCACAAAACCCGCCTTGACGACAACATGATCTGACGATCAGTCCGACAATGCGAGGAAGGCTGGGCCGTACGGGAGTGCGCCATGCGGGGGTTTCCCGCCGCCGGGCGGGTCCGCGGGTGCGTACGGGGAGGGGCGGTACGGGCTCCCGGTGGTCCTCGGGTTCCTGCCCGGTCGGGCTCCCGGCGGTTCTCCGAGGCGGCCCCCGGCGGTCTGCCCGGCCCGCTCCAGGAGGCGGCGCTGCCCGGCCGGCTCCACGAAGCGGGGCTACTCGGGCGACTCCAGGCGGAAGCCGAGCTTGAGGCCCACCTGGTAGTGGTCGATCACGCCGTCCACGAGGTGGCCGCGTACCTGCGTCACCTCGAACCAGTCGAGGCCGCGCAGGGTCTGTGCGGCGCGGCTGATGCCGTTGCGTACGGCGGCGTCGACGCCTTCCTGCGAGGTGCCGACGATCTCCGTCACCCGGTAGGTGTGCTCGGCCATGGGGGACTGCCCTTCACTCGGGGGTCGGGGGTGCCCTCTCACGGTGCCGCAGACCGGGCGGGACCGCACGGCGACCCGGTGCATGTGCGTATCGTCATAAAGTGGACACTGTGACTTCCGGCTGGCCCACCGCGCTCGTGCGGTGGATCCCTGGCGGGATGGTCGTGGCCGCCGTGGTCTTCGACCTGCTGACACCCGCCCCCTACACCGGCGACCCGCTGCTCGCCGCGGGTTGCGTACTGGCCGGTGCCACCCAGGGCGTCCGGGCCACCGTGGCCACCTGCATCGGCGCGCTGCTCGCGATGATCGCGCTGATCCTGGAGGACGACCGCTTCGTCGACCACCACGGCCTGTCCGACATCGGCAGCGTCCTGCTGGCCGCCGTCATCGCGCTGTTCGTCAACCGCACGCTCAGCCGCTACGGGCGGCGCCTGGCGACCGTGCGCGGCGTCTCCGAGGCCGCCCAGCGCGCACTGCTGCCCGACCCGCCGCAGCGCATCGGCCCGCTCGGCATCGCCGCCCGTTACGACGCGGCCGCGTCCGAGGCCAGGATCGGCGGCGACATCTACGCCGCCCAGGCGACCCCTTACGGCATCCGGCTGATGATCGGCGACGTCCGCGGCAAGGGCCTGGGCGCGGTCGGCGCCGTCGGGGTGCTGCTCGGCGCCTTCCGTGAGGCCGCCGACTCCGAGCCCGACCTGCCGCGGCTCGCCCACCGGCTGGACCGGGCGCTGGAGCGCTACAAGGCCGAGCGGGAGGACGAGAACCGGCTCGAAGGCTTCACCACCGGCGTACTGGCCGAGTTCGGCCCCGACGGCGGCACCCTGCGGCTGGTCAACCGCGGCCACCCGCCGCCGTATCTGCTGACCGCGGACGGGGACGTACGCGCCCTGGAGCCGACCGCGCCCGACCTGCCGTTCGGCATGCACGGGCTCGGCGGGGTCCGCTCCGCGCCCGACGTGCTGGCCCTCCCGCACGGCGCCACGCTGCTGCTGATCACCGACGGGGTGACCGAGTCCCGCAATCTGGCGGGCGACTTCTACGACCCGCAGCTCCGGCTGCCCGGCCTGTGCCCGCAGCCCGGCCCGCAGCAGACCGTCGACGCCCTGCGCGGCGACCTGGACGCCTGGACGAAGGGCTGCCCGCCGGGCAACGACGACCGCGCCGTCCTGGCGGTCCGCCGGGACTAGGGCCTGCCGTTCGGATCTCTGCGGAGGAATCCGAACGGCAGGCCCCGGGGATCGCGGTCAGTGGTGGAAGGCCGTCGCCACCGACTCGGGGCGGTTCAGCGGGTGCGGCTGGCGCCGCAGCTCGGGGAGCAGCCGGTCCAGGTCCTCCATCAGCAGGTCGGCCAGGTCCTCGGAGAAGCCGTTGCGGCACACCACCCGCAGCACCGCCAGATCCTGCCGGTCGGCGGGGAAGGTGTACGCGGGGACCAGCCAGCCGCGCTCGCGCAGCCGCCGGGAGACGTCGAAGACGTCGAAGGACGTGACCTCGGGGGCGGTGGTGACCGCGAAGACCGGCAGCTGGTCGCCCCGGGTGACCAGCTGGAAGTCGTCCAGCTCCGCGAAGCGGCCGGCCAGCAGGCCCGCCACGTCCCTGCTGGACTGCTGCACCGCGCGGTAGCCGTCCCGGCCCAGCCGCAGGAAGGAGTAGTACTGCGCCACCACCTGCGCGCCGGGGCGGGAGAAGTTCAGCGCGAAGGTCGGCATGTCGCCGCCCAGGTAGTTCACCCGGAAGACCAGCTCCTCGGGCAGCGCGTCGGAGTCCCGCCAGAGCGCCCAGCCGACGCCCGGGTAGACCAGGCCGTACTTGTGGCCCGAGGTGTTGATCGAGGCGACCCGGGGCAGCCGGAAGTCCCACACCAGGTCCTCGTCCAGGAAGGGCGCGATCATGGCGCCGGACGCGCCGTCCACGTGCACCGGGATGTGCGTGCCCGTGCGCTCCTCGTACGCGTCCAGGGCCGCGCAGATCTCCGCGACCGGT
This sequence comes from Streptomyces sp. NBC_01477, assembly GCF_036227245.1. Lineage (GTDB taxonomy): Bacteria > Actinomycetota > Actinomycetes > Streptomycetales > Streptomycetaceae > Actinacidiphila. The sequence goes on from NZ_CP109445.1 coordinate 5,402,968, forward strand.
TCGTAGGACCCGTCGAAGGTCGAGCCGAGGATCGCGACCACCCCGATGGTGTTCTCGTCGCACAGCGCGAGGGCCGCGTCCGCGTCCAGGTGCAGCCGGTCGCCGCTCACCGGCGCGAGGCGGGCCTCGACCTCCCAGAACGCGCAGAATTTCTCCCAGCACACCTGCACGTTCGCGCCCATCACCAGATTGGGCCTGGCCGTCGCCGGGTAGCCCTTGGTGCGCTTGGACCAGCGGCGCTTGAGCGCCATCCCGGCGAGCATGCACGCCTCGGACGAGCCGGTGGTCGAGCAGCCGATGACCGCGTTCGGGTCGGGGGCGTTCCACAGGTCGGCCAGGATCGACACGCAGCGCCGCTCCAGCACGGCGGTCCGCGGGTACTCGTCCTTGTCGATCATGTTCTTGTCGCGGCACTCCGCCATCAGGACGTCGGCCTGCGGCTCCATCCAGGTGGTGACGAAGGTCGCCAGGTTCAGCCGCGCGTTGCCGTCGAGCATCAGTTCGTCGTGCACCAGCTGATACGCGGCGTGCGGCGTCATCGGCCCGTCAGGCAGCCGGTGCTTGGGCGGTGCCGTGTCCATGCCGCCGACCGGGTCGGCCTCGCCGAAGAACGGGTTCACCGCGATCGCCCGCGGACTTGCTGAGCCTCTGTGCAGTGACATGCCCGTCACGATACGTCCGCGTACACGGGTCCGCCCGTCGCTGGAGGGGGCCGGGCGGGCGCCCCTCCGGGGGCGGCGGAGGGGGGCCAGGACCACGGCGGAGCCCTGTTCCTGCCCCACCGCCGAATACCTCGGTTGGGACGAGGCATCGCCCGGCGGTGGGCGGCGCGCAGCCGCGGCTACTCCAGGCGCGGCTGCTGCGCGGGGGCCGGGCAGATGCGCTGGCCCTCGTGGTCGAAGACGTACAGGTGCGCCAGGTCGACCAGCAGCGGGACCCGGTCACCGCGGCGTACCCGGATGTCCGGCCCGGTCCGTACGACGAGGTCGCCGGTCTGGGTCTCCGGGGTCGAGGGGCGGTCCATGACCGACACCGGCGCCTGCTGCGGCTTGGGCGGCAGGCCGGCGGCCGACGAGGAGCCGTCGCGCTCCATGACACTGGCCTGAATGCGGCGTGCGGCCTTCTGCGCGAGCTTGCCGAGCCCGACCCCGCCGCTCGAACCCCGGCGCGAGCCGTTCTTCGCGGCGGCGGCGGGCCGCGGCGCCTCCAGCTCGGGCACCAGCGCGGGCCGCGAGCCGGTGTTGAGGTGGACCAGCGACTCGTGGCCCTGGTATTCGACGTGCTCGACGATCCCGCTGAGCACCACCTCGCCGGCGTGCGCCTGGCTGGGCTGGGCGATGCGTACCGCCTCCGAGCGCAGCCCGACGATGATCGGGCGGCCCTGCTGGATCCGCAGCATCTGGTGGTCGTAGTTCAGCGGCTCCGGCAGCCCGAGCCGCTGGCGGCCGAAGTCGATCCACATCCCGCCGGTCAGCGGGGCGATGACGGTGGCCTGGAGCAGATTGATCCGCGGGGTGCCGACGAAGGCGGCGACGAAGACGTTCTCCGGCAGGTGGTACGCCTCGCGCGGGCTGCTGATCTGCTGGAGTACGCCGCTGCGCATGATGGCGACCCGGTCGCCGAGCGACATGGCCTCGGCCTGGTCGTGGGTGACGTAGACGGTCGTGACGCCCATGCCGTGGGTGAGGCGGGCGATCTCGGCGCGCAGGTGCGCGCGCAGCTTCGCGTCCAGGTTGGACAGCGGCTCGTCCATCAGGAAGACCGAGGGGTGCCGGGAGATGGCCCGGCCCATGGCGACGCGCTGGCGCTCACCGCCGGAGAGCTGCCCGGGGTAGCGGTCGAGGATCTCCTCGATGCCGAGGATGCGGGCGGTCTCGTCGACCCGCGGCCCGTGCTCCTCGCCGGGCATCTCGAACCGCAGCGGGAAACCGATGTTCTCCCTGCTGGTCATGCTCGGGTAGAGGGCGAAGTTCTGGAAGACCATGGCCATCCGGCGGTCGCCCGGCGCCAGGTCGTTGGAGTATTCGCCGTCGAGCAGCAGCTCGCCCGTGGTGATGTCCTCCAGGCCCGCGATCATCCGCAGGACGGTCGACTTGCCGCAGCCCGAGGGGCCGAGCAGCACCAGGAACTCACCCGGCGCGATGTCCAGCGAGAACCGGTCCACGGCAGGCGACGGCTGCTTCGGGTAGTACTTGGAAACTTCGTGCAGGGAGATGGCGCGAGTCATAACGGGAGCCGCCAGGTGGTTCGGACGCAGTGACGGGGCACGTGGGGGGAAGACGGGGATGACTTTCCGGACATGCGGTGGTGCATCGGGTGCATGGGTGACACTGCGGAGAAGGTAGTGCACTAGTCACAGGTTGCGGAACGTTTGTATCAACACTGGATTGATACTTTTGGATCGTGACGAACATCGCGCTCGGCCCGAGCTGGCTCTCTCCCGACCATCTGATCAACACGTACGGCCTGTGGGGCGTGCTGCTGATCGTGTTCGCGGAGTCGGGGCTGCTGATCGGATTCTTCCTGCCCGGCGACTCGCTGCTCTTCACCACGGGCCTGCTGGTGGCCGGCGGCACCCTGGACCGGCCGCTGTGGCTGGTGGCCCCGCTGATCGCGGTCGCCTCGGTGGTGGGGCAGCAGGTCGGCTACCTGTTCGGCCGCAAGGTCGGCCCCTCGCTGTTCAGCCGTCCCGACTCGCGGCTGTTCAAGATGGAGAACATCGAGAAGGCGCACGCGTTTTTCGAGCACCACGGACCCAAAGCCATCGTGATGGCCTGCTTCGTACCGGTGGTCAGAACGTTCACCCCGATCGTCGCAGGCGTCAGCCGAATGAACTACCGCACCTTTGCCACCTTCAATGTGATCGGCGGCACCTTGTGGGGCGCCGGAGTCACGCTGCTGGGTTACTGGCTCGGCCAGGTCCAATTCGTGAAGGACAACATCGAGGCGATCCTCGTCCTGGTGGTGCTGGTGTCGGTGGTGCCGCTGGGCATCGAGTACCTGCGCTCGCGCCGCAAGGCGGCGTCCGCGCAGCCGGAGCCGGCCGAGGGCGCGGACGTCCCCGAGGCCGTCGGGGCACCGCGCGGTGCCGGCCGGCACCGCGCGCAGAAGAACTGAGGGCGGGCGGGTGACGGACGGCCCGGGGCCGGGACAGGAGCGCGAACCGGACACCGGGCCGCGCCCCGCCGTGCCGTCCAACGGCTACGGCTCGGCCTTCACCCCGCCCGAGGGCATCCCGGTCATCGCCCTGCCGCCGGGGGACGCGCGCTGGCAGGACCGCATGCGGACCTTCGTCCGGCTGTCGGTCACCGAACGGCCGGGTCCCGACGTCGCCCTGGACCGGCCGGAATCCGGCCACACCGTGTCGGTGCCGCGGGTGCTCGACCTGACCCTGCGGATCGGCGAACTGCTGCTGGCCGGCGGCGAGGGCGCGGAGGACGTCGAGGCGGCGATGCTCGGCGTCGCCTACGCCTACGGCCTCGCCCGGGTGGAGCCCAACGTCACCTTCACCCTGCTGGGCATCTCCTACCAGCCCTCGCTGACCGACCCGCCGCTCACCATGAGCCGTACGGTCCGCCGCCGCGGCACCGACTACACCCGGCTCGCCGCGGTCTACCGCCTCGTGGACGGTGTCACCGCCGGCGAGGCCACCCTGGAGGACGCCTACCGGCGGCTCGCCGACATCCGGCGCAACCGGCACCCCTACGGCAGCTGGCTGCTCACCGGGGCCGCCGGGCTGCTCGCGGGCGCGGCCAGCCTGCTGGTCGGCGGCAATCTGATCATCTTCCTGGCCGCCGGGGTCGCCGCGATGCTCGGCGACCGCCTCGCGTGGCTGCTGGCCGGACGCGGGATCCCGGAGTTCTACCAGTTCGCGGCGGCGGCGATGCCCGCCGCCGCGATGGGGGTGCTGGTGGACCTGGCGCGCTGGATCCCGGGCGCCGCGGGCGTCCAGTCCTCCGCGGTCATCACCGGCGGGCTGTTCGCGCTGCTGCCCGGCCGCGCCCTGGTCGCCGCCGTCCAGGACGGCCTGACCGGCTTCTACATCACCGCCTCGGCCCGGCTGCTCGAAGTGATCTACCTCGTCGTCGGCATCGTCATCGGCGTCACCCTGATCCTCTACGCCGGCGTCAAACTCGGCGCTGACCTCAACCCCGACCAGGCGATCCGCGCGTACGACCACCCGTGGGTGCAGCTCGTCGCCGCGATGGTGCTGACGCTGGCCTTCGCCGTGCTGCTCCAGTGCGAGCGGGCGGTGCTGCTGCTCGCCACCCTCAACGGGGGCGTCGCCTGGACGGTCTACGGCGTCCTGCACCAGCAGGCCGGCGGCAACCAGGTCGGCGCCACCGCGGCGGCCGCCGGGCTGGTCGGGCTCTTCGGCCAGCTCATGGCCCGCTACCGGTACGTGTCCGTCCTGCCGTACGTGACGGCGGCGATCGGGCCGCTGCTGCCCGGCTCCGCCACGTACTTCGGCCTGCTGGCGTTCACCCAGAACCACACCGAACAGGGCTTCACGCAGCTCACGCGGGCCGCTGCCATCGCGCTGGCACTGGCCATCGGGGTCAACCTCGGCAATGAGATCGCCCGCCTCGCGCTGCCCTCCCCCGGCCCCACCACCCCCCGCCGCGCCGCGAAGCGCACCCGCGGCTTCTAGGGCGTGTCCCAGGGCCGCGGGGTCAGCCCGCCGTGACCGCGCCTGCCAGGGCGTCCAGCGCCGCTTGGGCCGCGGTCGCGGACGGCGCGCCCTGGGTCATGAAGCAGAAGGCCAGCACCCGCCCGGCGGGGGTGACCGTCACTCCGGCGATCGTGTTCGTACCGGTCAGCGTGCCGGTCTTGGCGCGGACGACCCCCGCGCCCGGGGCCGAGCGGAAACGGGACGCCAGCGTCCCGGTGAAGGCCGCGATGGGCAGGCCCTCCAGGACCGGGCGCAGTTCGGGATGGGAGGGGGACGCGGCCAGCGCGAGGATGTGGGTGAGCGCCGCGGGCGACAGCGCGTCGTGGTGGTCGAGGCCGCTGCCGTCGGCGAAGACGGCATTCCCCAGGGGCACGCCGTAGCGCCGCAGGGCGTCGCCGACCGCCTTCGCGCCGCCCGCGAAACTGGCGGGACGGCCGCCCGCCAGGGCGACCTGGCGGGCCAGCGCCTCGGCGATGTCGTTGTCGGAGTCGGTGAGCATCCGCTCGACCAGCTCGCTCAGCGGCGCCGACCGGTGCGCCGCCAACTGGGTCCCGCCGGCGCCGCTCGCGGAGGCCGGGTCGCCGGCGACGGTGACGCCGTGCGCGCGCAGCAGCTTCGCGAAGGACGTGGCCGCCGCGAGCGCCGGGTCGGTGGCGCGGGCCGCGGGACCGCTCTCGCTGTGGCCCAGGCGCCCCTCGCGCACCATCAGCGCGGTGACCGGCGCGAGGTTGTCGTTGTAGCCGATGGGGTGCAGCTCGGGTCCCGTGTACAGCGACGTGTCGTAGCCGAGCCGTACGGACGTGGTGCCGCGGGAGTGGAGCGCGGCGGCGGTGTCGGCGGCGAGCTGGTCGAGTTCGAGGGTCGGGTCGCCGCCCCCGACGAGCACGACGCGCTTGGAGCCGACGGCGACCACGCCGGTCGTCAGGGTGCGGGAGCCGCCGAGGGTGCCGAGCGCGGCGACGGCGGTGGCGAGCTTGGTGGTCGAGGCCGGCGTGGAGGCGGTGGCCGACTTGTGGTCGTAGACCGTCCGCCCGCTCGCGACGTCGAGCACCGCCCCGGTGCGTACCGTGCCGAGGTCCCGCGAGGCCATCAGCGGGCCGAGCCCGGCCGCGAGGCCGGAGCCGGCGGCGGCCTGCCCGCCGCCCGCCGGGGCGAGCACGGGCGCGGCAGCGGCGGCGGGAGGCGCGGCATAGGGCCGCGGCGCGGCAGGGGCGGCGGTTCCGGCGGCGGAGGACCCGGCGGGCGCGGCTGTTTTCCCGTCCCGGGCTGCGGCGTAGGACCGTTCGGCCGTACGCTGTCCGCCGTCCCACGGCCCCGCGGCAGCCGCCGCACCCGCCGCGACCACCGCACCTATCGCCGCGGATATCGCCACTACCTGCACTGTCCTGCCGTGCGGCACCCCCGACCAGCCCCTTTCACGACCACCCACTTGCGTGGGAGACACTTAATCACCCGCAGTACGTGCTGATCATGGAGGAGTAGGGCCTTGGAGTTCGACGTCACGATCGAGATCCCGAAGGGTTCGCGGAACAAGTACGAGGTGGACCACGAGACCGGTCGTATCCGCCTGGACCGCAGGCTCTTCACCTCGACCAGCTATCCCGCCGACTACGGCTTCATCGAGAACACCCTCGGCCAGGACGGCGACCCGCTGGACGCGCTGGTCATCCTGGACGAGCCGACCTTCCCCGGCTGCCTGATCACCTGCCGTGCGATCGGCATGTTCCGCATGACCGACGAGGCCGGCGGCGACGACAAGGTGCTGTGCGTGCCCGCGTCCGACCCGCGGGTGGAGTACCTGCAGGACATCCACCACGTGAGCGAGTTCGACCGGCTGGAGATCCAGCACTTCTTCGAGGTCTACAAGGACCTGGAGCCCGGCAAGTCCGTCGAGGGCGCCGACTGGGTGGACCGCGCCGCGGCCGAGGCGGAGATCGAGGAGTCCTTCCGCCGGCTCAAGGAGCACGGCCCGGGCCACTGAGCCCGCTTCCGCGTCACGCACCGCCGGAGGGGCGGGCCGGGAATGTCCCCCGGCCCGCCCCTCCGCCCTCCCGGCAGGCCCCAAAGCGCGGACCGGCAACGTACCGTGAAGACATGACGAGCATCGGTGGAAGCGAGATGGTCGACTGGAACCTCGCCGTGGCGACAGCCCAGAGGCTGACCCGCCCGGGGCCTGAGGTGAGCCGCGACGAGGCCAGGGCGATCGTGGCGGAGCTGCGCGGGCACGCGCTGGACTCCGAGGCGCACGTGCGGGCCTTCACCCGCATGCACGGCGACGCGGACGCGCCACCGCACGGCACCCCCGTGCTGATCGTGGACCGGGCCGGCTGGGCCAAGGCGAATGTGGCCGGCTTCCGCGAGGTCCTCAAGCCGCTGCTGGTCAAGATGCAGGCCCGCAGGCCCGGCGGCGCGGGCGGCGCGGTGCTCGGCACGGTCGGCGGCAAGGTCACCGGGGTCGAGGTCGGGATGCTGCTGAGCTTCCTGTCGTCCCGGGTGCTCGGGCAGTACGAGACGTTCGCGCCGCCCAGCCGCGACATGCCGGCCGGGCCGGTCAAGCCGGGACCCGGCCAGTCCAAGGCGGGACGGCTGCTCCTGGTGGCGCCGAACATCGTGCAGGTCGAGCGGGAGCTGGACGTGGACCCGCACGACTTCCGGCTGTGGGTGTGCCTGCACGAGGAGACGCACCGCACGCAGTTCACCGCGGTGCCGTGGCTGCGCGACCACATCGAGAGCGAGATCCAGTCGTTCCTGGGCGAGACCGACCTCGACGCCTCCACGGTGATCGAGCGGGTCCGGCAGGCCGTGCAGTCCTTCAGCGGCCCGAACGGCGGCAAGGACCAGGACGGGGCGGACGGTGCCGCGGAGGCCGAGGGCGCGCCGGACGACGGCCGCAGCCTGGTCGACCTGGTGCAGACGCCCTCCCAGCGGGAGATCCTGGCCCGGCTGACCGGCGTGATGTCGCTGCTGGAGGGACACGCCGACTACGTGATGGACGGCGTGGGACCCGAGGTCGTGGCGAGCGTCGCGGAGATCCGGGAGAAGTTCAGCCGCCGCCGCGCCACCGGCGCCGGACGCCTGGACCAGGCGCTGCGCCGGCTGCTCGGCCTGGACGCCAAGCTGCGGCAGTACCGCGACGGCGAGCGGTTCGTGCGGGCCGTGGTCGACGAGGTCGGCATGGACGGCTTCAACAAGGTGTGGACATCGCCGAACACCCTGCCCACCAAGACGGAGATCGCCAAACCGGCGGAATGGGTCGCCCGGGTGCACCGGCGTAGCGAGGGCTGACCACCCGGAGCCCTCCGGTTCACCCGTCCGAGGGACCGTAGACGTGGGGTAGGGCGTGCGATGCTCGGGTAATGCTCGGAGTTCTGTCACCATCTGGATACCCTGCGTCATCTCCCCTCGCTTCTGCTCCCGCTCACAGCCTCCTCAGGAGGGAACCGGACATGGGACCCCACCCCACGGTCGCGGCGATACGCCTGGCGGTCCGCCGCGTCCTGCACGACGTCCTCAGCTCGTCCGCCGACCCGCACCCCGTGGTGCTCGCCGCGTGCAGCGGCGGGGCCGACTCCATGGCGCTGGCCGCCGCCCTCGCCTTCGAAGGGCCGCGGCTCGGCGTCCGGGCCGGCGCGGTCACCGTCGACCACGGCCTCCAGGACGGCTCCGCCGTGCGCGCCCAGGAGGTGGCCGGCCGGCTGCGCGCGCTCGGCCTCGACCCGGTCGACGCCGTCGGTGTGACCGTCGGCCGCCAGGGCGGCCCCGAGGCCGCGGCCCGCGACGCCCGTTACGCGGCGCTCGACGCCGCCGCCGACCGGCGCGGCGCCGCCGCCGTGCTGCTCGGCCACACCCGCGACGACCAGGCAGAAACGGTGCTGCTCGGGCTCGCCCGCGGCTCCGGTATCCGCTCGCTGTCCGGCATGGCCGCGGTCTCCGGGGCGGGCGGCCGCTACCGGCGGCCCTTCCTGCTGCTGGACCGCGACACCGTACGGCAGGGCTGTCTCGCCCAGGGCATCACCGTCTGGGAGGACCCGCACAACCACGACCCGGCCTACACCCGCTCCCGGGTCAGGCACGAGGCGCTGCCGGTGCTGGAGAAATCCCTCGGCAAGGGCGTCGTCGAGGCGCTGGCCCGCACCGCCCAGCTGTCCAGGGACGACGCCGACGCCCTCGACCAGTGGGCGGCGGACGCGCAGGCCGACGCGGCGGGCGACGACGGCAGCCTCGACGTACGCCGGCTGGCCACGCTCCCCGCCGCGGTGCGCCGAAGAGTGCTGCGCAGATCGGCCATCGCCGCCGGCTCGCCGCCGGGCTTCCTCTTCGCCCGGCACATCGAGGAGGTGGACCGGCTGGTCACCGGCTGGCACGGGCAGAAGGCGCTCAACCTGCCGGGCGGCGTCGCTGTGCTGCGGGCCAATGGCAGACTGGTGTTCTCGCCGTCGTAAGGGCGCCGACGTGGACCCGAGCAGCTGAGGGACGTACCAGGCAGTGAACGAGATCGACATGGGCACCGACCTGGAGAAAGTGCTCCTCTCCAAGGCAGAGATCGACGCCAAACTGGTGGAGCTGGCCGCGGAGATCGACCGGGACTACGCGGGCAAGGACCTGCTGATCGTGGGCGTCCTCAAGGGCGCCGTCATGGTGATGGCGGACCTGGCCCGCGCCCTGTCCAGCGAGGTCACCATGGACTGGATGGCGGTGTCCTCCTACGGGGCCGGCACCAAGTCCTCCGGTGTGGTCCGCATCCTCAAGGACCTGGACACCGACATCGCGGGCCGGGACGTGCTGATCGTCGAGGACATCATCGACTCGGGGCTTACCCTCTCCTGGCTGATCAGCAACCTCGGCTCGCGCGGCCCGGCCTCCCTGGAGGTCTGCACGCTGCTGCGCAAGCCCGAGGCGGCCAAGGTCGAGCTCGACGTGAAGTACACCGGCTTCGACATTCCCAACGAGTTCGTCGTGGGCTACGGCCTGGACTATGCCGAGAAGTACCGGAATCTTCCCTTCGTCGGCACCCTTGCCCCGCACGTCTACGGTGGCTGAGCCGCCGGGCGGGCGGTTCGGGGAACCGATGCCGTTTTCCCGGCGTTGGAGCAGGGGAAAGCGGGTTGGTTAACAGTCGGCGGCGCCCTCGGGTGACAATGCTGGGGTACCGTCCGAAGGTCGGGTCAATACAACACCGGATGCACGCGCCGCCAACAGGCGTCCGTGCCTCACTGTGGCAGGAGGGACGGGGCGGTTTCGCCCCGCATGGATGGACGTGAAGCGCTATTTCCGTGGGCCAGTGATGTGGATCGTGCTGGCTGTCCTCGCCGTGGTCGTGTTGATGCAGGTCGTCGGGTCCGGCGGCGGCTACAAGACGGTGGACACCGGCGCGGTCTTGCATGCGATCGACACCAACCAGGCCAAATCAGCCGAGCTGACCACCGGGGACGACAACTCCATCAAGGTCCAGCTCAAAAACGGCATCAAGATCGAGGGCAGCTCCAAGGTCCGGGCGAGCTACATCGGCGACCAGGGCGCCGCGATCGCCGCGGACCTGCAGAAGATCGTGGACGGCAAGGTGGCGGGGGTCCAGCTCCCGGACAAGTACACCGTCTCGCAGTCCAAGCAGAACGCCTTCCTCGGCATCCTGCTGTCGCTGCTGCCCTTCGTGCTGATCGTGGTGGTCTTCCTCTTCCTGATGAACCAGATGCAGGGCGGCGGTTCGCGCGTCATGCAGTTCGGGAAGTCCAAGGCCAAACTGATCACCAAGGACACCCCCAAGACGACGTTCTCCGACGTCGCGGGCTGCGACGAGGCGGTGGAGGAGCTCCAGGAGATCAAGGAGTTCCTGCAGGAGCCCGCCAAGTTCCAGGCCGTCGGCGCCAAGATTCCCAAGGGCGTGCTGCTCTACGGCCGCCCCGGCACCGGCAAGACCCTGCTGGCACGGGCCGTCGCCGGTGAGGCGGGCGTGCCGTTCTACTCGATCTCCGGTTCCGACTTCGTCGAGATGTTCGTCGGTGTCGGTGCCAGCCGGGTCCGTGACCTGTTCGAACAGGCCAAGGCCAATGCCCCGGCGATCGTCTTCGTCGACGAGATCGACGCCGTCGGCCGGCACCGCGGTGCGGGCCTCGGCGGTGGCCACGACGAGCGTGAGCAGACTCTCAACCAGCTGCTGGTCGAGATGGACGGCTTCGACGTGAAGGGCGGCGTGATTCTGATCGCCGCCACCAACCGGCCCGACATCCTCGACCCGGCGCTGCTGCGCCCGGGCCGGTTCGACCGGCAGATCGCGGTCGACCCGCCGGACCTGCAGGGCCGGCTGGAGATCCTCACGGTCCACCAGAAGGGCAAGCCGATCGCGCCGGACGTCGACCTGATGGCCGTCGCCCGCCGCACCCCCGGCTTCACCGGCGCGGACCTGAGCAATGTGCTGAATGAAGCGGCGCTGCTCACCGCCCGCGGCGACAAGAAGCTCATCGACAACTACGTCCTGGACGAGGCCATCGACCGGGTCGTGGCCGGGCCGCAGAAGCGCACCCGCATCATGTCGGACAAGGAGAAGAAGATCACCGCGTACCACGAGGGCGGACACGCCCTGGTCGCGGCGGCCTCACCGAACTCCGACCCGGTGCACAAGGTGACGATCCTGTCCCGCGGCCGCGCCCTGGGCTACACGATGGTGCTGCCCGACGAGGACAAGTACTCGACCACGCGCAACGAGATGCTCGACCAGCTCGCCTACATGATGGGCGGCCGGGCGGCGGAGGAACTGGTCTTCCACGACCCGACCACCGGCGCGTCCAACGACATCGAGAAGGCCACCACCACGGCCCGCGCGATGGTCACCCAGTACGGCATGACCGAGCGGCTGGGCGCGATCAAGTTCGGCTCCAGCGACTCCGAGCCCTTCCTCGGCCGTGAGATGGGTCACCAGCGCGACTACTCGGAAGAGGTCGCCGGGCTGGTGGACGAGGAGGTCAAGAAGCTGATCGAGACGGCGCACAACGAGGCCTGGGAGATCCTGGTCGAGAACCGCGACGTCCTGGACAACCTCGTGCTGGCCCTGCTGGAGCGGGAGACGCTGAACAAGGAGGAGATCGCCGAGATCTTCGCCCAGATCGTCAAGCGTCCGCCGCGTCCGGCCTGGACCGGGTCCGCCCGGCGTACGCCGTCCACCCGGCCCCCGGTGCTCTCGCCGAAGGAGCTGGCGCTGACCAACGGCAGCCAGCCGCCCGCCAACGGCAACGGCCCGGCGGCGATCTCCACGGCCAAGCCGGCCGTGGAACCCGTCGAGCTGCCCGAGGACGGCAGGTCCGACAGCTGAGAAGCCGCAGGTCCGGGAGTATCCCGGAATGAAGGCCGCGGCCCCGGGGTTTTATCCTTGGGGCCGCGGCCCTTTTCGTCGTCGCGGCACCCGGCCGACCGCATGAGCAGCAGGAACGAGGCACCATGACGGACCCCGTGACACTCGACGGCGCCAGCCGGATCTGCGAGTACGACGAGAAGCGGGTCGCCGCCGCCGTCCGCGAGCTGCTGCTCGCCGTCGGTGAGGACCCCGACCGGGAGGGCCTGCGGGAGACCCCGGACCGGGTGGCCCGCGCCTACCGGGAGATCTTCTCCGGCCTGTGGCAGGAACCGGAGGATGTGCTGACCACCACCTTCGACCTCGGCCACGACGAGATGGTGCTGGTCAAGGACATCGAGGTGATGTCCTCGTGCGAGCACCACCTGGTGCCCTTCGTCGGCGTCGCGCACGTCGGCTACATCCCCTCGGCCAGCGGCAAGATCACCGGCCTGTCGAAGCTGGCCCGACTGGTCGACGTCTACGCCCGGCGCCCGCAGGTGCAGGAACGCCTCACCACGCAGATCGCCGACGCCCTGATGCGGATACTCGAACCGCGCGGGGTGATCGTGGTCGTGGAGTGCGAGCACATGTGCATGACGATGCGGGGCGTGCGCAAGCCGGGTGCCAAGACGATCACGTCCGCGGTGCGGGGGCAGCTGCGTGACCCGGCCACCCGCTCCGAGGCGATGAGCCTGATCATCGGTCGCGGCTGAGCGCCTGACCGCGCCGGGCTGAGCCGTGCGGCCGGGCTGAGCCGTGCGGCAAGGCTGCGCCTTTCAGGGCGTCAGGTGGGCGCTGAGCCACTCCAGGGCGGGAGGGATCTCCCGCGACCAGGTGGTGAAATTGTGGCCGCCGACCGGCAGGATGATCGAGGAGACCTTGGTCGGGCCGCCCGCCAGCGAGATGAAGCGCAGGGTGTCGCGGTAGTTGTGCTCGCCCTGCCGGCTGCTGGTCACCAGCAGGTTCACCGCGGGGTGCGGAAGGTGGCCGAGCCGCCACATCAGGTCGTTCTCGCGGCGGCGGGCCGCACTGCCGCCGTAGAGGTCGCCGGTGGTGGCGTCCTTGGGGGCGCCGTAGTCCGCCGACAGGCCCACCGCGGTGGAGTAGGCGCCAGGGTTGCGCAGCGCGAGCTTGAGGGCGCAGTAGCCGCCCGTGGAGTCGCCGATGATGCCCCAGCTCGCCGCGTCCGCGCCGACCCGGTAGCGGGCCTCCAGCGCCTTCGGCAGATCGGTGCTGAAGAAGGTCTCGGTCTGCGGTCCGCCGGGCACGTCCGTGCACTCGGTGTCGCGCGGCGGCGCGACGGTGGGCCGCATCATGACCAGGATCATCGGCCGGGCGGCCTTGTGCTGCACCTGTCCGGCGGCTATCGCCGGGTACTTGAGCTTCTTGTAGAGGGCCTCGGCGGTCCCCGGGTAGCCGGTGAGCACCACCGCCACCGGGAAGCGGCTCCGCGCGTCCTTGAAGTATTCGGGCGGCAGGTAGACGTACGCCGTCGTACTGATGCCCGAGGGGCCGCCGCCCACGGCGACCTTCTGGATCTGGCCCCCTATCCGCGGCACCGTGCCGCCGGCCACGTTGACGTGGAGGGTGCCGAGCACCTGGAGGGCGCCCTCGGTCGGTGAGCCGGCCGCGTGGTCCACCACGACACCCGGCGTGGTGTTGCGGCCGAACAGGTCGGCCCACGAGGCGTAGAAGCCGAAGGAGGAGTTCGCCGTCAGCGCCAGCGCGGCGATCAGCGCCAGCTGGGTCCCCAGCAGCACGCCGATCCTGGCCAGCACCGCCAGCGGACCGCGCTTGGCCAGTCGCGGCCACAGCCACACTGTGAGGACGAACAGCGCCAGTGCGAGCAGCGCGGCGGCGAGCAGCACCTTGTTACTCGTGAGACCCATGTCGGCAGGTGTACTTTCTGCGTCGGCGTCCAGTTGCGCCGCTCCGGACGGAACCCGGACGGCAGAGTTCGCGTCCTAGAGGGCGCAAATTATTCGTACTGGAGCAGATTGCGGGATAATCCCGTGATTCCCGGTGATGCTGTGGTTTGGTGACCCATGTCTGTACTGGTAGAGGGCGAAATCCCGGACCGGGTTCCGTCGGCGGTGGACGATGTCCGCTGACCGGCAGCCGGCCTTGCGCCGGCACCGCTGGCCTGTGCGGTCCGCGGCCGTACCCAAGATCATTGGAACGGCGACGGCCGTGATCGGCCTGCTCGACGTCGTGTCGGCGATCTTCCCGGCCTTCCGCAACGGCCGGATGCACCATATGGCCGCGGTCTTCCCCGGCACGGTCAGCTCGCTGGCCGCCGCGACGTCCGTGGTCACCGGCATCCTGCTGCTGATGCTGGCGCACGCGCTCAAACGCGGTAAACAGCGGGCCTGGTGGGCCGCCGTCCTCCTGCTGCCGGTCGGCGCCGCCACCCAGCTGATCTACCGTCACTCCTTCTTCGGAGTCGGCGTCTCCCTCGCCCTGATGGCCGTACTGCTGGTGCACCGGCAGGAGTTCACCGCGCTGTCCGACCCGCGCACCCGCTGGCGCGCGCTGCTGAACTTCGTCGGGCTGAGCGCGGTCGCCTTCTCCCTCGGCCTGGTCATCACCAGCGCCCACCCGTCCTCCGAGCGCGGCAGCCCGGGCCTGCTGGACCGCTGCGAGCACGTGCTGTTCGGCCTGTTCGGCTTCGAGGGGCCGGTCACGTACACCAGCGACCGGGTCAACGACCTGGTCGGCTACTCGCTGGGCGGCCTCGGCCTGCTCATCGCGATCTCCACCGTCTACCTCGCGCTGCGCCCCGGCCGCCCGGTCGCGGAGCTGAGCGAGGCCGACGAGGACCGGCTGCGCGCCCTGCTGACCCGGCACGGCGCCCGCGACTCGCTCGGCCACTTCGCGCTGCGCCGCGACAAGTCCGTGGTCTTCTCGGCCAGCGGCAAGGCCGCGGTCTGCTACCGGGTGGTCTCGGGCGTGGCACTGGCCGGCGGCGACCCGATCGGCGATGTCGAGGCCTGGCCCGGCGCCATCGAGCGGTTCATGGAGCTGGCCCGCGCGCACGCCTGGCTGCCGGCCGTCGTCGGGTGCAGCGAGACCGGCGGCGAGGTGTGGACCCGGGAGACCGGCCTGGACGCGCTGGAACTGGGCGACGAGGCCATCGTCAATGCCGCGGACTTCACCCTCGAAGGTCGCGCCATGCGCAATGTGCGGCAGATGGTCAAGCGGATCGAACGGTCCGGCTATGTATGCCGGGTGCGCCGGGTGCGGGAGCTGACCGAGGGCGAGAAGCAGAAGGTACGGCTGGCCGCCGACGCCTGGCGCGGCACCGACACCGAGCGCGGCTTCTCGATGGCGCTCGGCCGCTTCGGCGAGGACCTGGACGGCGACTGCGTCGTCGTCACCGCCCACAAGGACCGTGAACCAGGCGCCCCGCACCCCGAGCTGGGCGACCTGCGGGCCGTGCTGCACTTCGTGCCCTGGGGTCCTGACGGCATGTCGCTGGAGCTGATGCGGCGCGACCGCAGCGCCGACCCCGGCCTGAACGAGCTGCTGATCGTCGCCGCGCTCCAGCAGGCCCCGGCGCTGGGCGTGGTCAGGGTGTCGCTGAACTTCGCGATGTTCCGCTCCGCCCTGGCCCGCGGCGAGCGGATCGGCGCGGGACCGGTGCTGCGCGGCTGGCGCGGCCTGCTGGTCTTCCTGTCCCGCTGGTTCCAGATCGAGTCGCTGTACAAATTCAACGCGAAATTCCAGCCGGACTGGGTGCCGCGCTTCCTGGTCTTCCCCAACTCCCGGGACCTGCCGCGGATCGGCTTCGCGATCATGCAGGCCGAGGGTTTCGTCACCCTGTCGCTGCCGCTGCCCGCCGCTGTCCAGCGCTTCCTGCCAGGCCGCGCCGACCGCCCGCCGCACCGGCACCGCACGGGCTACGCCGCCCCGCCCGGCGGGACCGCGGGGATGTCAGGGGACTCGGGCAAGCGGAGTGCGGTCGCCTGACCCCTACCGCCTACGCTGGGCGCATGACTACCCAGCAGGGTCCCGCCGGACCCGTCGGACTGCCGGAGTGGGACCGCTGCGCGGTCATGGGCGTGGTGAATGTCACGCCCGACTCGTTCTCCGACGGCGGGCGGTGGTTCGACCCGGACGTCGCCGTCAAGCACGGCCTCGACCTGGTCGTCCAGGGCGCCGACATCGTCGACGTCGGCGGTGAGTCGACCCGGCCGGGTGCCGCCCGGGTCGACGAGGCCGAGGAACTGCGCCGGGTGCTCCCCGTGGTCCGCGAACTGGCCGCGGCCGGCGTGCTGGTCAGCGTCGACACGATGCGGGCCGCCGTCGCCGAGCAGGCCGTCGCAGCGGGCGCCAGGCTGGTCAACGACGTCAGCGGCGGCCAGGCCGACCCGGCGATGATCCCGGTGGTGGCCGCGGCCCAGGTGCCCTTCGTGGTCATGCACTGGCGCGGCCAGAGCATCGACATGAACAACCGCGCCGTCTACGGCGACGTCCTCGCCGAGGTCGTCGCCGAGCTGCGCACCGGACTCGACCGGGCGGTGGCGGGCGGCGTCGACCCGGCCCGTATCGTTCTCGACCCGGGGCTGGGCTTCGCCAAGGAGGCCGGCCACGACCTCACCCTGCTCGCCCACCTCGGCGCCCTGCGCGCGCTCGGCCGCCCGCTGCTGGTGGCCGCGTCGCGCAAACGCTTCCTCGGCCGCGTCCTGGCCGGCGCCGCCGGCGATCCGCCGCCGGCCAGGGAAAGGGACGCGGCCACCGCCGCGGTCACCGCCCTCGCCGCCCGCGAGGGCGCCTGGGCGGTGCGGGTGCACGAGGTGCACGCGAGCGCCGACGCCGTACGGGTGGCGCGGGCCATCGAGACAGCCGCGGGTCGGACCGTGGCAGGGGAGGGCGCATGACGCCGAGGACGGCAGAAGCACGCGCGGTCGAGCGGGCCAACCAGGCCTTCTACGACGCCGTGGAGAATTCCGACCTCGACGCGCTGGAGTCGGTGGTGCTCGACGGACCGCTCGCCGAGTCCGTCGCCGTCGTCCACCCCGGCTGGCCGGTGCTGCGCGGGCGCCGCGAGGTGATGCGGTCCTTCGCGCTGATCATGGCCAACACCGACTACATCCAGTTCTTCCTCACCGACGTCGAGGTCGGCGTGGACGGCGACGCGGCCGTCGTGACCTGCACCGAGAACATCCTCACCGGCGGCCCCGCGGAGGACGACGGCTCGGCCGGCTCGCTGGTCGGCGGCCTGGTGGTGGCCACCAACGTCTTCCGCCGCACCGCCGACGGCTGGCGGCTGTGGGTGCACCACGGCTCGCCGGTGCTGGCGGAGGACGACGACGAGACAGAAGAAGCAGAACACGAGGAGTGACGGTGGACCGAGTCGCGCTGCACGGCCTGAAGGTGCGCGGAAACCACGGCGTCTTCCAGCACGAGCGGGAGAACGGCCAGATCTTCGTGATCGACCTGGTGATGGGCCTGGACACCTCCCCGGCGGCGGCCGGTGACGACCTCGACAGGACCGTGCACTACGGTGTGGTCGCCGAGGAGGTCGCGGCCGTCGTCGCAGGCGAGCCCGTCGACCTCATCGAGACCCTTGCCCAGCGCATCGCCGACACCTGCCTGGGGCACGAGGCGGTGCAGGAGGTCGAGGTGACCGTGCACAAGCCCGACGCGCCCATCACCGTGCCCTTCGACGACGTGACCGTGACCATCACCCGGAGGCGCCCGTGACCGCCGAATGGCCGGAGCAGTCCGCAGACCCCACCGTCCAGCCCGTGCCCGCGTCGGTCGTCGCCGCCGTCGACGCGGCGGACAGCACGCTGCAGAACCCGCAGACCGCCGTGATCTCGCTGGGCGGCAACCTCGGCAACCGGCTGGAGACCCTGCAAGGCGCCGTGGACGCGCTGGAGGACACCCCCGGCGTCCGGGTCAAGGCCGTCTCCCCGGTGTACGAGACCGAGCCGTGGGGCGTCGAGCCCGGCACCCAGCCCGGCTACTTCAACGCCGTCGTCCTCCTGCGCACCACCCTGCCCCCCGCCTCGCTGCTGGAGCGCGCCCACGCCATCGAGGAGGCCTACCTTCGGGTACGGGCCGAGCGCTGGGGTCCGCGCACCATCGACGTCGACATCGTCGCCTACCAGGGCGTCGTCTCCGACGACCCCGCGCTCACCCTGCCCCACCCCCGGGCCCACGAGCGGGGCTTCGTCCTCGTACCGTGGTACGACATCGACCCGGCCGCGGTCGTGCCCGGCCGGGGTCCGGTCGCCGAACTGCTCGCGGCCACCGGCCGGCAGGGTGTCGAGCGCCGTGACGACGTGGAACTCCGGCTGCCCGAGTAATCGTTGCGACCGGTAGACAACAACGACGTGGAGGCGGGCACTCGGTGAGGACACTGCGGATCAGGATGCTGGCGGGGCTCTTCGCGATCGCGGTGGTGATCGCCTGGTCCGCGGCCCGCCTGTGGGACACGGTCGGCACGCTCCCGGGCGTCCCCGTGGCCGCGCCCATCGTCCTCGCCCTGATCGCCGTCGCCCTCTTCGCCACGGCGCTCTCGCTGCGCTCCCGGCTGCGCGCCCAGCGCGAGCGGCGCCCCGGCGCCAAGGGCGTCGACCCGCTGGCCGCCGCCCGGGCGGTGGTCTTCGGCCAGGCCAGCGCGCTGGTCGCCTCGCTCGTCGCGGGAATGTACGGCGGGGCGTGCATCTACCTCATCATGTACAAGCTCGACATGGATCCCCGCCGGCACCAGGCCGTCTACGCCGGCCTGGCGTTCCTCGCCGGGATCGCCGTGGTGGCGGCGGCCATATTCCTTGAGCGCGTCTGCAAACTCCCCGACGACGAGGACGCCCCTCCGGGCGCCCACGCGCACCACCGCTGAACGGTTGCTCGGGGTGCCCACGCAGGGCCGCGGGGAACTGCGCGCCCAGCCACGGCGGCGGGAAAGTAGCGGGGCCACGGCAAGCGGCCCCAGGGGCGCGGGGAACTGCGCGCGCAACCACGGCCGTGGGAGAGAAGCGGGGCCACGGCAAGCGGCACCCCCAAGGGGCGCAGCCCCCACGCAGCGGCGGGCAGCGGGCCCACCGCAGGTGGCAGGCCCCTGGCCGCGGGCACCGCGAGTGGCGGGTGAGTTGACCCGCGGGGCATCCCCATGGTTGGGTCGGAGTGTGAACGTGTTCGCACTCCGCCTGCACCGGAGGGTCCACCTGGACCTCCTCCGGTACGCGGGCTGCGTGTGTACGGCCGCGCGCTGACCCGCGCCTCCTGTCCACCGTTCATCCCGCCGCGTGATGTTGCCGCGGCACCTGACTCCAGGGTGGTAACCCTTGTCTACCGCGCACGCGTCCTCGCAGACCACCACGCCGCGCACCGCGCCGACCGCCGCGGAACTGCTGGACTTCGCCAAGCGCACCGCCGCGGACGCGACGCTCGTCCGCGATCTCCCGCTCGACCCCGAGGGCCGCACCTGGGTGCGGCTGGAAGGCCCCGGCGGCGCCGAGGCGTGGCTGATCGGGTGGCCGCCCGGCGCCGAGACCGGCTGGCACGACCACGGCGGCTCGTACGGCGTGTTCGTGACCGCCGCCGGTGAGCTGACCGAGGAGTCGCTGTCCGTGCCGCTGCCCTCGGAGGGCTGGCGTTCGCTGGAGCTGGCCGACGGCCTGGACCGCAGCCGGGTGCTGCCGGAGGGCGAGGGCCGGGCGTTCGGGCGGCACCACGTGCACCAGGTGGAGAACCGTTCGCAGACCACGCACGCCGTGTCGGTGCACGCGTACTACCCGCCGCTGCCGCTGATCCGCCGCTACAGCCGCAAGGGCAGCACCTTCCGGCTCGAACTGGTCGAACGCCCCGAGGAATGGTGATGGCGCGGTCCATAGACGAGCAGCTCGCCGCGCTCCGGGCCACGTACCGCCGCCTCGGCCCCGCTGAGGCGGCCGGCGCGGCCCAGGAGGGTGCGCTGCTGGTCGACATCCGCTACGCGGCCCTGCGGGACCGCGACGGAACGATCCCGGGCGCGGCCATAGTCGAGCGCAATGAGCTGGAGTGGCGGCTCGACCCGGCCGGCACGCACCGCCTGCCGCAGGTGGCGTCGTACGACCTGCCGGTCGTGGTGATCTGCAACGAGGGCTACGCCTCCACCCTTGCCGCGGCTTCCCTGCACAGCCTTGGCCTGCCCCATGCCACGGATCTGGTCGGCGGCTTCCAGGCCTGGCGGGCGGCGGGCCTGCCGGTGGTGGCGCCGGACGGCACACCGACCCGCCCGACGCCGTCCATCGCGGCGGACGGCGCCGGCGGGTGAGCGCGGCCGGTTCAGCCGACGGACTCGACGGCGTCCCCGTCCCGCACCGAGCGCCGCAGCGCCTCGTGCAGCCGGGCCGGGGTGAGCACTCCGAGGAAGCGGTCGCCGTCGATGACGGCGACCCAGCCCGCGTCGTGCTGCAGCATCACGCTGAACGCCTGCTTCAAGCTGGCCTCCGCCGGCACCGACGCCTGCGAGCGGCGGGCGTGCTCGCGTACCGTGCCCTTCCCTTCGGAGGTGAGCGCGTCCGCCCGGACCCAGCCGTGCAGGGCGCCGTCCGCGTCGAGGACGACGCCCCAGCGCGCCTCCTGCTCGCGCAGCCGCGCGCCGGCCGCGGCGGCGTCCTCGTCGAGGCGGACCGTGGGCGCCGGTTCGAGGTCCTCGGGCCTGATCGCGGTCACCGACAGCCGCTTGAGCCCGCGGTCGGCGCCGACGAATTCGGCGACATAAGGCGTCGCCGGCGCGCCGAGCACGGTCGCGGGGGAGTCGTACTGCTCGATGCGGCCCTCGCCGTAGACGGCCATCCGGTCGCCGAGGCGTACGGCCTCCTCGATGTCGTGCGTGACGAAGAGCACGGTCTTGCGGACCTGGGCCTGGAGGTTGAGGAATTCGGTCTGCAACCGCTCCCGTACGACCGGGTCGACCGCGCCGAAGGGCTCGTCCATCAGCAGGACGGGCGGGTCGGCGGCCAGCGCCCGCGCCACTCCGACCCGCTGCCGCTGACCGCCGGAGAGCTGGTCGGGGTAGCGGGAGCCGAAGGTCGCCGGGTCCAGGCCGACCAGGTCGAGCAGTTCCGCGGCCCGCGACCTGGCGGCGGCCTTCTTCCAGCCGAGCAGCGCGGGCACGGCCGCGGTGTTGTCCAGCACGGACTTGTGCGGGAAGAGCCCGCCCTGCTGGATGACGTAGCCGATACGGCGGCGCAGCTTCACCGGCTCCATGGCCGCTATGTCCTCGCCGTCGAGCAGGATGCGCCCGCTGGTGGGCTCGATGAGCCGGTTGACCATCTTCATGGTGGTGGTCTTGCCGCAGCCGGACGGACCGACCAGCGTGACGAGCTCGCCCGCGCCGACCTCGAAGGACAGCCCGTCCACGGCGATGGTGCCGTCGGCGTAGCGCTTGCTGACGTTCTCGAATCTGATCATGCGTCCTCAACTCGGGGCCGGTCAGCGTAACTCTGCTCGCGTGACATGTCAGAAGTGTTGCAGGAATGTGGCGAGATGGCTGGAATGTCGTCACGCGGCGCTAAGCTCACCGCCATGGCTTCCGAGAACTGCCTGGTCGCGAACGACTGGGTGTGCGGGAAATATCTCCGCAACTACCGGCACGAACTCACCGACGCGACGCTCCAGCACCTCTGGATCACCGCCGTCTCGGTGGCGATCGGCCTGCTCGTGGCCTTCCCGCTGGCGCTGATCGCACGCCGCTGGCGGCTCGCCACAGGCCCGGTGCTCGCGATCACCACGATCCTCTACACGGTGCCGTCGCTGGCGATGTTCTCGCTGCTGCTGCCGGTGTTCGGCATCTCACCCTCGCTGGTCGTCACCGGCCTGGTGCTGTACTCGCTGACGATCCTGGTCCGCAACATCCTCGCGGGCCTCGAATCGGTCCCCGCCGACGTCACCGAGGCCGCCCGCGCCATGGGGTACGGGCCGCTGCGGCTGCTGTTCGGCGTCGAGCTGCCGCTCGCGCTGCCCGCGCTGATGGCCGGACTGCGGATCGCCACGGTCTCCACCGTAGCGCTCACCACGGTCGGCGCGATCATCGACTACGGCGGCCTGGGCAATCTGCTCAAATCCGGCATCGACAGCAACTTCCGGGCGCAGGTGCTCGCCGCGTCCGTGCTCTGCGTCGTCATCGCCCTGCTGGCCGACGCGCTGCTGCTCGGCGTGCAGTGGCTGCTGACGCCGTGGCGGCACAAGGGCCGCGGCAAGCAGCGCAGGACCCGAAGAATGACCGACGCGGAAAAGGTGGCCACCCCGTGAGCGCCATCGGCGGAGCCTGGGACTGGCTCACCACCGGTACCAACTGGTCGGGTCAGGACGGCGTCGTCCACCGCCTGTCGGAACACCTCTACTTCAGCGGGGTCTCGCTGGGCTTCGCCCTGGTGACGGCCCTCCCGCTGGCCCTCGTCCTCGGCCACTACGGCCGTGGCGGCACCCTGGCCATCAACATCTCCAACATCGGCCGGGCGATCCCCACCTTCGCCGTGCTCACCATCCTGCTGCTGCTCATCGGCTCCGACAGCGACTGGCCGGTGATCATCGCCCTGGTGCTGTTCTCGGTGCCGCCGCTGATCACCAACGCCTACGTCGGGATGCGCGAGGTCGACCCCGATGTGGTGGAGGCCGCCCGCGGCATGGGGATGACCGGCCCGCAGGTGCTGTTCAGGATCGAACTGCCGCTGGCCTTCCCGCTGATCTGGACCGGTGTCAGAAGCGCCGCCGTCCAGGTGATCGCCACCGCCACGCTGGCCGCGCTGGCCGGATTCGGCGGCCTGGGACGGATCATCACCGCGGGCTTCAACCGGCAGATCACCGCCCAGGTGGTCGCGGGCGCGGTGCTGGTCGCCGCCCTCGCGCTGCTGGTCGAAGGCGTCCTGCTGGCCCTCCAGCGGATTCTCGACCCCATGCGCCGCCGGCGCACCCCCGTGACCCCCGCAAGCCCCCCCACCTCATCCATCTCCTCACTGTCTGGAGCGACACACTCATGAACGGACGTCTACGCGTCGCCGGTACGGCCCTGGCCGCCGCCCTGCTGCTGACGGGCGTGGCCGGCTGCGGTGGCGACAGCCTGGAGAAGAAGAACGACTCGGACTCCTCGTCCGCCCCGGCCGGCGGCTCCGCCGCGGCGGGGGGGAACAAGGACCTGGTGATCGGCTCGGCCGGCTTCACCGAGAGCGCCGTCCTCGCCGAGCTGTACGCCAAGGTGCTGGCCAATGCCGGTTATCACACCTCGGTGAAGACCCTGGAGAACCGCGAGCTGTATGAACCGGCGCTGGAGAAGGGCCAGATCGACGTCGTGCCGGAATACGCCGCGACGCTCGCGGAGTTCCTGAACACCAAGGCCAATGGCGCCAAGGCCGCGCCGGTCGCCTCCAGCGATGTCACCGCCACGGTGGCCGCGCTGACCAAGCTCGCCGAACCGCGCGGCCTCAAGGTGCTGCCGGTCGGCCAGGCCGTCGACCAGAATGCTTTTGCGGTCACCAAGGACTTCGCAGATCAGCACCACCTCAAGACCCTTTCCGATCTTGGTGCGGCCCATCTCAAGATCAAATTGGCGGCCGGCGACGAATGCCCCGACCGGGTCTTCTGCTCGCCCGGGTTGAAGAAGACCTACGGCATCGACGTCGCCTCGATCGACCCCAAGGGTGTCGGCACCACCCAGTCGAAGCAGGCCGTCAAGGACGGCACCGACCAGCTGGTGCTGACCACCACCACCGACGCCACCCTCGACCAGTTCGGCCTGGTGCTGCTGACCGACGACAAGCACTTGCAGAACGCCGACAACCTCCTGCCCGTGGTCAATGCCAAGGACGCCGGCGCCCCGGACGTCGCCGCCGCCCTGGACAAGCTCACCCAGGTCCTCACCACCGCCGACCTCACCGAGCTGAACAGGAAGGTCGACGCGGAACGCCAGAAGCCCGCCGATGTCGCGGCCGACTACCTCAAGTCCAAGGGCCTGTGAGCGATCTGACGGTGTAACGGCCGGGCATTCGCCATGACGCAAACAGGACACACTGTGCCATGGCGAATGCCCTCCGTATTCGACCGCCATTAGATACCGGAATCGGACAGAAAAAGTGTGACCCGCCGCCCCACGGGCCGTCCGCGCACGCTAAATTTCTGGCCATGCCCCGTGGACGTCACCGCCATTCCCAGCCACTGCACCGGATGCTGCCGCCGATGACCGTCGCCGGCTGTGCGGTGGTCCTCGCCGCCGCCTCGCTGATGGCCGCGGATACGGGCGTGATACGGGCCATCACCGCCGCGACCGCCCTGGCCGCGATAGCCGGCGCGGCGCTCGCCCGCACCTGGGACCGGTCCGCCGGACGCGAGGTCGCCGAGCTGGAAGCCGCCAGGACGCGCGAGGAATGGCGTACCGACGAGCGGGTCGCCGAGCTGGAGACCGACCTCGACGAGTCCCGCGAACTGCGCGGCCGGCTGGAGAAGAAGCTCCGCGCCAAGCGCTCCGAGCTGGCCAGGCTCCGCACCGAGCACGCCGACCTGCTGCGCCGGTACGCCACCGCCGAGGCCGAGCGGGCCCGCGCGCTGGAGAAGAACCGCCAGCTGCGGGTCGGCGATGTGCCGCAGCAGCTGGCGCTGACCACCGGGACCTCCGCGGTCGGCCCCGCCGCCTTCCTCAAGGCCGAGCAGGCGCTGCGCAGCCTGTCCCGCAACGGCGCCAAGCAGCAGGCCCAGGCCACCGTCGACGAGGCCAGGCGCCGCGAGGCGGCGGCGCCCGCGGAGGAGGAGCCGCAGGGGCGGCACACCGCGGAATCCCACGCGCGCACCTCGCGCGCCGGGCTCCCGGTCCGCGAGCACCGCCTCGTCCCCGCGGTGGCCGCCGCCGTCCTGCCCTACGCCCAGCCGGCCACCCCGCAGAGCGCGCCCGGCGCGCACCGGGCGATCGGCGGCTTCGACTTCTTCGGTACGCAGAAGGCCCTGCCGCCGGCCTCCGCCGACGCCGCCCCGGTCGACACCGACCCGGCGGAGCACGCCCAGGCCGCCCACGTCGGCACCGAGCCTGAGCAGCACGCCCAGGCCGCGGACCCGGCCGAGGTCATCGACCTCACGGCCCACGACGAGACCGAGCAGCTCGACATGTCGGGCCTGCGCGCCCAGGCGTAAGCCCCGCGGCCGGTGGTGGGGCGGCCTACTTGTCGACGTCGCCCACTACGAAGAACATCGACCCGAGGATCGCCACCATGTCCGCCACCAGGGTGCCGGGCAGCAGCACGGTCAGCGCCTGGATGTTGTTGTACGACGCCGAGCGCAGCTTGAGGCGGTACGGGGTCTTCTCGCCCTTCGACACCAGGTAGTAGCCGTTGAGGCCGAGCGGGTTCTCCGTCCAGGCGTAGGTGTGGCCCTCCGGGGCCTTGAGCACCTTCGGCAGCCGCTGGTTGATCGGCCCGGGCGGCAGCCCGGCCAGCCGGTCCAGGCACGCGTCGGCCAGGTCCAGCGCCACATGCGTCTGTTCGAGCAGCACCTCGAAGCGGGCCAGGCAGTCGCCCTCGGTCCTGGTGACCACCCGCAGCGTGTCCGCCAGCTCCCCGTACGCCAGGTACGGCTCGTCCCTGCGCAGGTCGAAGTCCACCCCCGAGGCGCGGGCGATCGGGCCGCTCACCCCGAAGCCGTGCACGTCCTGCCGCGACAGCACGCCGACCCCGCGGGTCCTGCCGCGGAAGATCTCGTTGCCGAGCACCAGGTCGTCGATCCGCCCCATCCGGGACCGCACCGCCGCGACCGTCGCCCGCGCCCGCCCTGTCCAGCCGTTCGGCAGGTCCTCCTTGAGGCCGCCGACCCGGTTGAACATGTAGTGCATCCGCCCGCCGGAGACCTCCTCCATGACGTGCTGCAACTCCTCGCGCTCGGTGAACGCGTAGAAGATCGGGGTGATCCCGCCCAGCTCCAGCGGGTACGACCCGAGGAACATCAGGTGGTTCAGCACCCGGTTCAGCTCGGCGAGCAGGGTCCGCGTCCACACGGCCCGCTCCGGCACCTCCATGCCGAGCATCCGCTCCACGGCGAGCACCACGCCCAGCTCGTTCGAGAACGCCGAGAGCCAGTCGTGGCGGTTGGCGAGCATCACGATCTGGCGGTAGTCCCGCGCCTCGAACAGCTTCTCGGCGCCGCGGTGCATGTACCCGACGATCGGCTCCGCCGTCCGGATCCGCTCCCCGTCGAGCACGAGCCGCAAGCGCAGCACTCCGTGGGTGGAGGGGTGCTGCGGGCCGATGTTCAGCACCATGTCGGTGCTTTCGGCTGCGCCGCCGATGCCGATCGTGGTCTCCGTCATGCGCCCATCCTCTCAGGGCGCGCCCCGCGCCCCGGGCCCCGGCCTCATCGCCCCGGGGGGCACGCCTTGCGCCGCGCGCGCCGGGGGCGGGCGGTGGCTGTCCGTTTCCACCCGACGGTCCGTCGTGGCTTGTCGCGCGGTTCCCCGCGCCCCTGAGGCGTTGCCACTTCCTGTCGCGTTCACAGTGCCGCTGCACTGTGGCTGAGCACGCAGTTCCCCGCGCCCCTGAGGGGTGCCCTCTGCGGCAGCGGAGCCGAGCCCCGAAGGGGCGCGGGGAATCGCGCGGCCAGCCACGACGGGCCCGCGGTCGAGGACCGGCCAAGCCCCGCAGGGCTTCGCGTTCGCTGAGGGCGTGGCCCTCGGGAGGCCCACCGCGGGCCGCCCCGGGGCAGGGTGGGGAAATGAGATTGCTGATGCTGGGCGGTACAGGATTCGTCGGCCGGGCCACGGCAGAGGCCGCGGTCAAGCGCGGCTGGGAGGTCACCGTCTTCCACCGCGGCCGCGGCCAGGTCCCGGACGGCGTGGCCGCGGTGGTGATCGGAGACCGCGAGGGCGACCTCGCGGGCCTCGCCACGGGCGAATGGGACGCGGTGGTCGACACATGGTCGGCCGCCCCCGCCGTCGTGGAGGCCTCGGCCAGCGCCCTGGCCGGCCGCGTCGGCCGCTACGCGTACGTATCGAGCCGGTCGGTCCACGTGTACCCATCCCCCGCGGGCGCCGACGAGACCGCCCCGGTCGTGGCGGGTGGCGGTGAGGACTACGCCCAGCTCAAGCGGGGCGGCGAGATCGCCGTAACCGAGTCGTACGGGGACGCGGCGCTCCTGCTGCGGGCCGGGCTGATCCTCGGCCCGTACGAGGACGTCGGCCGCCTCCCGTGGTGGCTGAACCGCACCGCCCGCGGCGGCCGGGTGCTGGCGCCGGGCCCGCGGGACCTGCCGCTCCAGTACATCGACGTGCGCGACCTCGCGGAATGGACGCTGGACGCGCTGACCGCCGGCCTCGGCGGGGCGTACGGCCTCGTGAGCCCTTCGGGGCACGCGACGATGGGGTCGTTCCTGGACGCCTGCGTCCAGGAGACCGGCGGGGCCGCCGAACTCGTCTGGGCCGACCCCGGGACCGTGATCGCCGCCGGCATCGAACCGTGGATGGACCTCCCGGTCTGGTGTCCGCCCGGCGAGATGCACGACGCCATGCACCGCGGGAACGTCAGCAAGGCGCTGGGCGCCGGGCTGACCTGCCGCGCCGTCGAGGAGACCGTCGCCGACACCTGGGCCTGGCTCCGGTCGCTGACCGGCCCGCCCCCGCAGCGCTCCGACCGGCCGGTCCTCGGCCTCGACCCGGAGGTCGAGCGGCGGGTGCTCGCCGGCCTGCGCTGACTGCTAGCGTCGCCCGCCATGGGAGCGCGAGCCAACTACGTGGTGGTGCGGGGCGGCACATGGACCCTGCACCACTCGCACTGGGGCGCCAACCGCGTGGCCACCGACCTCGCGTACGGGCCCGCGGCGGCGATCCGCTGCGTCCGGGCGAATCCGCAGGTCGACGCGGACCGGCGGACCAGCCCCGAGGGCTGGCTGGACGACGTGTGGTGCGAGGGCGCCGCCCTGGTGGACACCGACCGGCGGGTCCTGCTGTGGTTCAGCGGCGAGGCGTACTCCTGGGCGGAGCACGCCGCGCACCGGGCCGTACTGGAACGGACCTGGCCCGGCTGGGAGGTCCGCTGGGCCTGCGACGGGATCGGCGACCTGCACGCCCACCTCGGGCTGGGCCACGGCTTCGTCCGCGAGCCCGGTTTCCGCGAGACGGGACCGCCGTACTGGCGGCAGCCCGAGGGCGACATCACCACGGTGCTGACGGTCCGCGGGCCGGACGGCGAGGTCCGCGCCTGGGGGAGCGGCTACGAGGCCGACGAGGAGCTGTCCGGCGGCCCCGGCCTGCTCGCCCTGTTGCCGGACGGCACACCGCCGCCGGTCCTGACGGCCATGCCGAACGGCGGCCTGCACTTCGACCTGCCCACCCGCACCCTCGGCGTCTGGACCGTCAGGACCGTGCCTGGCATCCACGACTGGCCCCTGCCGGCCGGTCCTGACGGCGACGGCTGGGACGGCTGGCGGCTGGACTTCTGGGGCGACGACCACAGGCCGCACGCCGCCCGCGCGGCCGGCCGCGTCACCTTCCCCGACGTCGATCCGCGGCCCGCGCTCGCCGACTGGCGGCGGCACATCGGCGACCCGCCGCCCGACCCGGCGGCGCTGCTCGACCTGGCGAGCCGGCCGCCGCACGGGTCTGACGGGTCTGACGGCCTCACGGCCGTGGCCAATCCGGCGGCGACCGTCGCCCACGAGGGTCCCGACCCCACGCCCGCGGAACGCACCGCACTGGGCGCGGTCTTCGACGCCCTGCTCACGCCCGGCCTGTCCGACACCTGACGTCGTCCCGCCGCGGGCGGACGCAAGACGCAGGGCGGGGGCGTGGCCTGGGCCGCCAGGCAGCGGGTGCACCGACGAAGCAGCCCGTGCGCGCCAGGCGCCGTCACCTGGCCCGCCAGGCAGCGGACCGCACCCCCGAGGCACCACCCGGGCCGCCGGGCAGCGGACCGCACTGACACGGCAGTGGCCCCGCCGACGACTGACGGCGGGGCCTGCCTGCCGGGTCCCGGCGGCCCGGCCCCCGGGCCTCAGCGCCGCGGACCGCACCGACGAGGCGGCGCACTCCCAAGCGCCGTCACCTGGGCCGCCGGGCAGCGGTCCCGCCGGCGACTGACGGCCCGGTGTCTGCGTGCCGGGTCCCGCCGGCCCGGCCCCCGGGCCTCAGCTCAGCCCCGCGACCACCTCGGCGCAAGCGGGCGTCACCGGTGTCATCGCCCAGGTGAAGTCGCCCAGGCCGCCGCGTGCGGTGAGGGCGGCGGCCTCACCGGCGGCGGCCAGGCCGCGGACATACGCGGCCGGCGCGGTCGTCGCCAGGGCCAGGGGCGGGCGGGCGGCCGTCAGGCCCAGGGCGTGCAGGGCGGTGCGCTGCGGTACGGGCACGGCGCCCGGCAGGGAATCCGCGGCCACGTGCGCGGTGAGGTCGCAGCTGCCGTCGGGCACGGGCGGCACCTGGCGCCCGGCCCGGTAGCCGGTGAGGGTGCCGAACGGGGGCCGGGCGGCCCGCACGTGGCAATAGTCCACGGCGACCGCGAGGCCCGCCGCCAGGGAGCCGGTCGCGGCGGCCCACGCCTCGTCCCTGGGGCGCCCGATCTCGGCCCTGGCCCCGGGTTCGAGCGGCCACCAGCAGCGCAGCCATTCCGCGTCCTCGCCGCCGACCTCGGCGCCGGGGCGTTCCGTCCCGTCGCCCGGGCGGACCTCGACGTAGCGGACGGTGCCGCCCTCGTCCGCCTCCGCGACCGCCAGCGGCACATTGTCGAGCCATTCGTTGGCGAAGAGCAGCCCCCGCGTACATTGCGGCGGCGTCGCGGCCCAGGTGATGCGCGGGTCGAGCCCGGCGGGGCGCGGGGCGAGGTCGACGGCGTACGGGCGTACCCGCGCGGCCACTGTGGCCGGAAGCACGTCGAGCACTCCGGCGCACAGTTCGCCGCCCCCGGCGCCCATGTCGGTGAAGGCCACTTCCGCGGGGTGGCCGAGGGCGGTGTCGACCCGGCACAGCAACTCCGCGACGGCCTCGGCGTACAGCCCGGAGACATGCACCGACGTGCGGAAATGCCCGGCCGGCCGTTCCCGCAGGAAGAACCCCCCGGGACCGTACAGCGCGCGCTCCATCGCGGTCCGCCAGGAGAGCCACTGCGGCGTGGGGCTTGTCACACGGGAACCTTCCTGACCTGCTGATGCGTCGTACGGCTGGGGCGGCGTGCCGCCCGGGGCCGGTAGGGTTCCGGAATACCACAGTGCCGCGGACGCCGATGCGGGTGGCGGCGGATGTGCGGTAAAGCAGTACGAGGGAGTGGACAGCGGATGACGGCCGGACACGACGGCACGCCGGAGAACGACGACCCGTTCGGGTACCTCTACCGGGCCGAGGACGGCACTGAGCAGCCGGCCGCGCCGCGCAACACGCACAACCAGGTGCAGCGGGTCGGCGAGCGGCGCAGCCCGCAGCAGGGCGGCTACGGATACCCGCAGCCGCAGCAGCAGCCCCCGCCCCAGCAGCAGCCGTACGGCTACGAGCAGGGGCAGGGCGGCCAGGGCCAGGGGCAGGCCCCGTACGGCGGTCAGCCGCAGTACACCCGGCAGCAGCCGCAGCACGCCCCCGCGCAGCCGGGCGACGGCGGCGGACGCCGGGGCGCGGGTCCCGGCCGCGGCGGCGGGGACACCTCCAACCGCAAGGGCCTGCTCATCGGGGCCATCGCGGTGGTGGCCGCGGTGGCGATCGGCATCGCCTTCGCCATGACCAACAGCTCGGGCAAGGACAAGGACACCGACAGCAAGCCGACCTCCGCGCCCGTCAGCAGTGCGCCGCCCAGCACGCAGGGAACACCGTCTGTCACGACGTCGCCGTTCTCGTCGGACAAGGTCGACGCCTCGACCTTCGCCCTCGCGGGCGGCGCCGCGCTGAGCACCGAGTGGCCGGGCGCGAACGCCGCGGGCGGCAAGTACGTCGACCACCTCGGCCAGGCGGGCGCCGGCGCGACCTGGACGGTGACGGTGCCGGAGGACGGTGACTACACCTTCTTCGTCAGCTACGGCAACGCCGGCCCCGACGCGACGCTCTCGCTGGCCGTCAACGGCAAGCTGCGCACCACCCCGGTCAAGCTGAAGAACTACGGCTCCTACACCGACTGGTCCAAGGCCTGGAACAACACGACCTACGCCTGGGTCAGCCTCAAGCAGGGCGACAACACCCTCCAGCTGTCCTTCCAACAGGGCGACACCGGTGCGGTCAACCTGGACCAGACCTGGCTGAAGCAGGGCCAGGTCAAGAAGTAGCGGGCACGACCTCGACGCGCGGCAGCAGCTCGCCGTACGCGGCCGGGTCGTACTCGCCGGCCGCCGGCGCCAGGACGGTCGCGGCCGACAGGGCGACCGCCCGGGCCAGCCGGGCGGGCCACGGGAGGCCCTCCGCGACGCCGGACAGCAGGCCCGCGACGGCGGAGTCGCCCGCGCCCGTGGGGTTGCCGGCCAGCCGGGCGGGCGGGGCGGCCCGCCAGCAGCCGTCCCCTGACACCACGAGCATCCCGTCGGCGCCCAGCGACGCCGCCACCGCCCGCGCCCCGCGCCGGTGGGCGTCCCGCGCGGCCCTGACGGGCTCGGCGAAACCGGTGAGGCCGGTCAGCTCCTCGGAGTTCGGCTTGATCAGGTCGGGCCTGGCGGCCAGCCCGCGCCGCAGCGCGGGGCCGTCGGTGTCGAGCAGCACGTAGACGCCGGCCGCGCGGGCCTCCCGTATCAGCTCGGCGTACGCCCCGACCGGCACGCCCGGCGGCAGACTGCCGCACAGGGCCACGGCGTCGGCGCCGCCGCCGGCCGTCAGCAGGCCGCGGTAGACCCCGAGCAGCGTTGCCCACTCGCCGGGTGTGACGGTGGGGCCGGGCTCGTTGAACATCGTGGTGTCGCCGCTGCCCGCGTCCACCACCCCGACGGTGCGGCGGGTCTGCCCGGCGATCGGCACGAGCGCGTCGGTGATCCGCCCGGCGTACGGCCCGGCGGCCAGCCGCCGCCGCACCTCGGCGCCGGTGGGGCCGCCGGCGAAGCCGGTCACGGTGACGGGGTGCCCGAGCGCGGCCAGCACGCGGGCGACGTTGAGCCCCTTGCCGCCGGGCCGCTCGGCGACGTCGGACACCCGGTGCGTGGTGTGCGGCACCAGCGCCGGGACCCGGTAGGTCACATCCAGCGCCGCGTTCATCGAGAGGGTGATGATCACCCCTCGATGATGGCAAAGGGCCGGGCTCCGGCCCAGACCACGACCGGCCTCCGCCCCCGGGAACTGCGGGTCCGGCCCCCGCCGGGGCGCCGGCCGGCACCGGCCCGGAGGGGGTCTTCTGTCCGCTCAGGACCACCGGCCGGCGGGGGATCGCCCGCGTAGTTCCCCGCGCCCCTGTGGGGCGCCCCCTCAGGCAGAGCGCAACCCGGGGGGGTGCCCCCTTGCGGAGGGGCGCCGCAACAAGGCCCGCGGCCTCAGGGGCGGATGATCCATTCGCCCTTGCGCATCACGCCCACCACGTCGTACGCCTCGTCCAGGACGACGAGGTCCGCGTCCTTGCCGGGCTCGATCGTGCCGACATGGTCGGCGAGGCCGATCAGGCGGGCCGGGTTGGTGGAGATGGCGCGGACCGTGTCGGGGAGGGAGAGGCCGTCGAGGGTGACGGCGCGCTTGAAGGCGGTGTCCATCGTCAGGGTCGAGCCGGCGATCGAGCCGCCCTCCACCAGGCGGGCGACGCCCTCGCGGACCTCGACCTTGAGCGGGCCGAGGTCGTAGAGGCCGTCGCCGAAGCCGGCCGCGTCCATCGCGTCGGTGATGAAGGCGACCCGGCCCGCGCCCGCCGTGCCGAAGGCGAGTTCGAGCACGGACGGGTGCAGGTGGGTGCCGTCGTTGATGAGTTCGACGGTGACCCGCTCGTCCTCCAGCAGCGCCGCGATCGGGCCGGGCGCCCGGTGGCCCAGCGGCGGCATCGCGTTGAAGAGGTGGGTGGCGACCGTCGCCCCCGCGTCGATGGCCTGCACCGTCTGCTCGTACGTGGCGTCCGTGTGGCCGATCGCCGCGATCACCCCGAGGTCGGCGAGCAGCCGTACCGAGTCGATGCCGCCGGGCAGTTCGGCCGCCAGGGTGACCATCCTGGCGCTGCCGCGCGCCGCTTCGACGAGCTTGCGCACGTCGGCCGGGTCGGGGTGGCGCAGCAGGCCCTCGTCGTGCGCGCCCTTGCGGCAGGGCGAGATGAAGGGGCCCTCGTAGTGGATGCCGGCGATGTCGCCCTGCTCGGCGATCTCCGAGAGCAGCCCGGCCTGCCGGACCAGCGCGTCCATCGTCTCGGTGACGGTCGAGGCGACGAGCGTGGTCGTACCGTGCTCGCGGTGGGCGCGGGCGGCGGTCAGGACGTCCTCGGCGGTGCCGGAGGTGAAGGACGCGCCGCCGCCGCCGTGGTTGTGGATGTCCACGAAGCCGGGGACGACGGTGTGTCCCGCGCTCAGGTCGAGGACGACGTCCGCGGGCAGCGGCCCGGTGTCCGCGGCGATCCGCGAGCCCTCGACCGTGACCCGGCCGCCCTGCACCACACCCGAGGGCAGGACCACGCGGGCACCCGCCAGCACCGTGCGCTGCGTTGTCGTTACGGTGGCCATCAGGCGGATACCTCCACGGAGAGTAGATCCCAGGCGAGCAGGCCGGCGCCCAGGCATCCAGCGGTGTCCCCCAGGGCGGCGGGGACGATGAGGGGGAGTTTCTGGAAGGTGACGCGTGCTTCGACCGCCGCCCGCAGCGGTCCGAAGAGGGTGTCGCCGGCTTCCGCGAGACCGCCGCCGATGATGAGCACCCGGGGGTCGAGCAGGGTGATCCCGGTGACAAGGCCCGCCGCCAGCGCGTCGATCGCGTCCCGCCAGACGTCGAGCGCGCGCGGGTCGCCGGCCTCGACGGCCCGGGCGCAGTCCGCCGCGTCCGCGTCGGGGTCGCCGCTGGCCGCGGCCCAGGCGCGGGAGACGGCGGCGGCCGAGGCCAGCACCTCCATGCAGCCGCGCTGCCCGCAGCCGCACTCGGGTCCGCCGGGCCGGACGACGACATGCCCGATCTCGCCGGCACAGCCGTGCGCGCCCGCCTCGATCCGCCCGTCGATGCCGATGGCGCCCGCGATGCCGGTGCCCAGGGCGAGGAAGAGGAAGCGGTCGGTGCCGCGGCCCGCGCCGATCCGGCCCTCGGCGAGGCCGCCGGTGCGCACGTCGTGGCCGAGCGCGACCGGGACGCCGTCGAGCCGCCGCGACAGCAGCGCCCGCAGTGGTACGTCCTTCCAGCCGAGGTTGGCGGCGTACGCGGCGATGCCGTTGACGTCGTCGACGATGCCGGGCACGGCGACGCCCGCGGCGGCGGCCGGTTCGCCGTACTCCCGTATCCCGTGGGCGCGGAGGTCGGCGGCGAAGTCCAGGATCGCGGTCACGACGGCGTCCGGGCCGCGCTCCCTGCCGGTGGGTCTGCGGTCCTCGTGCAGCAGGGTCCCGTCGGCTGCGACCAGGGCGGCCTTCATCCCGGTGCCACCCACATCAAGGGCGATGACATGTCTCACGGAGGACAGTCTCGCGGGTAACCTGCCTAAAGGTCTAGTCCACTCGTCGAGGAAGATCCGTCGCACCCCGCCGCCACCCGTACGGTCCGGCCGGCCGCCGGGCGAGGCAAGGTGGCCCCACCCCCTGGACAACGGATTCCGGCGATGGTGTAGACCTTGGGCGAACCTGTGGGGAAGACTCTGCGCTTCCGCGGACAATCCCTCCTCGAAGGCGGTATATCGGCATGAGTGTGCAGCGACGAAGACTTGTCCGCCTTGTGGCGGCCGGACTCGGTTCGGTACTCGCGGCGACCGGCCTCAGCGGCTGCAGCGGACATTCGCCGCTCGGCAGAAACGTCACTCTGCGCATGGTCGCCGCGGACTACGGCGACCCGAAGACGCACAACAGCTCCACGGCGTACTGGAACGACCTCGTCCAGGCCTTCGAGGAGAAGAACCCGCACATCAAGGTCGACGTCCAGGTCGTCGACTGGGACCACGTCGACGACCAGGTCACCGCCATGGTCAAGGCGGGCAACGCCCCCGACATCGCCCAGATCGGCTCCTACGCCGACTACGCCGCCAAGGGCCTGCTCTACAGCGCGGACGACATCTTCCCGATCAGCATGCAGGCCGACTTCATCCCGTCGCTGGTCTCGGCCGGCTCCGTGCACCGGGTGCAGTACGGCATACCGTGGGCGTCCAGCTCACGGCTGTTCTTCTACAACAAGGGCCTGTTCAAGGACGCCGGCATCAAGCGGGCGCCCAGGACCTGGAGCGACGTCGCGCACGACGCGGCCAAGCTCAAGGAGCACGGCGTCAAGGTGCCGTACGGGCTGCCGCTCGGTACGGAGGAGGCGCAGGCCGAGTCCCTGATGTGGCTGCTCGGCGGGTCCGGCGGCTACACCGACAGCGTCGGCGGCTACACCTTCGACTCCACCGCGAACGTCGCCGCCTTCACCTGGCTCAAGGACAACCTCGTCGCGAAGGGCCTCACCGGCCCCGGCGACCCCGCGACGACCAACCGCCGTACCGTCTTCGCCGACTTCCTGGCCGGGAACGCCGGCATGATCAACGGCCACCCCACGCTGCTGGCCCAGGCCAAGGCCGCCCACATCGACGTCGGGGTCGTCGCGCTGCCCGGGCAGCAGGGCCCCGCGACTGACACACTCGGGGTCGCCGACTGGATGATGGCCTTCAAGCAGAAGGACGACCACCTCGACGCGGACAGCACCTTCCTGCGGTACGTCTACAGCCCGGAGAATTCGCTGAAGTTCCTCGACCAGTACGGTCTGCTGCCGGTGACCACCAGCGCCTCACAGGCGATGGAGCGCAACCCCAAGGACAAGGACATGCTGCAGTTCCTCGACCGGCTGCCCGACGCGGTCTTCTACCCGGTCGACAAGACGTCCTGGGGCCCGGTCAGCGACCAGGTCAAGAAGACGATCGGCGGCGCCGTGGACGGTGATCCCAAGCAGGTGCTCGGCACATTGCAGCGGTTCGCCGCCGCCCAGGGCGGGAACTAGGCCTTTCGTGACCGAGGAGGAACTGTCCCCGCGGGACCTGGCGGTGCTGGACTTCGCGTCCAGGGCGTGGGCCGGTACGGGGGCGCGTGACCGCGCGGTACGGGAGCGGCTGGGGATGTCGCCGACGGCGTATCTCCAGCTGCTCAACGCGCTCCTGGACGACCCACGCGCCCTGGCGCACGCCCCGGTCACGATCAACCGCCTCCGCGCCTCCCGCGCGGCCCGCCGCGAGCGCCGCTGACGGTGCCCTCTGCCCGGAGGGCACCCGCCAGGGGCGCGGGGAACCGGGCGCGCAACCATACGGCGCGACAGGCGGCGGGCCGCCGCAAGCAGCACCCCCCCGGGGGCGCGGGAACCGCGCGCCAGGCCCACCGCCGGGAGAAGGTCCCGGGACGGCCGGGAGCGCCGGGACGGGGGGCGGTAAGGTCGAAGACATGGCTTCCGCGGAGATCCCGACGCCCACCACCCCCGAGGGCAAAGAGGGCCTTGCCGCCCTGCTGGCGCAGCCGCACCGCGCGGTCGTCGCGCTCGACTTCGACGGCACACTGGCACCGATCGTGGCCGACCCCGAGCAGGCCCGCGCCCACCCGGGCGCGGTCCCGGCGCTGGCCCGGCTCGCCCCGCACCTCGCGGCGGTGGCGGTCGTCACGGGCCGCCCGGCCGGCGTGGCGGTGCGCTACGGCGGCTTCGCCGGAGTCGCGGCCCTCGACCGCCTGGTCGTCCTCGGCCACTACGGCGCCGAGCGCTGGGACGCGCACACCGCCGAGATGCACAACGCCGGCGCCCACCCCGGCGTCACCGCCGTCCGCGCGGAACTGCCCGGCTTCCTGGACCGCAACGGCGCCTGGCAGGGCACCTGGATCGAGGACAAGGGCGGCCGGGCGGTCGCCGTCCACACCCGCCGCACCGAGGACCCGGACGCCGCGTTCGAGGCGCTGCGCGCCCCGCTGTCCGGACTCGCCGCCCAGCACGGCCTGATGGTCGAGCCGGGCCGCTACGTCCTCGAACTGCGCCCGCCCGGCGTGGACAAGGGCGTCGCCCTGGCGGCGTATCTGCGTGAGGTGGACGCCGGCTGCGTCCTCTACGGCGGCGACGACCTCGGCGACCTCGCGGCCTTCGCCGCGGTGCAGGAGCTGCGCGAACAGGGCCTGCCCGGCCTGCTGGTGGCCAGCGCGGGCGGCGCCGACTCGCCCAAGGAGCTGACCTCGCAGGCCGACCTGGTCGTCCCCGGGCCGGCCGGCGTCGTGGCGCTGCTGGACGCGCTGGCCGACGTGATCAGCACCGCCTGAGCCCGGGGGCCCTGGCCGTCACCCGCCGAGCGCGGCGAGCTGGTCGAGGAACCACTGCGTCGGCGGCAGTGCGGTGGCCGCCGCCGCGAGGCGCTTGGTGCGGTCGGCGCGCTCGGCGTCCGGCACGGTCAGCGCGGTGTTCAGCGCCTCGGCCGTGGCGCGGATGTCGTACGGGTTGACGACGATCGCGTCGTCGCCCAGTTCCGCGTAGGCGCCCGCCTCGCGGGACAGCACCAGGGCGACGCCGTTGTCGGACACCACCGGCATCTCCTTGGCGACCAGGTTCATCCCGTCCCTGATCGGGTTGACCAGCGCCACGTCCGCGAGGCGGTACGCCGCGAGCGAGCGGGCGAAGTCGTCGTCGACCTTGAGCAGCACCGGCTGCCAGTCGGCGGTGCCGAACTCCTCGTTGATCGCGGCCGCGACCCGGCCGACCTCCGCGGTGTAGTCGCGGTAGACCGTCAGGTCCTGGCGGGACGGGTAGGCGAACGCCACATGCACCACCCGGCTGCGCCAGCCCGGCCGGTCGGTCAGCAGCCTGCGGTACGCGTACAGGCCGCGCACGATGTTCTTCGACAGCTCGGTGCGGTCCACCCGCACGATGAGCCGGCGGCCGGGACCGGTCTCGGCCCGCAGCGCGGCCATCCGCTCCGCCACGTCGTCGCGGCGCGAGCGCTCCCGCAGGAAGTCGCCGTCGGCGCCCAGGCCGTGCACGCCGAGCCGGGTCGTACGCCCGCGGTGCGTGACCTCGCGGCCGTCCTGCGACACGGTGGCGCCCAGCACGTCCGCGCAGCACGCGGCGAAGGCCTCGGCCCAGCGCCAGGTCAGGAAGGCCGCACGGTCCGCGCCGAGGATGCCCTCCAGGAGGGCCGTCGCGATGTCGTCGGGGAGCAGCCGGAAGTAGTCCGGCGGGGCCCACGGGGTGTGCGAGAAGTGGCCGATCCGCAGGTCGGGGCGGCGCTCCCGGAGCAGCGCGGGGACCAGGGACAGGTGGTAGTCCTGCACCAGCACCGCGGCGCCCTGCGCGGCCTCCTCGGCCAGGGCGTCGGCGAAGGCGGCGTTGTACGTCCCGTAGGCCGCCCACTGGGTGCGGAATTCCTCGTCGAAGACGGGTTCGAGCGGGGTCTGGTAGAGCATGTGGTGCACGAACCACAGCACCGAGTTGGCGATGTCGTTGTAGGCCGCGTGGAAGACGTCGGGATCGACGGCGATCATCCGCGAGCCGGGCTCGCCGACACCGCGCCGCACCGCCTCCCGGTCGCCCTCGCCGAGGGCGGCGCACACCCACAGCGACCCGCTGTCGGAATCGATCGCGCTCAGCCCGGACACGACCCCGCCGCCACCGCGTCTGCTGTGCAGCTCACCGTCGTCCCCGACGCTGTACGCCACCGGGCCGCGGTTGGACGCGACCAGAATGTGGGCAGCACGCATTGATCCGTCCATGCGCCGAGCCTTGCCACCCAGCCCCCGCCTCAAACCTCCCGCCCGTCCCATGCGCCGCCCCACCCCGCACAACCGCCCGTCCGGGTGCCCCGAAGGGGCTAGGGCGCTAGGCCGCGCGGTGGTGGCGGTACTCGGGGATGGCCAGCATCGGGGGGCGCTCCTCCGTGTCGACGGGGTGGGTCGAGGGGACGAAGCCGGACGGCGCGCGGTCGTACTGGGTCAGGCGGGGGCGTACGAGGTGGCCGCGGGCCAGCCGCAGATGGGCGGTGCGGTAGATGGCCGCGGCCATCCGGCCGAGTGCCTGGCCGTCCTGGTGGCGGTGGTGCCGCACCCCCACGTCGACCTGGCCGAGCGCGTCGAGCCCGACCAGCGCGAGGGAGTCGATGAGCATGCCCAGCTCGACCCCGTAGCCGACCGGGAAGGGCAGCCGTTCGAGCAGGGAGCGCCGCGCCGCGTACTCGCCGCCGAGCGGCTGGACGAAGCCGGCCAGCCGCGGCCAGTGGAGGTTGAGCAGCGGGCGGGCGACCAGTTCGGTGACCCGGCCGCCGCCGGCCGGGACGACGGTGCCGCCGGTCTCCAGCGGCCGGTCGTACATCGCCTTGACCAGGTGCACCGCCGGCTCGGTGAGCAGCGGCCCGACGATCCCCGACACGAAGCGGGAGTCGAACTCCCGCAGATCCGCGTCCACGAAGCAGACGATCTCGCCGCTGGT
The DNA here is from genome assembly GCF_036227245.1 of Streptomyces sp. NBC_01477. Classification (GTDB taxonomy): domain Bacteria; phylum Actinomycetota; class Actinomycetes; order Streptomycetales; family Streptomycetaceae; genus Actinacidiphila. The sequence continues at coordinate 5,442,394 of NZ_CP109445.1, forward strand.
GACCAGCAGCGACCGCCACAGCACCTCGCCCTTGCCGGCCACCGCGGGCAGCCGCGGCAGGATGGCGTCCCGCGGCACCACCGTGGCGCCGGCGTCGGCGGCGGCCCGGGCGGTGGCGTCGCGGGACCCGGAGTCGATGACGACGATCTCGTCCACGAGCGGCGCGCCCGGCGCCATCAGGTCGCGGCGGATCGCCCCGACGATCGCGCCGACCGTCGCCTCCTCGTTGCGGGCGGGCAGCACCACGCTGACCGTGCCCGCCGGGCCGGCCGCCCGTTTGGCGGCGAGCAGCACGTCGAGCGGGCGGTCGGCGGCCGACCACGACCGCAGGGACAGCCAGCGCTGCACCTCTTCGAGCACGTTCTCCGTCTCCCGTGTGATCCATCTCGCGGTTCGGACGACTACCTCGACTGTCACCTTTGTCGGTTACAGTCTTGAACAACGCCAGTGAGCCCCGCATGCCGGGGTGGCACGGCGTACAAACGCCCGGACCCCCGTCGTCCGGTGCCATACCGCTCATCCAGAGGGGCAGAGGGAACGGCCCGTTGAAGCCCCGGCAACCCTCCCGCCGACCGCGAGGTCATGGTGGGGACGGTGCCAATTCCGTCTTGTGGCGATCTCCGCCGCGAGGAAGATGAGGAGAAAGGGCCTCGCCACCATGGCTGTGCAGACTGTCGCCGGCAACACCACCAGCGTTTCCGCTGAGAATCCCCACGAAGCCGCCTTCGGACCCGCCGTCGCGCTGTCCTGCCGGGAGTGCGGCACGCGCTATCCGCTGAGCCCGGTCTTCGCCTGTCAGGAGTGCTTCGGGCCGCTGGAAGTGGCCTACGACCTGCCGCTGGGCGACCCGGAGGGCCTGCGCAAGCGGATCGAGGCCGGCCCCGCGAACATCTGGCGCTACGCCCCGCTGCTGCCGGTGCCCGCCGACGTCACCGAGAAGCAGAACCTCAACCCGGGCTGGACCAAGCTCGTCAAGGCCGACAACCTGGCCCGCGAACTGGGCATCACCGGCGGCCTGTACGTCAAGGACGACTCGGGCAACCCGACGCACTCCTTCAAGGACCGGGTCGTCGCCATCGCCCTTGAGGCCGCCCGCACCTTCGGCCTGACGACGCTGTCCTGCTCGTCCACCGGCAATCTGGCCGGCGCGGTCGGCGCCGCCGCGGCCAGGGCGGGCTTCCGCTCGTGCGTGTTCATCCCGCACGACCTGGAGGAGGGCAAGGTCGTGATGGCCGCGGTCTACGGCGGCGAACTCGTCGCGATCGAGGGCTCGTACGACGATGTGAACCGCTTCTGCTCCGAGCTGATCGGCGACCCGATCGGTGAGGGCTGGGGCTTCGTCAACGTCAACCTGCGGCCGTACTACGGCGAGGGCTCCAAGACGCTGGCCTACGAGATCGCCGAACAGCTCGGCTGGCGCCTGCCGGACAACCTGGTCATCCCGATCGCCTCGGGCTCGCAGCTCACCAAGATCGACAAGGGCCTCCAGGAGCTGATCAGGCTCGGCCTGGTCGAAGACAAGCCGTACACGATCTACGGGGCCCAGGCCGAGGGCTGTTCGCCGGTCTCCGCGGCCTTCAAGGCGGGGCACGACGTCGTACGCCCGGTGAAGCCGGACACCATCGCCAAGTCGCTGGCCATCGGCAACCCGGCGGACGGCCCCTACGTGCTGGACATCGTCCGGCGCACCGGCGGCGCGGTCGAGGACGTGGACGACACGCAGGTCGTGGACGCGATCAAGCTGCTCGCCCGCACCGAGGGGATCTTCGCCGAGACCGCCGGCGGGGTGACCGTCGGTGTGCTGCGCAAGCTCATCGAGACCGGGCAGCTCGACCCGGCCGCCGAGACCGTCGTGCTGAACACCGGCGACGGGCTCAAGACTCTGGACGCGGTGTCCCCGACCACCGGGCCGACCGCGACCATCCGCCCCACCGTTGCCGCGTTCCGAGAGGCTGGCCTCGCATGAGTGCTTCCGTACGTATCCCCACCATTCTCCGTACCTACACCGGCGGCCAGGCCGAAGTTCAGGCCGAGGGCGCGACGCTGGCCGCGGTGATCGAATCGCTCGAAAAGAATCATGCCGGTATTTCCGCGCGGGTTCTCGACGACACCGGCAAACTCCGTCGTTTCGTGAACGTCTATGTCAACGATGACGATGTCCGCTTTTCCGAGGGTCTTGCCACCGCGGTCCCCGACGGCGCCAGCGTGTCGATCATTCCCGCGGTCGCGGGCGGCTGAGCCGGCCCGCCCCCGAACTGTCAGGAATCCGCAGAAGCTCTGATGTTTAACCTGCGCCCCGCCCGGGAACTGCTTTCGCCCCCGGGTGGGGCGCCCGCATCCGGGGCACTCGGCGGGCCCGAGTTCATTTGCCAGGGGCAAGCGGCGCCCGCCCGGCGACCGCGTGGGACGGGTGCGGCGATTTATCGCCAAAGTCATAAGCGAAAAACCCCTTAGGCCCGCTATGTCCGGTCCGACTTGCCCTGCATTATCGTTTTTTCCTAGGGTATTTCCGATCGGTCGCGCCCAGAATTCTCGTCCAATTGACCTGTTGCAGACGGCATCCGTGCAGATACATTCAGCCGCGGTCGACGCGTTCCGGCGCACACCTCTTCGGAGGTGAGGTCTGACCCGGGCCCGCGGAGCGCGGGGCCGCGATAGGGCCAGTAATAGGGGAGTTAGGAATGGCTCAGGGCACCGTCAAGTGGTTCAACGCGGAGAAGGGCTACGGCTTCATCGCGGTCGACGGTGGTGCGGATGTTTTCGTCCACTACAGCGCGATACAGATGGACGGATACCGCACCCTCGAAGAAGGCCAGCGAGTCGAGTTCGAGATCTCGCAGGGTCAGAAGGGGCCGCAGGCGGACATGGTCCGGCTGGCCGGCTGACGGCTCGGGCGCGTTCGGCCACCGACGCGACGCCACCACGAAGGGCCACCCCGCCAGGGGTGGCCCTTCGCCCATGCCCGGGTGCTCCGGGGGCCCTTGGGCCGCTCCCCGGACCGCCCCCCGGCCGCCGGGGAAGGCCCCTTCCGCCGAGCCGCACGCTTGCACTCGCAGGGGGAGAGTGCTAATCATTGGCGTTAGCACTCTCCGAGTGAGAGTGCCACTTGGACCGGGTCGGTGAGGCCCGCCCGGGCGTCGGGAAGGAACCGGCGGCCGGCAGGCCGTCCGTCGCGGGCGCCACACGGTCCGATCCACCGCCCCCCGCCTCGGTGGGGGAACCCCCAGTCCGCGGAGGACACTTCACATGGCTAAGATCATCGCGTTCGATGAGGAGGCGCGGCGCGGCCTTGAGCGCGGGATGAACCAGCTCGCCGACGCCGTTAAGGTCACCCTCGGTCCCAAGGGCCGGAACGTCGTCCTTGAGAAGAAGTGGGGCGCCCCGACGATCACCAACGATGGTGTGTCCATCGCCAAGGAGATCGAGCTGGAGGACCCGTACGAGAAGATCGGCGCCGAGCTGGTCAAGGAAGTCGCGAAGAAGACCGACGACGTCGCCGGTGACGGCACGACGACCGCGACCGTCCTGGCCCAGGCCCTGGTCAAGGAAGGCCTGCGCAACGTAGCCGCCGGTGCCAACCCGATGGCGCTCAAGCGCGGCATCGAGAAGGCCGTCGAGGCCGTCTCCGCCGCCCTGCTGGAGCAGGCCAAGGACGTGGAGACCAAGGAGCAGATCGCTTCGACCGCCTCCATCTCCGCCGCCGACACCCAGATCGGCGAGCTGATCGCCGAGGCGATGGACAAGGTCGGCAAGGAAGGCGTCATCACCGTCGAGGAGTCGCAGACCTTCGGGCTCGAGCTCGAGCTCACCGAGGGCATGCGCTTCGACAAGGGCTTCATCTCGGCGTACTTCGCCACCGACCTGGAGCGTATGGAGGCGTCGCTCGACGACCCGTACATCCTGATCGTCAACTCGAAGATCTCCGCGGTCAAGGACCTGCTCCCGCTGCTGGAGAAGGTCATGCAGTCCGGCAAGCCGCTGCTGATCATCGCCGAGGACGTCGAGGGCGAGGCGCTCTCCACGCTGGTCGTCAACAAGATCCGCGGCACCTTCAAGTCCGTCGCCGTCAAGGCCCCGGGCTTCGGCGACCGCCGCAAGGCCATGCTCGGTGACATCGCCATCCTCACCGGTGGCACCGTCATCTCCGAAGAGGTCGGCCTCAAGCTGGAGAACGCCGGGCTCGACCTGCTCGGCCGCGCCCGCAAGGTCGTCATCACCAAGGACGAGACGACCATCGTGGACGGCTCGGGCGACACCGACCAGGTCGCCGGCCGGGTCAACCAGATCCGCGCCGAGATCGACAACAGCGACTCGGACTACGACCGCGAGAAGCTGCAGGAGCGGCTGGCGAAGCTGGCCGGCGGCGTTGCCGTCATCAAGGCCGGTGCCGCGACCGAGGTCGAGCTCAAGGAGCGCAAGCACCGTATCGAGGACGCGGTGCGCAACGCGAAGGCCGCCGTCGAGGAGGGCATCGTCGCCGGTGGCGGCGTGGCCCTGCTGCAGGCCACCGCGGTGTTCGAGAAGCTGGAGCTGGAAGGCGACGAGGCGACCGGTGCCAACGCCGTGAAGCTCGCGCTGGAGGCCCCGCTCAAGCAGATCGCCATCAACGGCGGTCTTGAGGGCGGCGTCATCGTCGAGAAGGTGCGCAACCTGCCCATCGGCCACGGCCTGAACGCCGCGACCGGTGAGTACGTCGACATGATCGCCGAGGGCATCATCGACCCGGCGAAGGTCACCCGCTCCGCGCTGCAGAACGCCGCGTCCATCGCCGCGCTCTTCCTCACCACCGAGGCCGTCATCGCGGACAAGCCCGAGAAGGCGTCCGCCGCCGCCCCGGGCGGCATGCCCGGCGGTGACATGGACTTCTGATCCCGCCAGGGATCACCGTCCAGCACGAGAGGCGGCGCCCTCCTCCCCCGTACGTACGGGGAGGAGGGCGCCGCTTCTCGCTGTCGCCGCCCTTGCCGGCGAGGTCCGGTGCCGGCCGGTCAGGCCTGCGCGGACTCCAGGGCCTCGCGGAGGTGGCCGCCGGACTCGGTGAGCAGCCGGGCCGCGGTCGGCGCGTCGACCTTGGCCAGCAGGGCGAGGATGGCCGGTTTGACCTCGCCGTCGGTCGCGGTCAGCGCCTGCTCGATCGCCAGCTCGTCCGCGCCGGTGGCGAGCGAGACGATCCGCCGGGAGCGGGCGCGCAGCTTCTCGTTGGACGCGCGCACGTCCACCATCAGATTCCCGTAGGTCTTGCCGAGCCGGATCATGGTGATGGTCGACAGCATGTTCAGCACGAGCTTCTGGGCGGTGCCGGATTTCAGCCGGGTCGATCCGACGACCAGCTCGGGGCCGACGACGACCTCGATGCCGTGGTCGGCGGCGGCGGCCAGCGGCGAGTGGGCGTTGCAGGACAGCCCGACGGTCAGCGCCCCGAGCGCGCGGGCGTGTTCGACGGCGCCGACCGCGTACGGGGTGCGCCCGGAGGCCGAGACGCCGACCACCGTGTCGGCGGCGGTCAGCCCGAGCGCGTCCAGGTCCTCGGCGGCCAGCTCCCTGCTGTCCTCCGCGCCCTCGATCGAGGTGACCATCGCGGCGGGGCCGCCCGCGATCAGGCCGACGACCTCCTGTCCCGGTGTGGTGTTGAAGGTCGGCGGGCACTCGCTGGCGTCCAGCACGCCGAGCCGTCCCGCCGTCCCCGCGCCGGCGTAGACCAGCCGGCCGCCGCGTGCCATCCGGGCGGCGATGCCGTCGATGGCGGCGGCGATGCTGGGCAGCTGGGCGGCGACGGCGGCCGGAACGGTGGCGTCCTCACCGTTCATCGTGCGGGCGATCTCCAGGGTGGGCATGCGGTCGATCTCGGCGAGCTCCGGCCGGAACGCCTCGGTGGTCAGCGTGTCCAGCTCGCGGCGCAGCTCGGTGTACTGGGGCATATGCGGCTCGTTCATCCTTCTCGCAGTGGTCAGGTGCGGGCGTGGGGGGATGGGCCGGCCAGGCGTCCTTCAAGGCCGGCGGAGCGGAGGGCTCGGCGGGGTGGGGGCGGACCGCGTGCGGGTGGGGGGTCCGGGCGGAGGCATGGGCGGGTTGGGCGGGTTGGGGGCGGGCCAGGAGAAAATGCTTTCAACACGTTATTTCAGTGCATTATCAGCCACGGGCGGCACGCGGCCTGTGCCGGTGTGCGAGTGCTTCGTACGAGGCGGCGAGCGCGGGCGCGGCCGATTCGTACGTGCGCTGGGCGACCCCCACGAACAGGCAGTCCACCAGCAGGAGTTGGCCGGTCCTGCTGGACATCGCGGCCGGCCGCAGCTCGCTCTCGCGCGAGCTGGAGGTGGTCAGCACGATGTCGGCCCACTGGGTGACGGGGCCGTCCGGGCGACCGCTGACCGCGATGGTGGTCGCGCCCCGGTCGAAGGCGGCCCGCAGCGGCTCGATCACGTCGTGCGTGCTGCCCGAGTGGGTGATCGCGATCGCGACGTCGCCGGGCCGCAGCTGTACGGCGTTGGTCACCGCCAGGTGCGGGTCGGTGTGCGCGTGCGCGATCAGCCCGATCCGCAGCAGCTTCTGCGCCAGGTCCTGGCCGACGAGGCCGGATGCGGCGATCCCGTACACATCCGTCCTGCGCGCGCCGGCCAGCGCGGTCACCGCCGCCTCCAGCTGCGCCATGTCCAGCTGGGCGGCGGTGTCGGCGAGGGCCTGCTGTTCCTCCAGGGCGAGTTTGGCGACGACGTCGGCGAGCGGGTCGTCCACCGCGATGTCCGCGGTCACCACGGGCGGCGCCCCCGCGGCCTGCTGGGCGGCGAGCGCGGCCAGCGCCAGCCGCAGGTCGCGGTAGCCGGGATAGCCCAGCAGCCGGGCGGTGCGCACGACGGTGGCCTCGCTGGTGCCGGTACGGATCGCGAGCGCGGTCACGGTCTGCTGGGCGCAGCCGGCCGGATCGCCCGCGACGGCTTCCGCGACCCGCTGCATCGAGCGGGTCATGGACGGCGCGAGCGTACGGACCTTGGCGGCGAGCGCCCCCGGGTCGGGGGGTGCGACGGGTATGACGGGCGCGTCCGCGGCGCCGCGGAGGGGGCGGGCGCCCGGAGGGAAATTTTCCTTCACGCTGTGGGTCACTCGATGAAAGGTATTTTCATGCCACGGGCATCGTCAAGGGACTTTTCGGCGCCCTGCGGCCCCCGGACGTCCTGTTTCGCGGCGCTGCGGGTCCCGCCGGGCCCCTGGGACAATGGACCTCATGGAAGAACCCGCAGAGGCGGTGCTGCACACCGCCCGTGCCCTCGTACTGGCCGACCTCACCGCCCGCGATGTCGCGGGCCCCGCCGTCGTCTCCCTGGTCGAGGACGCGGTCGCCGACCGCCGCTGGTGGCTCGACCAGTGGCCGGACGGCGCCGACTTCGTACCCGGACTGGTCGCCCAGGACGTCCAGGACGCCCTGCTGGAGACGTACGGCCGCTGGCCGCTGTGCCCGTACTGCGAGGAGCCGCACGCGCTCGCCGTCGAGCCCGAGCTGGGCGCGGACCCGCACTGGGTGTGCGAGGCCATCGGCGAGGCGGTCGCGCCGGTCGGCGGTCTCGGCGGGCAGGCCGGCGGTCTCGGCGGCCAGGGCCGCGGGGCGGCCGGGTGACCGTCTACCTCGACCCGCCGACCTGGCCGGGCCACGGCCGCCTGTGGTCCCACCTGGTCAGCGACGCCTCCTACGCCGAGCTGCACACCTTCGCCGCCCGCCTCGGCGCCCCGCCCCGCGCCTTCGAGCGCGACCACTACGACATACCGGCCGAGCGCTACGCCGACGCGGTGCGGCTCGGCGCCGTCGAGATCGGCAGCAAGGAACTGGTCAGGCGGCTGACGGAGGCGGGCCTGCGGCGCCGCAAGTACGCGCCGGGCCGCGCCGCCGGCTGACCGCGCCGGGGGCGGTCAGGCCTCCAGCAGCTCCAGTTCGGTCGTGAGGTTGCGGCGGGCGGTGCGCTCCCAGCGCTCCTGGCCGTACGGGGTGCGGAAGAGGTGCGGGAGGGCCAGCAGCTGGCGCAGGACGCCCGCACGTCCCGCGCGGAAGTCCGGGTCGGGCACGAAGGCGTACTCCTCGCGGACGGCGGCGGCGTAGGCCGCGTAGGAGGCCGGGTCGCCGGCCAGTACGGCGAGGTCGGCGTCGCAGAGCACCTCGCCGTCGGCGTCGCCGGGCGCGGGGTCGTGGGTGATCGTGAGGCGGACCAGCCGGACGACCTCGTCCGTACGGTCGGCGGCGACCCCCGCCTCGCGCAGGGCCCGGCGGGCGAGGTCGGCGCTGCGCTCCTCGTTCTCGCTGCGGTCGGGGCGGTAGACGGCGTCGTGGAACCAGGCGGCCAGCGCGACCGTGTCGGGGTCGTCGGCGTAGGCGGTCAACTCGGTGGCGCGGGCCAGCACGTCGCCCAGGTGGTCGAGCGTGTGGTACCGCCGCTGCGGTTCGCTCCAGCGTTCCAGCAGGTCGCGCCCGTACGGCCCCGGGTCGGGGGCGTCGTCGGGGGCTGCGCTCTGGCACCGGCGCAGCAGCTCGGTCCACTCGGCGAGCAGGGCGTCGTAGCGGTGGTGGGCGGCGGCCCTGGTGTGAGGCATGCGGGCCATTGTGGCGGAATGGTGAAAGCGGCTCAGGTGCGGGGTGTCCGGCGCGGCGTCACGGTCGCCGGGCGGCCCCGGCTGTTACGGCACGAGCGTGCGCTCCAGCCGCCGCAGCGCCACCACCAGGGCCGCGGACCCGAACGCCAGCAGATAGAGCGCGGCGAAGCCGACCCCGGCGTCCATGACGCCGAGCGACGGCTCCCGGATCAGCTCGATGCTCTGGTACAGCGGCAGGCACTCCACCGCGATCTGCACCGGACGGGCGTACACGCCCAGCGGGTAGAAGGTCGTCGCGAACAGGAACATCGGCAGCATCACCAGCTGGATCAGCTGGAAGTCCTGCCAGCTGCGGACGTACGTGACGACCGCCAGGCCCGTCGCGGCGAAGGCGAAGGCGATCAGGAGCGCGCCCGGCAGGATCAGCAGCGCCCACAGCGAGTGCACCAGGCCGAAGGCGGCCACGCCCGCGCCGAAGACGACCGTGACGGCGGTGCCGCGCAGCAGCGCCCAGGCGACCTCGCCGAGCGCGACATCGCGGATCCGCAGCGGGGTGGCGAGGATCGAGTCGTAGGTGTGCAGCATCCTGAGCTTGCCGTAGATGTTGAACGTCGTCTCGTTCATGGCGCCGTTCATCGCCGCGGTGGCCAGCAGCGCGGGCGCGACGAAGTCGACGTAGCCGACCGACGGGTCGCCGAGCCCCGGGACATGGCCGACGAGCGCGCCGATGCCCAGGCCCATCGACAGCAGGTACAGCACCGGTTCGAAGATCTCGGCCAGCAGCAGGTACCAGGTGTGGCGGTAGATGACGAGGTTGCGCTCGACCAGGGCGGCGGGACCTGCCACGGCCGGGGATCTCCACAACGCGCTGAGCACGGCGGTCCTTTCAGCGGTTCAGCCGCCGGACGTACGCCCGGCGGGCCGCCCACACTCCGGCGGCGGTCAGTGCGAGCAGATAGCCGATGTGCACGGCGGTGGCCCCCGGCCGCGCGTCGCCCAGGGCGACCGCCCGGGTCAGCGCCACGCCCTGGTAGAGCGGCGTGCAGGCGGCCACCGCCCGCAGCCAGTGCGGGAGTTGGCCGATGGGGAAGAAGGTGCCGGAGAACATGTAGAGCGGCATCACCACGAAGCGGTAGAGCCCGTTGAGGCGGCTCTGCCGGTCCACGGTCACCGCCCAGGCCATCAGCGGGGCCGCGAAGGCCGTACCGGTCAGCAGGACCGGTACGGCGGCGAGGGCCGCCCGCGCCGGGCCGACCACCCCGAAGGCCACGACCACCGCCAGGAAGAGCACCCCGCTGAGCAGGACCCGGAAGGCCACGAAGAGCAGATGCCCGGCCAGGATGTCGCCGGGGCGCATCGGAGTGGCCGCGGCGGCCGGGTAGTTGCCGCGGCTGCGGGACGACTGGAAGACGGGGAAGGCGCCTTCGATGAAGCCGTTCTGCATCGCGGAGGCGGCGAGCAGGCCCGGGGCGAGGAAGTCCAGGTAGGGCGTCCCCGCGAGGTGGCCGCTGTGGTTGGCGTCCACCAGTTTGCCCAGGCCCGCGCCCATCGCGGCCAGGAAGAGCAGCGGGTTGGCCACGCTCATCACCACGGTGCCGCGCCAGACGCGGCGGTAGCGGCGCATCCAGTAGCCGAACTCCCGCAGCGCGGGCACCCGGGCGACCAATGTGTCGAGTTGTGCGGTGGCGGCGGTCGTCATCTCAGTCCACCAGCGTCCGGCCGGTGAGGGTGAGGAAGACGTCCTCAAGGCCGGCCCGCCGCACCAGCGCGGTCAGCGGCTCGACTCCGCCGCGGTGCACGGCGGCGAGCGCGTCCTCGCCGTCGTCGGCGTAGACCAGCAGCCGGTCGGGCAGCGCTTCGAGGCGGTCGCCGATGCCGCCGAGCCGTACGGCGACGTCCTGCTGGCGGTCGGGCGGGAAGCGCAGCTCCAGCACCTCGCGGGTGCAGTGCCGGGCTATCAGCTCCGCCGGGCTGCCCTCCGCGACGATCCGCCCGTGGTCCATCACCACGATCCGGTCGCACAACTGCTCGGCCTCGTCCATGTAGTGGGTGGTCAGCAGCAGCGTCACGCCCTGCTGCTTGAGCCGGAAGAGCCGCTCCCAGAGCAGATGCCTGGCCTGCGGGTCGAGCCCGGTCGTCGGCTCGTCGAGCAGCAGGATGTCCGGCCTGTTGATGAGCGAGCGGGCGATCGTCAGCCGCCGCCGCATCCCGCCCGACAGCGCCTCCACCTGCTCGTCCGCCTTGTCCGCGAGCCGCGCGAAGTCCAGCAGCTGGGCGGCGCGTTCGCGGATGACGGCGCGCGGCAGGCCGAAGTAGCGCCCGTAGACGAGCAGGTTCTCCCGGACGGTCAGCTCCGTGTCGAGCGTGTCGTCCTGCGGTACGGAGCCGAGGCGGGCGCGGATCGCGGGGCCGTCGGCGGCCGGGTCCATGCCCAGCACGCGCAGCCGGCCGCCCGACACCGGGGAGACGGCGGCGATCATGCGCATCGTCGTGGACTTTCCGGCGCCGTTCGGGCCGAGGAAGCCGAAGGCTTCGCCGCGGTGGACGGTGAAATCGATGCCGGCGACGGCTTCGGTCGGGGCGCCGCCGCCCCGCGGGGTGTGCACCTTGCGCAGGCCGGCCGCCTCGATCAACGGGCCCCCGTCCGCGCCCTCCTGCCCCCTCGCGCCCTGCGGCCGCCCCGCCGCCCCCTGCTGCTCGACCACTGTCGCCCCTCCCGACGGTCCCGGCCGCCCGGGGTGCCGGGACATCCCACCAGAGCGGTGCCGCAAGTTCAACGCCTTTTCACGCAAAAACGTGACGTCCGTCGGTAACGGGGGCGACCGCGTGCCATCACGTCCGCACGGGCCGCGGGCCCGCGGGGGCGCGGGAAACGGCGCGCTCGGCCCACCACGACCGTCGTGTGCGTACGGGCCGCGGGGGCGCGGGGAACTGTGCTCAGCCACGACGCGCCGTCCTGTGCGCACGGCCCGCGGGGGCGCGGGGAATGGCGCGCTCGGCCACGACGTGCCGTCCTGTGCGGACGCACCGCCAGCACCCCAGGGGCGCGGGGAACAGCGCGACCAGCCGTCGGCAAGCTGTACGCCCGCCACCGGCCGAAAGGGGCGGTTGCTGTCGCATCCGGCCCCCCGGCCGGTGGTCGGCTGAGCGCGCCGTTCCCCGCGCCCCTGGTGGGCGCCCCCTGCCGCAGGGGCACCCTCGGTCCCGCGTGAGCGGATAGGCACCGCCTTGCCGAAGGGGTACCGCAGTACCCCCGTGCCCGGGGAAAGGGGCGCCCCCTGCCGCAGGGGCACCCTCGGTCCCCGCGTGAGCGGAATGGCACCGCCTTGCCGAAGGGGTACCGCAGAACCTCCGCGCCCGGGGAAAGGGACACCCCCAGCCCCGGACGCATCCCCAGGCCCGCGCGAGCGGATTGGCACCGCCTGCCCCAGGGGTACCCTCGGTCTCGCGGCAGCGGACCGGCACCCTCTGTCCGAAGGGATACCGCGCAACCCCCGTGCCCGGGAAAGGGGCACAGGCTCGCCGAAGGGGAACCGGGGATTCCCCGGGGGCGGGGAAAGAGGGGTTTCGCGGGGGCGGAGTGGGACCCGGGGGTCGCGTGCCGCGATGGCATGTGGCAGGCTTGGCCATATGTCTAGACCAATCTTCGAGGTGATCGCCCTCGGCGCGGACGATGCCGTAGCGGCCCAGGACGGCGGCGCCGATCGCCTCGAACTGGTCACCGATATGGCCGCGGACGGCCTGACCCCGTCGCGGGCGACGTTCGGCGCGATCCGCGCCGCCGTCGACATCCCGCTGCGCGTGATGCTGAGGCTCTCGGACGGCTTCACCACGGGCGGCGCCCGCCAGCTGGACGAACTGTGCGAGGCGGCGCAGGGCCTGCGCGCCGAGGGCGCCACGGAATTCGTGCTCGGCTTCCTCGACCCGCGCGGCTCGGCGGACCTCGACGCCGTACACGCCCTGGTGGACGTGCTCGACGGGTGCCGCTGGACCTTCCACCGGGCGATCGACCGGGCCGCGGACCGGGACGCCGTACGGTTGCAGCTTGCCGGGCTGCCCGGGCTCGACACGTATCTGACCGCCGGGTCCGCCGACGGCGTCGGCGCCGGGATGGCGGTGCTGTGCGCGGAGGCCGCGCGCGGCGGCGAACCGGGGTACGAGCCGCGGCTGCTGGTCGGCGGCGGGCTGCTGCTCGACCACGTACCGGAGCTGCGGGCCGCCGGGCTCGACGCCTTCCACGTCGGCGGTGCGGTACGGGCCGGCGGCTGGGCGGGTCCCGTGGACGTCGAAGCGGTGCGCACCTGGCGCAATGTCCTGGACACGCCCGTCGCGGTGGGCTGACCGCGGCGGCGCCCGTGCCGTACCCGACGCGGCCGGGGCCCGCAGGGTACGGGGCGAGCTGGAGACGGGCTCGCGGCCATCCTCACCTCGCGCTTCGCCTTCGGGGAGCGGCGGATCACCGCCGCCCCGAACGCGCCGGCGCCCGGCGCGGGCACGACCGGGCGGCTGCTCGGACCGCCCGCGCGCCGACGCGGGCGGTCAGTCCGCCAGCGCCGCCGGCAGCGGCCGCGCGTGCAGCACCGCCAGGCCCGACACCGCACGGGTCAGGGCGACATAGAGGCGGCGCAGGCCGGTGCGCGCGTCGGGCTCGGCCGCCACGATCGTCGCGGGCTCGTCGAGCACCACGTAGTCGTATTCAAGGCCCTTGGCGAGCGACGCGGGCACCAGAGTCAGCCGGGCCTCGGCCGAGGTCTCGGCGCCCGGCGCGAGGTAGGGCAGCCCCGCCTCGGCCAGCGCCGCGCCCAGCGCCGCGATCCTCGGGTCCGCCGCGATCAGCCCGATCGACCCCTCGTGCCGCAGCGCGTCCCGGCACGCCGCGACCACCGCCGCGTCCAACTCGCCCTCCGGCACCGCCCGTACGCCGAAGTCGCCGCCCGCCTCACGTACCGAGGTGGCCGGGGCCAGGTCGGGGGCGATCTGCGGCAGCAGCCGGGAGGCGTAGGCGATGACCTCGCGCGGCACACGGAAGCCCCGGGTCAACTCCTCGATCCTGGCGTCCGGTTTGCCGAGGTGGCGCAGCGCCTCGGCCCAACTCGCGGTCGCCCACGGCGTCGTGCCCTGCGCGATGTCGCCGAGTACGGTCGCCGAGCCGGTCGAGCAGCGCCGCCCGACCGCCCGGTACTGCATCGGCGACAGGTCCTGCGCCTCGTCCAGCACCACATGGCCGAGCGACGCGGTGCGCTGCACCAGGTCCCGCGCCTCGTCGATCAGTACGGCGTCGGCCGCCGACCACTTCGCCGACGCCAGCCCGCGCGCGGGCCTCTCCCACAGGACCGCCTTCTGCTCGTCCGCGTCGAGCAGCCCCTCGGCGGACGAGGCAAGGAAGTCCGGGTCCGACAGCAGCCGCAGCACCAGCTTCGCCGGATCGACCGGCGGCCAGCACGCCTTGACGGCCGCTTTCACCGCCGCGTTGCGGGCCACCGCGTCCTGCACCCGGTCGTCCGGCGCCTCGCCCGCCCGCTCCATCTGGACCAGCACCGCGTGCGCGATCCGCTGCGGCAGCGCGTCGTGCGCGGCGCCGTAGCGGATGTCGCGGTCGGCCAGCTCCCGGACGATCTCCTCCAGTTCGTAGGCCGGCACCCGCCAGCGCCGCGACCCGCGCACCACCATCACCGGTTCGGTGGGCATCCGGATGCCGGAGCGCACCGCCCGGCGCAGCACCTCCGCCATCCGGGCGTCGCCCTTGACGCGGGCGGTGTCCGCCGAGTCGGCGCCGCGCAGCGGCACATGGGCCACCAGGCCGTCCACCGTGGCCTGCTTGACCTGGAGTTCGCCCAGCGCGGGCAGCACCTGCTCGATGTACTGGAGGAAGGAGGCGTTCGGCCCGATCACCAGCGTGCCGGTACGGGCGAGGCGTTCACGGTGCGCGTACAGCAGGTACGCCACCCGGTGCAGGCCGACCGCCGTCTTCCCGGTGCCCGGCGCACCCTGCACGCACACCGTGCCCGCGACCCCGGCCCGGACGATCTCGTCCTGCTCGGGCTGGATCGTCGCGACGATGTCCCGCATCGGGCCGACGCGGGGCCGTTCGATCTCGGTCTGGAGCAGCTTGCTCGCGGTGTCGGCCTCCGCCGGGTCGGACAGGTGCTCGTCCTCGTACGCGGTCAGCTCGCCGCCGGTGTAGCCGAAGCGGCGGCGCAGTCGTACATCCATCGGCTCGGCGCGCGAGGCGCGGTAGAACGGCTGGGAGACCGGCGCCCGCCAGTCGATCACCATCGGGTCGCCGTGGGCGTCGTGCACATGGCGGCGCCCGATGTAGAAGCTCTCGCCCGCCTGCCGCCCACCGCCGCCCGCATCCGGGCTGCCGGGCGCCGCCCCGCTCGACACCACCCCGGAGGCCGGATCCGTGCCGGGCGCGCGGCAGTAGTCGAGGCGGCCGAAGAACAGCGGGGTGTGGGCGAGGTCGGCGAGCGCCTTGATGCGGACGTCGATCTCGGCGGCGAGGATCTTGGCGTTGACCCAGTTGCCGGTGACATCGCTGATGTCGAGCGCCTCGACGTCCTCCCGCATGGCCCGCAGCGCGGCCCGGGACGACGACAGATGGTCGCGCTCCCGCTGGAGGGGATCGGGCGAATGGTCCTGGATCTGGGCGTGCGAGGGCACGGCTTTGCCTCCGGCTGGTGTACGTACGTGACGAGGCCGACCGGTTTCCGTCCGGCCGGCGGCACTCCCGTCCGGGAGGCGGCAAGACGCGCGATCTTACGCCTCGGCCGCGGGAGGCGCGAACGGATTTCACCCCGGGGGAGACTCAGGGGTCACCCCGATACGGGGTAGGGGTCGGGGCTCCGACCGGGGGCTGAACCCCTGGGGGAAGATGTACGCCCTCAGCCGGACGTCGCCCGGATGCCTGATTTCGTACCGTTGAGACATGGCCTCCACCACTCTTGCCCCAGGTCCGGCCGTCCACGGTGCCACCGTGCTCGGCGCCCTTCCGGAACACCCGCGCCACCGCCTCGGCAGCGCCCTGCGCGCGGTCCGCGTCTTCGCCGTGACGGCGGTGGAGGTGGTGCTGCTCGGCAGCGAGGCCAAGCCGCACTGACCCGGCCGGCCCCGTCCCCGTACCGGCTAGCCGTCCTCGCCCGCGCCGGCCAGGAGGTCGTCCGCGTCCACGATCCGGTAGGCGTAGCCCTGCTCCGCCAGGAAGCGCTGGCGGTGGGCCGCGAAGTCCTGGTCGATCGTGTCCCGGGCGACGACCGAGTAGAAGCGGGCCTCGTGCCCGTCCGCCTTCGGCCGCAGCACCCGGCCGAGCCGCTGTGCCTCCTCCTGGCGTGAGCCGAAGGTGCCCGAGACCTGGATCGCGACGGTCGCCTCGGGCAGGTCGATCGAGAAGTTCGCCACCTTCGACACCACGAGCACCGACAGCTCGCCCTGCCGGAAGGCCTCGAACAGCTTCTCCCGCTGCGAATTCGGCGTCTCGCCCTTGATCACCGGGGCGTTCAGATGCTCGCCCAGCTCGTCCAGCTGGTCGATGTACTGCCCGATGACCAGCGTCTGCTCCCCGGCGTGCTTGGCCACCAGTGCCTCGGTGACCTTGCGCTTGGTCGCCGTCGTCGCGCAGTAGCGGTACTTCTCCTCCGTCTCGGCGGTGGCGTACGCCAGCCGCTCGGCGTCGGTGAGGTTGACCCGGACCTCGACGCAGTCGGCGGGCGCGATGTAGCCCTGCGCCTCGATCTCCTTCCAGGGCGCGTCGAAACGCTTCGGGCCGATGAGGGAGAAGACGTCCGACTCGCGGCCGTCCTCCCGGACCAGGGTCGCGGTCAGCCCGAGGCGGCGCCTGGCCTGGAGGTCGGCGGTGAACTTGAACACCGGCGCGGGCAGCAGGTGCACCTCGTCGTAGACGATCAGACCCCAGTCGCGTGAGTCGAACAGCTCCAGGTGCGGGTAGACGCCCTTCCGCCGGGTCGTCAGCACCTGGTAGGTGGCGATGGTGACCGGGCGGATCTCCTTGCGCGTACCGCTGTACTCGCCGATCTCCTCCTCGGTGAGCGACGTCCGCTTGACCAGCTCGTGCTTCCACTGCCGGGCCGAGACCGTGTTCGTCACCAGGATCAGCGTCGTCGCCTTCGCCTCGGCCATCGCGCCCGCGCCGACCAGCGTCTTGCCCGCGCCGCACGGCAGCACGACCACGCCCGAACCGCCGTGCCAGAAGCCCTCCACCGCCTGCTTCTGGTACGGCCGCAGCGCCCAGCCGTCCTCGGCCAGCTCGATCGGGTGCGCCTCGCCGTCCACGTAGCCGGCGAAGTCCTCGGCCGGCCAGCCCAGCTTGAGCAGCACCTGCTTGATCTGGCCGCGCTCCGAGGGGTGCACGGCGACCGTGTCCTGGTCGATCCGGGCGCCGATCAGCGGCTGGACCCGCTTCGAGCGCAGGATCTCCTCCAGCACCGGCCGGTCGGTGCTGGTCAGCACCAGCCCGTGCGCCGGGTCCTTGCTCAGCCGCAGCCGCCCGTAGCGGTCCATCGTCTCGGCGACGTCGACCAGCAGCGCGTGCGGCACCGGGTAGCGGGAGTATTCGACGAGCGCGTTCACGACCTGCTCGGCGTCGTGCCCGGCCGCCCTGGCGTTCCACAGGCCGAGCGGGGTGAGGCGGTAGGTGTGGATGTGCTCGGGGGCGCGTTCGAGCTCGGCGAACGGGGCGATGGCGCGGCGGCAGGCGTCGGCCTGCTCGTGGTCGACCTCAAGCAGGAGGGTCTTGTCGCTCTGGACGATCAGGCATGACACGCGGGTTACCTCCGGGCGGGCCGGGTGAGGGCGAACAGACGATTGTACGTCGGGCGGGTGGGGGCGCAGGGTGTCCGCGGTCACCCTGCGGGTGGGCTCGGGGGAGCGGGGCGCCCTGCGGGCGGGCTCGGGGGCGCAGGGGTGCCGCGGGGCGGGGCGCCCTGCGGGCGGGGCTCAGGGGGTACGGGGTGGTCCGGGCGGGGCGGCGAGGGCGCCATCCGTGCGAATCTGCGGCGTCCTCCCCCGTGGCTTACACGTCAGATAGTGCTATTTGATGTTTTCTGCCCCCATGGATCACCAGCAGACGCTTCCCCCCGCTGAGCCGCGCCGGCGAGGGACGTTCCGCGCGGTCGCGGCCTCCTCGGCTGTCGTCGTCGCGGGAGTCATGGCCGCGGCCGGCCTGCTGCTCCCCGCCTCCGCGTCCGCCACCGCCTCCGGCGGCGGAACGACGGGTGACGGGTGGCCGTCCTCCGGCTACGGGCACTCCCAGCCCGCCGACCAGCCGACCGGCCCCGACACGTCGTGGCCCTCGGACGAGCCGACCGGCCCCGACACGTCCTGGCCCTCGGACGAGCCGACCGGCCCCGACACGTCCTGGCCGGACAGCACGACCAGCTGCCCGCCGACGACCCCGCCGACGAACTCGCACCCGCCGCACCACCACCCGCCGCATCACCCCTCCCACCACCCGACCCCGCCGCCGCCCCATCACCACCACCCGTCCCACCACCCGTCGCACCCGCCCACGACGCCCCCGACCAAGCCGCCCACCCACCACCCGTCCCACCCGCCGACCCACCACCCGAGCCACCCCCCGACGCACCCGCCCACGCACCACCCGAGCCACCCGCCCACGCACCACCCGTCGCACCCGCCGACGACGCCTCCGACCACGCCGCCCACCACCCCGCCCACGACGCCCCCGACAACGCCCCCGACGACGCCGCCCACGACGCCGCCGACCACTCCGCCCACGCACCACCCGTCGCACCCGCCGACGACGCCGCCCACCAGCACGCCGCCGACCGTGCCGCCGTCGCACAACCCCTCGCACCACCCGTCCCACCCGACCACCACGCCTCCCGGGCTGCCGCACACCGGTGCCGACGGGGTGGAGTGGATCGCCGCCTCGGCGGTCGCGGTGCTCGGGGCCGGTGGAACGCTGATCGTCATGGCGCGACGTCGCCGCGGCCACCACAGCTGAGGACGTAGAGGCTGTGACGGCGGTGTGACGCCGTCACAGTAGTGACACTCTGTAACCATCGCGTTGCCCCCTCGCGGTGGCGAGAACGGATTCCGGCCGCCTGCGCCATGCCCCGGCGTACGGCGGCCGGTCCCGGGTAAGCGGCGTCAAGAAGGCGTCCACTGAGGGGGGTTTGCGGCCATGGCGATCCGCGACGCACTGTACGACCGGGTGCGCAGGCCGAAGCCCGCGCCGGAAACGGCGCCACCGGCGAAGCAGAAGCCGGCCCTGGAGCCCCGGCAGAAAGCCGAGCCGAGGACCCGGGTGAGCCCGAAGCCGACGCCGACGTCACGACCGCGACCGCGGCCGCGCGTGCGTAAGACCCCGCCGCCGGTGCTGCAACGCCGCACCCTCGGCCCGACGCTCGCGCGAGCCGCGGTCCTGGCCGTCGCCATTGTCTGCATGGCCGCCTTCGCGGTGGCGCTGGCGAAGGTGACCCTGGTCCCGTCGCCCTCGTCCGACGCCCTGATCCATACGAATCTGCGCCCCGGCGCGTCCATCCGCGCCTATCTCGACCAGCCGAACGTGCGCGACACGGTCAAGCAGATCGGCGGCAACGTCCTGCTCGGCGTCCCCTTCGGCGTCCTGCTCCCGATGCTCTTCCCCCGCGCCCGCGGCCTGGTGCGCGTCGCCGTGCTGACCGCCCTGGTGATGGTTCTGATCGAGGCCACCCAGGGCGCCCTGGTGGAAGGCCGCGCCTTCGACATCGACGACGTCATCCTCAACACGCTGGGCGCCCTGCTCGGCTACCTGCTCCTCGGCCGCCGTCTGGGCTCCGCCCTCCACCCCCACCGCACCCACTGGTGGCACCGCTTCCGCCGCCCCCCGGCCGACGACGCCGCCGAGCCCGCCCCCCTACCCCGCACACGAAAGGCCTGACCGCCCAGGCCCGAGCCCGGCCCGGCCGCGTTGCCGGGGGCGGACCGCGCAGCCCCGCCCCCGCCCCCGTCAGGCCGGGTCCTCGGCGAGTTCGGACACTCCGGTGATGCGGTGGATGGCGAAGGTGCGGACCTCGTCCGCGGTGTGGTCGTAGGCGGTCACGTAGCCGCCCTCCACGCGGACCGGGGCGATGACGCGCTGCGTGGCGTTGCCCTCGGCGTTGACGTAGCCGATCCAGAGGGACTCACCGGTCAGGACGGCGGACTGCATCGTCGCGAGGGTGTCGGCCGCCGGGGTGCGGGGGAGGCCGGGCGGCGGGTCGGCCGGGGCGCGGTGGACGGCGGTGGCCGCGCGGTCGCCGGCGCGGATGGCCTTGACGGCGAGCCCGAGCAGCGCGGTGTCGGGGACCGGCGGCCCGTCGGGTACGGGGACGGGCGCCGCACGGGGCGGGGTGCGGCGGGCGTCGGGGCGGGTGATCAGGACGTCGCCGTCGGCGGATTCCGCGGCCGGGGCCAGGCCCATGGCCCGGAGCCGGTCGAGCAGCGTCGACGGGTCGGTCTGGGCGGCGAGCACGGTCGGCGCGAGGCGGCGCAGCCCCAGCCCGGAGGCGCGGCGGTCGGCGAGGAGTTCGGCGAGCAGCGCGTCGTCGTCGCAGCGCAGATACGCGGCGGCGGCCCCCACCCGCAGCGTGCCGTGCCGCCGGGCCACGTCGTCGATGAGGTAGCTGAGCGGCTGCGGCACCGGGGTGCGGGAGTGCTCGGTCAGGAAGGCCTGGAGTTCCGCCGCCGTACGCCCGGCGTCCAGCGCGCGGCGCACCGAGTCGGGGGTGAAGCGGTAGACGGTCGCGCCGCCCTTGGACTCGATGTCGGCGAGCACGCCCAGCGTCTCGGCGAGCGGGGCGATCAGCGGCCCCGGCGCGACCGCGGTCAGGTCGGCCTGGAGCAGGACGTGGTCGAGGGGTTCCGGCAGCAGCGGGGCGAGCAGGGCGGCTGCCCGGTCGGCGCCGGTGCCGCTCTTCTGATCCGGGTCGAGGAGCGGGCGGGCCTGGGCGGCGAGCGCGCCGCGGCCGGTGACGCCGAGGGTCTCCGCGTCCTCCAGCGTCCAGCCGAGCAGGTCGTCGCGCAGCGCGTCGGCGCCGGCCCGCAGCGGGCGGTCCCAGCGCAGCCGGGCCAGCAGGTCCTCCCGGCCGGCGGCCGAGCCGGCCGGCAGCGCGGCCAGCAGCCGCAGCGCTCCGCGGCGTACCTGCGGGGCGAGCGAACGGTCCAGGTCGGGGCCGAGCGCCGCCAGCGCCCTGCCCTTCGGGTCGCGGGTGCCCACCAGGCCGGGCGTACGGGTGGCGGACAGCCAGGCGGTGGCCAGCACGGTCCACTGCTGCTCCGCGGGCAGCAGCAGCCACTCGTCGGCGGCTGGGGTGGGCGCGTAGGCCTCGTCCAACTCGCCGTCGGTGGCGATGAGGCCGGCCGCGTAGGCGACTTCCAGCCAGAACGCGGCCTGCGGCTCGGTGAGGTCGAGCGCGCTCGCGGTACGCCGGAGGTCGCGCACGCTGATGCCGCCGGCCCGCAGCACCGCGGGGCCGCCGGACTGCCACTCCTTGAGCACGTCGGTGACGGTGCGGACCGCGGTGAGGGCCTGGCCCGCGGCGGTGGCGTTCACCGTCCGCTCGGTGCGCGGCACCGGTTCGAGCGGCGGCGGCAGCGGCTGCGGGGTGCGGTGGGCGCGGCCGGCCCGCAGGGCGAGCGCGGCCTCCCTGGGCAGGACGACATTGTGCGGCCCCGCCGGCAGCAGCAGGCCGCGGGCCAGCAGCCACTGCACGGGAGTGGTCGCGCCGGCCGCCCGTACGGCCGCGGTCGCGTCCCTGACCTCGCCGTACGGCGGCCCCCACACGAGCCGGTCGAGCACCGCCCGTGCGGCCTCCGGCGCCTGCGCAAGCAGCTCCTCGAAGCGTTCCGGGTCGGCGAACAGCCCGGCCAGTGCGGTGATCGCGCTGCTCGGGTCGTGCGTCGCGGCGAGCCCGGCGTCCGCCAGCACCTCCTGGAGCCTGGCCGGCGACATGCCCGACGTCGCCTCGGCCACGGAAGGGCCGAGCCCGGTCGCGGAGGGCATCGAGGCGGACGGCGCGAGCACGTCCCGCGCGGTACGCACCAGCCGCAGCCGGTCCTCCTCGCCCCAGACCAGCCCGCGCTCCCGCAGCTCCGCGACGGCACGCGGCAGCGCGTCCACCACGGCGGCGGCGACCTCCGGGTCCAGCGGCTCGCCGAACCGCGTACCGTCCGTCCGCCCGGTCATCAGGCCGCGCAGCGTCTCGTACGGGCACCCGTCCACGGTCAGCGCCAGCGCCTCGGCGGTCTGCTGCGTGAAGGCGTCGAGGTGGTCGAGCGCCCGCAGCACGGACGTACGGGTCGCGGCGCGCGTCGCGAGCTGGGTCAGGTCGGTGGGCACCGGGGCCAGCAGATCGGGCCGCGCGCGCAGCAGCACCGCCAGCGCGTCGTCGTCGCGGGCGCGCAGGTCCTCCGCGAGGGTGCGCGGGGCACCACCTTGGCCTCCGGTCGTCATCCGTCCCACATTAGGCCCTGTCCGGGGGGTGATGCGGAGTACGGCCGCCGTATCCGTGCCCGGGTGCGGCTCACGCCGGGTTGCCGGCGCCCCCGGCCTGGCTCGGGTGTCCGCGTCCGCGCCGGTCCCGGTCGGGTTCGGGTGACGGTCCGCGTCAGCCCCCGGCTGGGCTCGTGCTTGCGGGCCGCGTCAGCTCGGCGCGGCTCAGGCGCCCGCGCTGGCGCGGCTCAGGCGTCCGCGTTCGCGTCAACCCGAGGCCCGCGCCGCCCCCCCCGGTCGGGCTCGGGTTCCCGGGCCGCTCAGCCCGATCCGGCTGGGGTGCCGGTCCGCGATAGCCCTCGGGCCGCGTCGCTCCCGCCGGGCTCGGGCTTGCAGCCGCACCAGCCGGTACGGCTCAGGTGTCCGCGTCCGCGTCCGCGCCGGCTCGGGTTCCCGGGCCGCCTCAGCTCCGGTCCGCCTCAGCTCCGGTCCGGCTCGGCCCCCGGTCCGGCTCGGCCCCCGGTCCGGCTCGGCCTCCGGTCCGGCTCGGCCCCCGGGCCGTCCGGCTCTCGCGGCAGGGCGCCGCGGACCCGGCGCGTCAGGTGGCCGCCCCGCCGCGATCAGGCCGAGCGCCGCGGCCACCGGGCACAGTGTCGCGGCGATCGGCCCCAGCACGATCAGCGCGGACATCGCGGCCAAGTGCTCCATGCCCTTCCCGATGCCCATGCCCGCATGCTGCTCGCCGCCCGCCCCCGGCACACCTCCGTTCGTGAACCGCGGCCGACGGGTATCCGATCCGCAACCGGGCCGCCGCGCCCACGGCGTCGCGGCGACAGGGGCGTTGACGGGCGGGTACGGTCGGCTGAGGCGAAAGCAGCGTCGGCGTGAGGGGGTTCGGGCGGTGGGGGTCGAGAGCGATCGGCTGGTGTTCGACTATCTGAGCCGGGTCGGGGATCTGGCGCAGGCGCTGCCCGCCGCCCAACGGATGCAGCTGGTCGCACAGTTGCGCAACGACATCGACCGGGAGCGGCGCGGCGCCGATTCGGCGGCGGCGGTGCGGCAGATCCTCGGGCGGATGGGCAGCCCGGACGAGGTGGTCGAGGCCGCAGGAGGTACGTCCGGCACGTCCGTACCGGGGCCCGCGGAGCCGCCACCCCTGCAGGAGCCGCCGCCGGGTTCGTACGGGCCGTACGCCAAGGCGCCGCGGACGGCCCGGGTGCCGAGGCCGGGCCGGGCGGGCGACGGGGACGGCGCGGGTGACTGGTGGCAGGGCGACGGGCTGGGCGGGCGCTCGCGGGCCGGGGACGAGCTGGCCGGGCTGCCGGGGATGACCGGCGGGGTCTTCATCTCCTTCGACGACGAGGAGTCGGACGCGGAGGGCCGCCCGCCGCGCGAGGACGACGACAAGGCCGGTGACCAGGACGCGGCCGGCGAGCCGGAGGAAGCCGCCGGGAAGGACGCGGCGCCGCGGCGGCGTCTCCTGCGGCGCAAGCCGCGCGCGGAGGGCCGCCGCGGCTGGGGCAGCCCGATGCTGCTGCTGGCCGCCGCGCTGCTGATCGCGGGGGCCGCGATCGGCTCGCTGATCCCGCTCGGCCTCGGCTGGCTGACCGCCTACCTCTCGCGCCGGCTCAGCCGTCCGCAGGCCAAGTTCGCGGTGCTGTTCATCCCCGGCACCTTCGCGGCCGGGCTGCTGGTGTGGATCTGGGGCCGGGACGCCGGCAAGTGGGGCACACCGATCGCGCAGGGCCAGATGGGGCAGGCCTTCCAGGACGCGTACCCGCCGACCATCCGGCTGGCCGCCGTCGGCACCGCGCTGTATCTGCTGTGGCGGAGCCGTCGGTCGGCGTGACGTCACGAGTGGCCGATACGTGGCAACGCTCCGCGTGACGTCACCGGGCAGCCTGCGCGGCGCCCCGCGGCGCGAACCGGCCACGCAGCGGCGCTCCTTCGCGGTGAGGTCCTGCGCCGGCTCGTCGAGCACCGTGCCCGCCGCCGTGCAGCCGATGCCCTGGTAGCAGAGCTGGTCGTCCACCTGGTGCCCGCGCCGGTCGCGCCGGCCGGCGTGACCGGCGCGGGTGATCGCCGGGTCCAGTTCCGCGGTGTCCAGGACGACGGCCCGCCGCGGATGGTCGGGCACCGTCACCGGGCCCATGGCCGTACCGACGCGGTGCGTACCGTCCGAAGTGCCGCCCGAAGGTCCGCCCGAGGCTCCGGACGGCGCCCCGCCGGGCCCCTCACCGGAGGACGACGAGCCGCACCCGGCCGCGGTCAGCGCCGTGCAGGGCAGCCCGGCGGCAAGGGCGGGCAGCCGGCCGAACGGGCACCGCGGATAAGGGATATGGCGGAATGCCCTTCACAGGTGCGGAGTTGCGGTGGTGTCCTGCGGCGCGTCGTCGTCGCCGGAGGGCTGCCAGGGCGCGCCGGGTACCACCAGCGGGCTGCCGGTCACCGGGTCGGGCACCACGACCGACGCGAGACCGAACACCTCCCGCACCAGCTCCGCGGTGACGACCTCGCCGGGCGCGCCCTCGGCGACGATCCGGGCCGCCTTCATCGCGATCAGGTGGTCGGCGTAGCGGGCGGCCTGGTTGAGGTCGTGCAGCACGGCGACGACGGTCCGCCCGCGCTCGCGGTTGAGCCGGCGTACGAGGTCGAGCACCTCGACCTGGTGGGCGATGTCCAGGAACGTCGTCGGCTCGTCGAGCAGCAGCAGGTCGGTGTCCTGGGCCAGCGCCATCGCGATCCAGGCCCGCTGCCGCTGCCCGCCGGACAGCTCGTCCACCAGCCGGCCGGCCAGGTCGCTGGTCGCCGTACGCCGCATGGCCTCGGCGACCAGCCGCTCGTCGGACTCCGACCACTGCTGCCACCACTTCTGGTGCGGCTGGCGGCCGCGGGAGACCAGGTCGGCGACCGTGATGCCCTCGGGCGGCACCGGTGACTGCGGCAGCAGGCCGAGGGTGCGGGCGATCTGCCGGGTCGGGACCCGGGCCAGCTCGGCGCCGTCCAGCAGCACCGAGCCGTGCCGCGGCTTGAGCAGCCGGCCCAGCGCCCGTAGCAGCGTGGACTTGCCGCAGGCGTTGGGGCCGACGATGACCGTGACCCGGCCGTCGGGTATCTCCAGGTCGAGGCCGTCGACCACGACCCGCTCCTCGTAGGAGAGGGTGAGGCCGCGGGCGGCGAGCCGGTTCTTCTGCGGGACCGCGGGCGCGGCCTTGTGCGCGGGTACGGGCTGTGGGGTCGTCATGACGGCTCTCCGGAACGGCTGCGGCTGCGGACGATCAGCCACATCAGGTAGGGCGCGCCGACGGCGGCGGTCATCACGCCGACCGGCAGCTCGGTCGGCGAGAACAGCCTGCGGGCCAGCAGGTCGGCGACCACCACGACCAGCGCGCCGGTCAGTGCCGAGGCCGGCAGCGGGATCTGCGCTGTCCTGGTCAGCCGGCGGGCGATCTGCGGGGCGAGCAGCGCCACGAAGTCCACCGGGCCCGCCGCGCCGGTGGCCACCGAGGCGAGGACCACGCCGAGCGCGACCAGCCCCAAGCGGATCCGGCCGAGCCTGATGCCCAGCGCGGTGGCGGTGTCGTCGTCGAAGGAGACGGTGCGCTGGGCGCGCGCCGCCCACAGCGCGCAGGGCACCGCCAGCAGCAGGACGAACGCGAGCGGGCGCGCCTCGGCATAGCCGCGGCCGTTGAGCGATCCGGTCAGCCAGACCTTCGCCTGCTGGGCGACCAGGTAGTCGCCCTTGGTGAGGAAGAGCTGCGTGACGGACGACAGGGCCACAGAGAAGCCGATCCCGATGAGCACGAAGCGGGACGCGTGCAGCCCGCCCCGCCAGGCGAAGACGTAGACCAGGGCCGCGGCGGTCAGCCCGCCGGCGATCGAGAGGTAGGGCAGCGCGGAGTACGAGGTCACCCCGTACGTCATCGCGGCCACGGTGACCGCGCCCGCGCCGTGCGTCACGCCGATGACGTCCGGGCTGGCCAGCGGATTGCGCGCGACGGTCTGGATCAGCGCGCCCGACACGCCGAAGGCCGCGCCGACCAGCAGCCCGAGCGCGAGCCGCGGCTCCCGCAGCTCGCCGACCACCAGTTCGTCGGGGCTCGGCCGCCCGAACACCACCTTCACCACCTCGCCGGGCGCCACGAAGGACTCCCCGACGCACAGATACGCCACGCAGGCCGCGGCCAGCAGCGCGGCCAGCACGCAGGTGACGGCGAGCGAGCGACGGTGCACCAGGAAGGACCAGTGGCCGCCGCGGCGTACGACGGCGTAGCCCGCAGGCCGCACCGGCACCTCCGGCGCGCGGGTCGAGGTCATGCCGCCACCACCGACCTGCGCCGGACCAGCGCCACCAGGAACGGCACGCCGATCAGCGCGGTCATCACCGCGACCGGGACCTCGGACGGCGGGAAGACGATCCGTCCGACGACGTCCGAGACCAGGATCATCACCGGGCCGAGCAGCGCCGCCATCGGCAGCACCCAGCGGTGGGCGGTGCCGACCAGCGCGCGGGCCAGATGCGGCACGGCCAGCCCGACGAAGGCGATCGGGCCCGCGGCGGCGACGGCGGCGCCGGTCAGCACGGTGGCGCCGAGCGCGCCGGTCAGCCGCAGCACCGCCACGTTCTGCCCCAGGCCCTTGGCGAGGTCCTCGCCGAGCGCCAGCGCGTCCAGGCCGCGGGCCATCGCCAGCACCAGCAGCAGGCCCACCGCGAGGAAGGGCCAGATCATCCCGATGATGTGGGTGTCCCGCCCGGACAGCGAACCGACCTGCCAGAAGCGGTACGTGTCCAGCGTCTGCGCGTCGGTGGTCAGCACCCCGGACACGATCGAGGTCAGGAACGCGTTCATGGCCGCGCCCGCCAGCGCGAGCTTGACCGGCGAGGCGCCGCCCCTGCCGCGGGCGGCGACCGCGTAGACGGCGACGGCCGCGGCTCCGGCGCCCGCGAAGGCGAACCAGACGTAACCGCTGAGCGTGCCCATCCCGGCGTACGCGATGGCGCACACCACGCCGAGCGACGCGCCCTGGCTCACCCCGAGGATGCCGGGCTCCGCGATCGGGTTGCGGGTGACGCCCTGCATCACGACCCCGGCCACGGCGAGCGCGGCGCCGACCATGATCCCGATCACCGTACGCGGCACCCGCATGCTCCGGACGACCTCGGCGTTCTCGCTGGTGCCGCCGTGCAGCAGGGCGTCGGCCACCTGGGTCGGCGGGATCCCGCGGCTGCCGACGGCCAGGCTGAGCAGCACCGCGAGCAGCAGCGCCGCCGTCGCCGCGGCGATCCAGCCGACGCGGCGGTGCGAGAGCATGCGGGGCGGTCCTCCGTGAGGCGGCGGCCCTCTGGCGCGCCGGGCAGATTAGCTTAGGCTGCGCTAACTATACGGCGTGTTGCCCGAACCCCTGGGGCGAGGTTGACCCTACGGGTCACAATGGCTGCTGTGACCGACGACTTCTCCTCCGCTCTGCCGACTCTCACGGTCGGCTTCGACCTCGACATGACCCTGATCGACTCCCGGCCCGGGATCAAGGCCGTGTACGACCGGCTCGCGGCGGAGACCGGTGTCTTCATCGACTCCGACCTGGCCGTCACGCGG
Source organism: Streptomyces sp. NBC_01477 (assembly GCF_036227245.1). GTDB lineage: Bacteria > Actinomycetota > Actinomycetes > Streptomycetales > Streptomycetaceae > Actinacidiphila. The sequence goes on from NZ_CP109445.1 coordinate 5,469,997, forward strand.
CTCGGCCCGCCGCTGGACGACGAGCTGGCGAACTGGTTCCCGCCGGAGCAGGTCCCGGAGATCGCCGAGCTCTACCGCACGCTCTACCCCGACCACGCCATCACTCCGACGCCCGCGATGCCGGGTGCTCCCGAGGCGGTGGCGGCCGTCCGGGCGCTCGGCGGGCGCCCGGTGGTCGTCACCGCGAAATACGGTCCCAACGCCGAGCTGCACCTCGCCCACGTGGGCATCGAGGCGGAGCTGCGCGGCTGGCTGTGGGCGGAAGCCAAGGCCGAGGCGCTGATCGAGTGGGGTGCGACCGTCTACGTGGGCGACCACACCGGGGACGTGCGGGGTGCGCGCAAGGCGGGCGCGCTGTCGGTGGCGGTGGCCACCGGGCCGTGCAGCGCGGCGGAACTGCGGGCGGCGGGGGCCGATGTCGTACTTGCCGACCTCAGAGAATTTCCCGGCTGGCTCGCCGCTCACACCTCGGCGGCGGCCTGAGGTTCGGATTCACGCCTGTGGGTGACCCCCCGGGCGCCGTTGCGCCAGCGCGGACCGCAGCAGGCCGAGCAGCGCGAGGGCCAGCCCGACGCCCATCAGCATCGACACGAAATACGCCGGCGTCGGCAGCCGGCGGGTGCCGAGCAGCAGCGGCGCCACCGTGGCCAGCGTGCCCACCGCCCCGACGAGGAAGACGATCGCGCCGATCCTGACGAGCAGGTCACCGGCGCCCATGGTTTGTTTGCTCACCGGACAAGGGTAGGTCCGTGCTGTGGGGCGCGAGGGAACGGGACCTTGCCGTCTTGTCACACAGCACCTGGCCATTAGCCTTGGTGTCGGCGGGTCTCCGGTGGACCCGCTGCTGTCTTATTCAGAGCGGTTTCGAGCAATGAGGACGAGGTCGGACGTGCCTACCGGCAAGGTCAAGTGGTTCAACAGCGAGAAGGGCTTCGGCTTTCTCTCCCGCGACGACGGCGGCGATGTCTTCGTGCACTCCTCGGTGCTGCCCGACGGGGTCGCCGCGCTCAAGCCCGGCCAGCGCGTGGAATTCGGCGTCGTCGCGGGCCAGCGCGGTGACCAGGCGCTCTCTGTGACATTGCTGGACCCCGCTCCTTCGGTCGCCGCGGCCCAGCGCCGTAAGCCCGATGAGCTGCTGCCGATCGTCCAGGACCTCACCACACTGCTCGAAGACGTGGCCAGATCGCTGCAGCGCGGCCGGTATCCCGACAAGGCCCACGGCCACAAGATCGCCTCCGTGCTGCGGGTGGTCGCCGACCAGCTCGACGTTTAACCGGCGCGGGACGGCGCGGGACGACGACTCAAGGCGGCGCTTTACCGGAATACGCACTTCCGGTAAAGCGCCGCCGAGTATTTGCCGGCCCCGGCCGCGAATGGCCGCGGGGTATTTTCAGAAAGCGAGCGCGTCGGCGCCCAGGGCGGGCACGAGTCCTTCGGCCGCCGCGCGAGTGAGCAGCCCGCGTACGGCCGCGTATCCGTCGGTGCCGAGGTCCGCCGTGAATTCGTTCACGTACAGGCCGATGTGCTGGTCGGCGACCGCCGGGTCCATCTCCTGGGAATGCGCCAGCACATAGTCGCGGGAGGCGGCCGGGTCGTCCCAGGCCATGCGGACCGAGGCGCGGGCCGCGTCGGCGAGGGCGTGCAGCCGCTCCTTGCCCAGCGAACGGCGGGCGATGATCGCGCCGAGCGGGATGGGCAGGCCCGTGGTGGCCTCCCAGTGCTCGCCCATGTCCGCGAGCTTGTGCAGCCCGTAGTTCCGGTAGGTGAAGCGCGCCTCGTGGATGACCAGGCCCGCGTCCACCCGGCCGTCCCGCACGGCCGGCATGATCTCGTGGAAGGGCAGCACCACGATCTCCCCGACGCCGCCCTCGACCTCGGCCGCCGCCCACAGCCGGAAGAGCAGATACGCCGTCGAGCGCTCGCTGGGCACCGCGACCGTCCGGCCCGCCAGCTCCATGCCCGGCTCCCGGGTGAGCACCAGCGGCCCGCAGCCGCGCCCCAGCGCCCCGCCGCACGGCAGCAGCGCCCAGTCGTCCAGCACCCACGGCAGCACCGCGTAGGACACCTTGAGCACGTCCAGCTCGCCGCGCTCGGCCATCCCGTTGGTGATGTCGATGTCGGCGAAGGTCACATCGAGCGGCGGCGCGTCCGGCACCAGGCCGTGCGCCCACGCGTGGAAGACGAAGGTGTCGTTGGGACAGGGGGAGTACGCGATCCGCAGCGCGTCCGTACCGCTGACGCCGCTGGCGCCGTCATGTGCCGTCATGTGCTGCCTCAACCTCCAGTACGCCCGGGAGCTTCCCGAACGCCGCCGTCAGCGCCGTCAGCGCCTCACCGATCCGCCAGGCCGCACGGTCGCGCGGGCCGACCGCGTTGGACACCGCGCGGATCTCCAGCACCGGTACGCCGGCGAATGCCGCGGCCTCCGCCACTCCGAAGCCCTCCATCGCCTCGGCCACCGCGCCCGGGTGACGCCCGGCCAGTTCCGCGGCGCGGGCCGCGGTCCCGGTGACCGTACCGACCGTCAGCACCGGGCCGTAGGCCGCGCCGAGGGCGTCGGCCAGCGCCCGGCTCAGCCGGGCGGGCGGGCGGTGCTCCGAGCGGCCGAAGCCGAGTTCCACGACCGGCACGAAGCCCTCGCCGGTCTGCGCGCCGAGGTCCGCGGCCACGATCGTCTCGGCGACGGCCAGCGAACCGACCGGGGCGGCGGGCGCGAAACCGCCGCCGATGCCCGCCGAGATCACCAGGTCGTGCGGCTCGTGAAGGAGCCGCGCCGACACAAGGGCGTGGGTCGCGCCGACCGCGGCAGCCGCCGGGCCGACGCCGCCCACGACCACCTCCGCCCCGCGGGCGGCCTCGCCCGCGGCTGCCAGTCCCGCGGCGACGGCGTCCCGCTCGGCGTCGACGGCGGTCACCACCAGCACGCGCCTGCGGCGGTTGGGCACGGAACTACTGTCCCCTGATCAGGTTGAACTGGATGACGCGGTAGGAGGACTCGCCGCTGGTGTCGGCCGACTCCACGATGTTCAGCGTCACCTGCTTGGCGGTGGTGGTTCCGCCGGTCTGCTGGTCCTGCGAGTTGAACAGCTGCTCGCTGTCCACCGACCAGTACGTCTTGTTCTTGAGCGGTTCCGGCGTGACCAGGGTGGTGCCCTGGGCGATGAGCCAGCCCTTCTTCGCGATCGACGGGTCGACGCCGATCCGCACCTGGTCGCCGACGGCCACGGTGATGTGGTGCTTCGGGGTGACCTGGAGGCACGCCAGGAAGACCTCCTGGGCCAGCTTCTTGCCGTGGTCGAAGCACTTGTCCGCGGCTTCCGCCTGCACGGTCTTGCCGCCCACCGTCACGGTCGCCATGGCGGTCGGCTTGTCGCAGGCGGTCAGGACGACAAGCCCGAGGGAGAGGGCACCGATGGTGGTCGCAGCGCGGCGAATGCTCATGGCAGGAGGCTACCGGGCGGTTGCCCCCCGCCCGCGCGGGGGTGCGCGTGTCCCCAGGTAGCGGCGCGCGCCGGCAGCTGGCGGCAGACCCGTACGGATGACGGGTCCCGCCGTGGACGGGCGCGTTCGGGTTACGCCACCCGGGCCCGCGCCGTACTGCCGCGGCGGGCGGCGCCGACCAGTCCGCGTACCGACACCAGGAACGCCACCATCACCAGGCCGGCCGCGCACGACATGCCCAGCGGGCCGTTCAGCGGCAGCAATATGCCGAGGCCGCCGCCCACCACCCAGGACAGCTGCAGGGCGGTCTCGGAGCGGGCGAAGGCGGAGGTCCGCACCAGCTCCGGTACATCGCGCTGGATGAGCGCGTCGAGCGACAGCTTCGCCAGCGCCTGCGAGATACCGGCCACCGCGGTCAGCGTGGCGACCGTGATCAGGCTGTACCAGCCCGCCGCTATGGTCGCCGCGCTCAGCGCGCAGATCAGGACCGTGGCGATGATCACCTCGGGGCCGCGCGCCTTGAGCCAGGCGCCCAGTGCGGTGCCGAACGCGTTCCCGACGCCCGCCGCCACACCGACCACACCCAGTGACATCGCGGGCGTCAGCCCGCCGAGCGGGTGCTCGCGCATCATGAAGGCCAGGAACATCGTCAGGAAGCCGGACAGCGACCGCAGCCCGCCGTTGCCCTGCAGGGCGTGCAGCACCGAGGAGCCCACGCCCAGCAGGCCCGGCTTGCGGCCCGGGATCCCGGACGGCTCGGGCGGCGCCTCCTCGTCGGCCGACAGCCGTACCCGCTCCTCACCGCGGGCCGAGTCGACCTTGCCGGGCAGCGAGAGCGACAGCAGGGCGCCGCAGATGAAGACCACGAAAGCGCCGTAGAGCGGCCACTGCGGGCCGATCATATTGAGGCCGGCCGCGACCGGCGCCGCGACCGCGGTGGCCAGCAGACCCGACAGGGTGACCCGGGAATTGGCCTTCACCAGCGTCGTACGCCCCGGCAGGAGCCGCGGCACCACCGCGCTGCGCACCACGCCGTACGCCTTCGACGCCACCAGGACGCCCAGCGCCGCCGGATACAGGCCGAGGCCCGCGGTCGAGATCACCCCGGCCATCGTCCAGGCGAGCACCGCCCTGGCCATCATCGCCATCGCCATCGCGGCCCTGCGGCCGTGCTGGAGCCGGTCGAGCAGCGGGCCGATCACCGGCGCGAGCAGCGCGAAGGGCGCCATCGTCACCAGCAGGTAGAGGGCCACTCGGCCGCGGGCCTCGCCGCTGGGCACCGAGAAGAAGACCGTGCTGGCCAGGGCGACGGTGATCATCATGTCGCCGGCGGAATTGACCGCGTGCAGCTCGATCAGTTTCGCCAGACCGGACTCGCCCGCGCCTCCGGCATGTGTCGTACGCCGGATACGTCGACGCAGCGCACCGGCAGGACCGCCCACGCCTCGTGCGAGGGCGCGTCCCGCTCTGCGCGCAGGCCCTCGGCCGGCGGTCACGGTTCGTGCCATGACGCAATCCTGCCCCAATCGGAAGAGTGCTCACCCCCTCCTTTGCGGGCGTGGTGCGCACAGGTACCGTGCGATCACGCAGAATGGGTGGCAACAGGTGCGCCCGAGGACGCTCGGGCAGGACCGGATGAGGCAGGGAATGTAGGCGTCGAAGCGGTCCGCAGGTCCGCTCCGCTGCAACTCTCCGCGTCGGGTCCTTCCGCCCGCGAGCGCACACGTGAGACGGCGTAGAGAGAGAAACGATTTCTGTGAGTGCAGCGATGCGAAGCCGTACCCCTGACCGCCTGTGCGCCGAGGCCGTCGATGTAGCCAGGGCGGTCACGCTGGAGGCGGCCGGGCCGCAGTCGGTGGGCGAGCACCTGGGGGTCGTCGCGGAGGGCGACCGGGTTGTCACCCACTTCTTCGCCTGCACCGAGCCCGCCTACCGGGGCTGGCGCTGGGCCACCACGCTGACCCGGGCCTCCCGCGCCAAGAACGTGACCATCGACGAAACGGTGCTGCTGCCCGGTTCCGACGCGGTCCTTGCGCCCGAATGGGTGCCGTGGAGCGAGCGGCTGCGGCCCGGCGACATGGGTCCCGGCGACCTGCTGCCGACCGAGGCGGACGACCTGCGGCTCGAACCGGGCTGGACCGGTGACGACGAGCCGCCGGCCGGCGAGCCCGGCGCGGAGGCCGGCGAGGACGACGCCGACATCGTCGTGCCGTCCGTGGCGACGATCGGCTCGATCGCCGGGCAGCTCGGGCTGGGCCGCCCCCGGGTGCTCTCCCGTTACGGCCTGCACGCCGCCGCGGACCGCTGGGACGAGCAGTTCGGGCCGAAGACGCCGATGGCGCAGGCCGCGCCCGCCAACTGCGTCAGCTGCGGCTTCCTGGTGCCGATCGCCGGCTCACTCAGCCAGGCCTTCGGGATCTGCGCCAACGAGTTCTCGCCGGCCGACGGCCGCCTGGTCTCGCTCGGCTACGGGTGCGGTGGCCACTCCGAGGCCGCGGTCATGCCGCGTCCGCCGCAGCCGGCCCCGATGGTCCTGGACGAGCTGCACGACACGGACCCGCTGTCGCTGCGGCCGGCCGGATCCGCGGCAGTGGGCGACGGCGCGGCAAAGGGCGACGCCGAAGCACTGGACGGCGCCATCGCCACGCACGGCGGCGCGGAGGCGGCCGCGTCCGGCGACGTCCGCGGGGACGACCAGGGCGGCTCCTGAGGCCCGCGTACCCCTTTCGGGCGCCCGGCGGCCACCGGGCGCCCGGCGGGTGACGGCAGGGCGCTCCGGGAGCCTCCCGCGGTCCCTGCCGCGGGATGAAGGGCACGCCGAATGGCGGTACGGTCACCGTGCACAGCCCCGTCAGGGGCGCACCCGGCGACCGAAGGACCGCACGTGACCCGCGCAGGCGTAATCCGGACGCCCCCGGAAGGCCACCCCGACCCCTTCCGTACCGCGGACCTGCGCCGGGCGGTCCTGACCGCTTGGGCCGCGTCGGCCGCCCGCTTCCGGGAGGACGCCAACGCCGAGGAGGACCTCGCGCTCGGCGGCCACCGCGACCGGCTGATCATCGAGCTGGCCCAGAACGCCGCCGACGCCGCCACCCGCTCCGGCGTGCCCGGCCGCCTCCGGCTGACCTACCACGAGGCCACCGCCGACGCCCCCGCGCTGCTGGCCGCCGCCAATACCGGCGCCCCGCTGGACGCCGCCGCCGTCGAGTCCCTGTCCACGCTGCGCGCGTCCGCGAAACGCGACGAGGGACCCGCCGCGGTCGGCCGCTTCGGCGTCGGCTTCGCCGCGGTCCTCGCGGTCAGCGACGAGCCCGCCGTGGTCGGCCGCAGCGGCGGTGTGCGCTGGTCGCTGACCGAGGCGCGCGCACTGGCCGCCGAGGTCCCGGGCCTGGCCGACGAACTGCGCCGCAGGGACGGCCATGTGCCGCTGCTGCGGCTGCCGCTGCCCGCCGAGGGCAGCGCGCCCGACACGTACGACACCGTCGTGGTCCTGCCGCTGCGGGACGGCGCCGCCGAGGACCTGGCCGGGCGGCTGCTGGCCGCCGTGGACGACGCCCTGCTGCTGGCCCTGCCGGGCCTGGCCGAGGTGATCGTCGACACCCCCACGGGCGTACGGACCCTGACCCGCCGCCAGGCGGACGACGGCGACGTCCTGGTCGAGGACTCCGACGCGACCAACACCACCCGCTGGCGGGTCGTCACCGACGGCGGCGCCCTGACCGCGGACCTGCTCGCCGACCGCCCGGTCGAGGAACGCCTGCGCCCTGTCTGGTCGGTGACCTGGGCCGTGCCCGTCGCCGCCGACGGCGCCCCCGCCGCGCCCCGCACCGCCGACGTCGTGCACGCCCCGACGCCGACCGACGAACCGCTCGGGCTGCCCGCCCTGCTGCTGGCCTCGCTCCCGCTCGATCCGACCCGCAGGCACGCCGCCCCGGGGCCGCTCACCGACTTCCTGGTCGAGCGCGCCGCCGACGCGTACGTGCGGCTGCTCGCCGCCTGGCGCCCGACCGGCACCGGCGTGGTCGACCTGGTGCCGGGGCCGCTCGGCAAGGGCGTGCTCGACGCCGACCTGCGGCGCCGCATCCTGGCGCAGCTTCCCCGCACCCCCTTCCTGCCGCGGGCCGCCGAGGTCCCCGCCGACGGCCCCGCGATGCCCGCCGCCGACCCCGACGGCTGGGACGTCGTCGGCCCGCTGGCCGGCGAGGGCCTCGCGCTGCGGCCCGTCGAGGCCGAGGTGGTAGAGGGCGCCACGGCGGACGCCGTCCGCGTCCTGGCCGAGGCGCTGCCGACCCTCGTCCCGTCCGCGCTGGAACGCCGGCCCGCCCTGCGCCAGTTGGGCGTCGCCCGGCTCTCCCTCGCCGACGCCGTCGACCGGCTTTCCGGCACCGAACGCCCCGCCGGCTGGTGGTGGCGGCTCTACGACGCCCTGGCGGGCACCGACGCCGACGTCCTCAGCGGCCTGCCCGTACCGCTCGCCGACGGCCGTACGGTGGTCGGGCCGCGGCAGGTCCTGCTGCCGGTGCCGGGCGACGACTCCGGCGCCGCGGACCCCGCGCTGCTGGCCAGGCTCGGGCTGCGGGTCGCCCACCCGGACGCCGCGCACCCGCTGCTGGAGAAGCTGGGCGCCGCCCCCGCCACCCCGCGGGCGGTCCTGACCACCCCGCAGGTACGGGCCGCCGTCGCCGCCTCCCTGGACGACGACACCGCCTGGGACCAGGAGGAGACGGGCCTGGACGCCGACGAACTCGCCGACACCGTCCTGTCCCTGGCCCGCGCCGCAGGACTCGCCCCCGGCGACGAACCGTGGCTGGCCGCGCTCGCGCTGCCCGACGAGGACGGCGAACTCGCCCCGGCCGGCGAACTCGTGCTGCCCGGCAGCCCGCTGGAGGCCGTCCTGCGCGAGGGCGAACTGGGCACCCTGGACGGCGAACTCGCCGACCGCTGGGGCGAGCAGCCGCTCACCGCGGTCGGGGTGCTGGCCACCTTCGCCCTGGTCCGCGCCGCCGACGTCGTCCTCGACCCCGACGACCTCGAACCGCGCGACAGCGACTGGGCCGAGCCGGACGACGTCGGCCTGCTCGACGCCGTGGACGTCTGGTGCGAGGACGTGCTCGACCAGCTGCCGCAGACCGACGTGCCGCCGGTCGCCACCGAGATCATCGCGGTCCGCGACCTCGACCTGGTCGACGACGACGCCTGGCCGCAGGCCCTCGCGCTGCTCTCCCGGCCGCCGCTGCGCGACGCCGTCACCGCCCCGGTCCGCGTGCTGCTCCCCGACGGCACCACCGAATCCGTACGCGCCTACGCCGCCTGGTGGCTGCGCGACCACCCGGTCCTGGACGGCCGGCGCCCGGTCGGCCTGCGCGCCGCGGGCGGCGACCGGCTGCTCGCCGGGCTCTACGACGAGGCCGAGACCGACACCGCCGTGGACGAGCAGGTGCTGCGGGCGCTCGGCGTACGCACCACGGTGCCCGCGCTGCTGGCGGAGCCCGGCGGCGCCGCCGAACTCCTCTCCCGGCTCGCGGACCCCGACCGGCCGGTCGCCCCGGCCCAGCTGCACCGCCTCTACGCGGCCCTGGCCGAACTCGACCCCGACCAGGTCACCCTTCCGGACGAGCTGCGGGCCGTGCTCGACGGCGAAACGGTGGTCGTGGACGCCGCGGACGCCCTGGTCGCCGACGCCCCCGACCTGCTGCCGCTGTCCGGCGGCCTCGCGCTGCTGCCGGTGCCGCCCCGGCTGGCCGGGGACCTGGCCGAGCTTTTCCAGGTCCGCCGGCTCAGCGAGGCCGTGGACGCCGCCGTGACGTCCGAGGGCGAGCCGCACGACGTGCTGCCCGCCGTCCACGACCTGCTCCCGGGCGCGCCCGCCTCCTACGTCGAGCACGAGGAGCTGCTGCTCACCGGCGGCGTCGAGGTCGACTGGCGCTACGCCGACGGCACGCTGCACGCCGCCACGGTCGAGGGGGTCGCCGCGGGCCTGGCCTGGGCCGCCGGCCGCTGGGAGCGCCGCTTCGAGCTGGCCGCCCTGCTGGAGGACCCGTCCCGCACCGGGGAGCTGGCCCGCGACCGCTGGTTCGACTGACGCCGCCTCCTGCCTCGCGGTCACCCATTGCCGCGCCGTCGCCCTTGGCGGCGCCGTCGCCCATTGCCGCGGCGCCGCCTAGGGTGTCGCCTCGTCCCAGCGCCGCACCCACGCCCAGGAGACCTCCAGCGCCACCGCGCCCACCGCCGCGATCCCCACCGCCGACCACGGCACCTCGGTGCCCACCAGCCTCAGCGCGAAGAAGCTCTGCAACCAGGGCGTGACCAGCACGATCACAAAGCCCACGCCCATCGCGAGGACCAGTCCGACCCGCCACCAGGTGTACGGGCGGGCGACGATCGCCAGCACCCACACCTCCATCAGGAACAGCGTCAGCGTCGCCGCACTGGTCTCCGCGGCCAGCGCGCCGGCCCCGGTGTAGTGGTGCCGCGCCAGCAGGTACGCCACGAAGGCCGCCGCCCCGCACAGGATCCCGGCGGGCGTCGAGTACCGCATCACCCGGCGTACGAAGTGCGGTCTGGCCCGCTCCTTGTTGGGCGCCAGCGCCAGGAAGAAGGCCGGCACCCCGATGGTCAGGCTGGACAGCAGCGTCAGATGCCGCGGCAGGAACGGGTACGGCACCTGCCAGCACACCACCAGCACCGCGAGCAGCACCGAGAAGACCGTCTTGGTGAGGAAGAGCGTCGCGACCCGGGTGATGTTCCCGATCACCCGGCGCCCCTCGGCCACCACCGAGGGCAGCGTGGCGAAGCTGTTGTCGAGCAGCACGATCTGCGCGACCGCCCGGGTCGCCTCGGACCCCGAGCCCATGGCCACGCCGATGTCCGCGTCCTTGAGGGCGAGCACGTCGTTGACGCCGTCGCCGGTCATCGCCACATTGTGCCCGCGGGACTGCAGGGCGCCCACCATGTCCCGCTTCTGCTGCGGGGTGACCCGGCCGAAGACCGCGCCCCGCTCCAGCACGACGGCCATCGCGTCCCGCTCGGGCGGCAGCTGCCGGGCGTCGACCGGGTCCTCGGCGCCCGGCAGCCCGAGTTTTCCGGCGACCGCGCCGACCGACACGGCGTTGTCGCCGGAGATCACCTTGGCGTGCACGTCCTGGTCGGCGAAGTAGCGCAGGGTGTCGGCGGCGTCGGGCCGCAGCCGCTGTTCGAGCACCACCAGCGCGAGCGGCTCCACCGAGGCCGCGACCTGCGGGTCGTCCAGCGGGCGCCCGGTCCGTGCCAGCAGCAGCACCCGCAGCCCCTCGTCATTGAGCCGGTCGATGTCGCCGAGGGCGGCGTGTCCGTCGGGCAGCAGCACGTCGGGCGCGCCCAGCAGCCACGTACTGTCCGTGCCGTCCGGCTCGGTGAAGGCCGCGCCGCTGTATTTGCGGGCCGAGCTGAACGGCAGCGTCCCCGTGGCGCGCCAGCCGGCCGCGCCGCCCGGCGGGTAGGCGGCGATGACGGCCTGGAGGCTGGCATTGGGGTGCGGTTCGGCGCCGCCCAGCGCGGCCAGGGCGCGGGCCGCGTACGCCTGGTCGCCGCCGCCCAGCAGGCGCAGGTCGGTGACGTCCATGCCGCCCTCGGTGAGCGTGCCGGTCTTGTCGAGGCACACCACGTCCACCCGGGCCAGGCCCTCGATCGCGGGCAGTTCCTGCACCAGGCACTGCTTGCGGCCGAGCCGGACCACCCCGATCGCGAAGGCCACCGAGGTCAGCAGCACCAGGCCCTCCGGCACCATGGGCACGATGCCGCCGATCGTACGGCGGAAGGCCTCGCGGGGGTGGTGGCTCTCCACCGTGAACTGGCTGACGATCAGACCGATCGTGGTCGGCACCATCATCCAGATGACGTACTTGAGGATCTGGCTGATGCCGTTGCGCAGCTCGGAATCGACCAGGGTGAAGCGGGACGCCTCGTCGGCGAGCTGGGCGGCGTAGGCCTGGCGGCCGACCTTGGTGGCGGTGAAGGCGCCGCCGCCCGCGACCACGAAGCTGCCGGACATCACCGGGTCGCCCGCCCGCTTGACCACCGGGTCGGCCTCGCCGGTGAGCAGCGACTCGTCGATCTCCAGGCTGTCGGCCTCCTCGACCTCTCCGTCGACCACCACTTTGTCGCCGGGCCCCAGCTCGATCAGGTCGCCCAGCACGATCTGCGAGGTGGAGATCTCGGTGGTCGCGCCGTCCCTGCGCACCTCGGGCCTGGCCTCGCCGATCACCGCGAGGCTGTCCAGGGTCCGCTTGGCGCGCAGCTCCTGGAAGATGCCGATCGCGGTGTTGGCGACGATGACGAAGCCGAACAGGCCGTCCTGGATCGGCCCCACCACCAGGATGACCAGGAAGAGCACGCCGATGATCGCGTTGAAGCGGGTGAAGACGTTGGCCCGCACGATCTCGGCGGTAGAGCGGGAGGACCGTACGGGGACGTCGTTGACCTCGCCCGCCGCGATCCGCTGCGCCACCTCGGCGCTGCTCAGTCCCTGGTGCCGCGCGACCGCCCCGGCTTCCGGCGCCGCGCCGCCCGCGCCCGTACCGGCGCCAGGGCCGGTGCCGGTCCCCGCGCGTTCCGTCATGGATCGACGGTACGTGGCACGGGCGGCTTCCACCCGTTCTGCGCGGCCCTACGCGCCCCGCGGGGCCTGCCCGTCCCCGTTCCCGCCGCTGTCGCGGCCCGCTGCCGCCCGCGCGATGGCGGCGCGGCGGGCGCGTACGTACGTCAGGCCGATCAGGCCCAGTCCGCCGCCGGCCGCGCAGGTCCAGATGAACCAGGTGTGGCCGTGGTCGGAGTACCAGCCGTAGAAGGGGAGCTGCACGACGAAGAGCGCGAACCAGATGATCGTGCCGACCGTGACGGTGGCGACGTCATTGGCCTCCAGCGGCTCGGGGGCCGGGCGCAGTGGGCTCCGCTGCTTGCTCATGCCGCCATCGTATGCGGCGGTCCCGCGGTCCGGCGGGGCGGCCCGGGAGGCGGTACCGGTGGCCGTGCGGCGGGGGTCTACGCGCGGAGATGGTTTTTGGCCAGTTGGCTATTCATACTGAAACCGGTCACCGCTGACTGAAAATATTCGTATGATCGCCCAAGTGTGGGCGAGATCGCGCCCCCCTTGAGGAATCACATGCCCACCTCGGCCCCCGCTCCGGTCGACATGGGGCGGTCGTCAGGCCGCCCGCCCGCCAACCCCCTGGACCGCTATTTCCGCATCTCGGAGCGCGGCTCCTCGATCCCGCGCGAGATCCGCGGCGGCCTGGCGACCTTCTTCGCGATGGCGTACATCATCGTGCTGAACCCGATCATCCTCGGCTCGGCCGTCGACAAATTCGGCCACCACCTGGACGGCGGGCAGCTGGTCACCGCGACCGTCATCACCGCCGCCTTCACCACCCTGCTGATGGGCGTCATCGGCAATGTGCCGATCGCGCTCGCCGCCGGGCTCGGCGTCAACACCGTGGTGGCGTTGCAGCTCGCCCCCAGGATGAGCTGGCCGGACGCGATGGGCATGGTGGTGCTGGCCGGTATCGCGATCATGATCATGGTCGCCACCGGGCTGCGGGAGCGGGTGATGAGCGCGGTGCCGCTCGGCCTGCGCAAGGGCATCGCGATCGGCATCGGCCTGTTCATCCTGCTGATCGGCCTGGTCGACTCCGGCTTCGTCACCCGCATCCCGGACGCCGCGCACACCACCGTGCCGCTCCAGCTCGGCGCCGACGGCCACCTCAACGGCTGGCCGGTGCTGATCTTCATCCTCGGCGCGCTGCTCACCCTGGCGCTGATCATCCGCAAGGTCGCGGGCGCCATCCTGATCTCCATCGTCACCATGACCGTGGTCGCGGTGATCGTGGACGCGGTCGCCGACATCCCGGCGGCCACGTGGGGCCTGACGGTGCCCAAGTGGCCGGGCAACCCGGTGGCCACCCCGGACTTCGGCCTGATCGGCAAGGTCAGCCTCTTCGGCGGCTTCCAGCAGGTCGGCATCCTGACCGGGGTGCTGTTCGTCTTCACCGTGCTGCTGTCGTGCTTCTTCGACGCGATGGGCACCATCCTCGGCGTCAGCGACGAGGCCGGGCTGCTCGATGAGAAGGGCGACCTGCCGGGCATCAACAAGGTGCTGATGATCGACGGTGTCGCCACCGCGGTCGGCGGCGTCGGCTCCTCGTCCGCGAACACCTGCTTCGTGGAGTCCACGGCCGGCGTCGGCGAGGGCGCGCGGACCGGTCTCGCCAGCGTCGTCACCGGGCTGATGTTCGTCCTCGCGCTGTTCCTGACGCCGCTGGCCACCATGGTCCCGGCGCAGGCCGCCACGCCCGCGCTCGTCGCGGTGGGCTTCCTGATCCTGGCCGGGTCGATCCGGCAGATCGACTGGAACGACTTCACCATCGCCATCCCGGCGTTCCTGACGATGGTGCTGATGCCGTTCACCTACTCGATCACCAACGGCATCGGCATCGGCTTCCTCAGCTTCTGCGTGCTCCGGCTGGTGGCGGGGCGCGGCAAGGAGGTCCCGGTCGCGCTGTACGCGGTCGCCGCCGTGTTCGCCTTCTACTACCTGATGCCGGCGCTCGGTCTGCTGTAGCGGGGCCGGTCCTGTGCGCCTGAGGGGACGCCTGACAGGCCCCAGGTCGCACGGGGAGGTGCCGGGGGTGCGCGAGGGGCGGGCGGGCCAGGGTCTCCCTGGCGGGGCGGGGGTGTTGCGTGCAGAGTGTACTTAGGCTAGCTAATGAGCTAGGCTAAAGAACGTGACCGAACTGTCCGAGGACGACCGCACCGCAGTGAACGAGCTGCGGGGCGCAGTGATGCGGCTCTCCCGCCGTCTGCGCCACCAGCGCGTCGACGAGACGCTCAGCCCGACCGAGATGTCGGTGCTGGGCACCCTGACCCGCTGCGGCTCCGCCACCCCGGGGGAGCTGGCCCGCAAGGAGCATGTGCAGCCCCCGTCGATGACCCGCATCGTGGCGATGCTGGAGGCCAAGGGGCTCGTCCGCAGGGAACCGCACCCCGACGACCGCCGCCAGGTCGTGGTGAGCCGCACGGAACAGGCCGAGGCGATCCTCATCGAGAGCCGCGCCAAGCGGAACGCCTGGCTGGCCAAGCTCGCCGAAGGCCTCACGGAGGAGGAACTGGCCGTGATGCGCCAGGCGGCTCCCGTCCTCGAAAAGCTCGCGCACCTGTGACCCGAACACCAGGACCCGACGAGGGGGAGGCGAGTACCGATTGAGTTCGGCAGCCGGACCGGACACCGCAACCGAACCTGACCGTCCCGCGGACAAGAAGACGGGCACCTTCAGCTCGCTCAAGATCCGCAACTACCGGCTCTTCGCGACCGGCGCCGTGGTGTCCAACACCGGCACCTGGATGTCGCGAATAGCCCAGGACTGGCTGGTGCTCAGCATCACCGGATCCTCGTTCGCGGTGGGCATCACCACCGCGCTGCAGTTCCTGCCGATGCTGCTCTTCGGCCTCTACGGCGGAGTGCTCGCCGACCGCTACCCCAAGCGGCAGATCCTGCTGTGCACCCAGGCCGCGCTCGGCGTGCTCGGCCTGCTGCTGGCCGGGCTGACCCTGGGCGGCGTCGTCCAGGTCTGGCACGTCTACACGATCGCCTTCCTGCTCGGCGTCGTCACCGTCGTGGACAACCCCACCCGGCAGACCTTCGTGGCCGAGATGGTCGGCCCCGACGTGATGCGCAACGCCGTCTCCCTGAACGCCGCCAACTTCCAGGCCGCCCGGCTGGTCGGCCCGGCCGTCGCCGGTGTGCTGATCACCGCGGTCGGCAGCGGCTGGGCCTTCCTGATCAACGGCCTGTCCTTCATGGCCCCGCTGGCCGGCCTGCTGCTGATGCGCACCGCGGAACTGCACAAGATCGAGCGGGCGCCGCGCGGCAAGGGCCAGCTCCGCGAGGGCCTGCACTACGTCGCGGGCAAGCCCGAGCTGATCTGGCCGATCGTGCTGGTCGGCTTCATCGGCACCTTCGGCTTCAACTTCCCGATCTGGCTGTCCGCCTTCGCCAACAAGGTCTTCGACAGCGGCGCCGGCACCTACGGCCTGCTCAACACCCTGATGGCCGCCGGCTCCCTGCTCGGCGCGCTGCTCGCCGCCCGGCGCAGCCGCACCCGGCTGCGGATGCTGGTGGCCGCCGCCGCGGTCTTCGGCCTGCTGGAGGGCGCCGCGGCCGTCGCGCCGGTCTTCTGGCTGTTCGCCCTGCTGCTGGTGCCGATCGGCATCTTCGGGCTGACCTTCAACACCACCGCGAACGCCACCGTGCAGCTCGCCACCGAGCCCGTCATGCGCGGCCGGGTGATGAGCCTGTACATGATGGTCTTCGTCGGCGGCACCCCCATCGGCGGCCCGGTCATGGGCTGGGTCACCGACACCTACGGCGCCCGGGTCGGCTTCCTGTCCGGCGGCCTGATCTCCGCCGCCGCGGCCGTCACGGTCGGCCTCGTTCTGGCCAGGGCGGCAGGTCTGCGCCCCCGGCTCGACCTTCGGCGCGGCAATGGCCGGCCGCTGGTCTCCTTCGTCCCGCGCGCCGGCCGGCAGGCCATGCCTGCCTCCTCTGCCTCTGCCTCTGCCTCTGCCTCCGCCGACGACGACACGGCGACGTCGGACGGTGCCCGCGTGCCCCACGAGGGCGGGCCGGACCCGGTCGCGGGCTCGGATCCGGGTTCCGGCTCCGGCGCCGGTTCGGACTCCGGCTCCGGCTCTGGCTCAGGCTCCGGCGGGAGCGGTACCGACGAGGCCGCGCCACGGCTGACCCCGGCCGTATGAGGCTGTTCGTGGCCGTGCTGCCGCCACCCGCCGCGGTCACCGGGCCGGCCGCGGCGCTGGACGGGCTGCACCGGCTGCCCGGCGCCCGCCAACTGCGCTGGACGGCACCCGCCGGCTGGCACTACACCCTGGCCTTCCTCGGCGAGGTGCCGGACGCCGTGCGCCCGGACCTCGGCGAACGGCTCGCCCGCGCCGCCCACCGCCACGAGCCCTGCGCGCTGCGTACGGCCGGCGGCGGGCGCTTCGGCGACCGGGCGCTGTGGACGGGCGCGGAAGGCGACCTGCGGGAACTGGGCGGCCTCGCCGACACCGTACGGGCGGCGGCGCGCAGGGCCGGAGCGCCCAGCGACGAGGAGCACGGCTTCCGGCCGCATCTGACGCTGGCCCGCGCCTCGAAGAACGCGCCCGTCGACCTGCGCCCCTTCGCCGCCGCGCTCACCGGCTTCCGCGGCACATGGTGGACCGCGGACACCCTCAGCCTGGTCGCCAGTACATTGCCGCGCTCCGGGGTGCCAGGGGCCCAGCCGGTCTACACCGTGGTGGACGCCTGGCCGCTGGGCGGCCCCGCCGCCCCGGTGCCCGGGCACGGGGCACCGGCCGCGGCCGGTTAACCTCGGAGGGTGGACCCCAAGACCCGTACCCGCGTGATGACCGCCGCCTTCGTCCTGATGCTCGTCGTGGTGGTCGTCGCCGCCGCGGTGCGCTGACCGCGGCGGCGACCCCTGGTACGGCCGACCGGCAGGCCCGGCGCCGCTACCAGGCGAAGGCCTCGGGGGACGGACCCGGGCCGGGGAAGATCTCTTCCAGGGCCGCCAGGAATTCCCCGGAAAGCTCCAGCTCCACCGCCCGCAGCGCGGACTCCAGCTGGTCGGCGGTGCGCGGGCCGACGATCGGCCCGGTCACGCCGGGGCGGGTGAGCAGCCACGCCAGGCCCACATCGCCCGGCTGCAGCCCGTGCTTGTCGCACAGGTCCTCGTACGCCTCGATCTTGGCGCGCTGCGCCTGGTCGGCCAGCGCGTCGGCGGCCCGTCCGCCGACCGAGCGCGACCCGCCGCCCTCGCGCTGCTTGCGCAGCACACCGCCCAGCAGACCGCCGTTCAGCGGCGACCACGGGATGACGCCGAGGCCGTAGTGCTGCGCCGCCGGAACCACCTCCATCTCCGCGCGCCGCTCCGCCAGGTTGTACAGGCACTGCTCGGAGGTCAGCCCGAGCGAGCCGCGCCGCCTGGCGGCCTCGTTGGCCTGGGCGATGTGCCAGCCGGCGAAGTTGCTCGACCCGGCGTAGAGGATCTTGCCCTGGGTGACCAGGACGTCGATGGCCTGCCAGATCTCGTCCCAGGGGGTGTCCCGGTCGACGTGGTGGAACTGGTACAGGTCGATGTAGTCGGTGCCCAGCCGCTTGAGGCTGGCGTCCACCGCCCGGCGGATGTTCAGCGCAGAGAGCTTGTCCTGGTTGGGCCAGGGATCGCCCTCGGCGGCCATGCTGCCGTAGACCTTGGTGGCCAGCACGGTCTTGTCGCGGCGGGCGCCGCCCTTGGCGAACCAGCTGCCGACGATCTCCTCGGTGCGGCCCTTGTTCTCGCCCCAGCCGTAGACGTTGGCCGTGTCGAAGAAGTTGACGCCCGCGCTGAGCGCCGCGTCCATGATCGCGTGGCTGTCCGCCTCATCGGTCAGCGGACCGAAGTTCATGGTGCCGAGCACCAGACGGCTGACCTTGAGACCCGTACGTCCGAGCTGTGTGTACTCCATGGCTTCCAGCCAAGCCCTTCGAGTGCGCTCGAATCAAGAGGACATGACGGCGGCCGGCACGAACGGCGTCAGCACCCGGCGTAAGGCGTCCCGATGTCCCAGGCCTGGTACATGGCGTCGGCGAAGGCCGCCGCCAACTTGTGCTCCCCTGCCGCGTTGGGATGGGTGCCGTCGTAGGTGTGGAGCAGGATGTCGTAGCCCTCGGGGCGTGAGGCCATCAACAGGGGCGAGGTGGGCGAGTCGTGGTCGGCGACCGCCTTGGCCATCAGGGCGTTCAGCTCGGCGCACTGGTCGGCGAAGCCCGGGTCCAGGTCGGCGCGGGTGTTGGGGATCACCGGCAGCAGCACCATCCGCAGCCGCGGC
The DNA here is from genome assembly GCF_036227245.1 of Streptomyces sp. NBC_01477. Classification (GTDB taxonomy): domain Bacteria; phylum Actinomycetota; class Actinomycetes; order Streptomycetales; family Streptomycetaceae; genus Actinacidiphila. The sequence goes on from NZ_CP109445.1 coordinate 5,488,336, forward strand.
GCCGCGGTACGGGCCGTGGTGATGAAGCGCTCCACATTGGCGGCGGTCTGCGCGGCGTCGGTGTAGAAGCCGAGGTCGATCAGGCCGAGCGACACCAGCAGCACGTCGGGCCGGTGCTCGCGGACGACGTCGCCGATCACCGGCGCCAGGTGCGTCCAGCCCTCCCCCCAGCCCGCCAGATGGCGCCTGGCGCGCGGCGGGAACGACGGGTCGGCGTAGTCGGCGGACACCGCGGCGTCCGCCGCCGGCTCGTAGAGCCCGTCGCGCGGGCCGACCACGGAGAAGGGCTCGCCGAGCGTGCACAGGTGCTGCCACATCCGGTAGCGCCAGGTGTAGTCGCCGGCGGCGCCAACGGTCATGGAGTCGCCGACGAAGAGGTAACGCATGCCGGGCATCATCCCCGACCGCCTGCCGACCGGGGACACTGGGGGGCATGCGCGTCCACCTCCCGACAGCCGCCGCCTGCGCCGCCCTCGCCCTGGCCTGGGGCTGCGCGGTGCCCGCCGCCGCGGACGCCGGGCCGTCCACGGCCTTCACGATCACCGACCCCCGCATCACCGAGTCCAGCGGCCTGGCCGCCAGCCACCTGCACCCCGGTGTGTACTGGACGCACAACGACAGCAGCGACGGCCCCTACGTCTACGCCGTCGACTCGGCCACCGGCAAGACCGTCGCCAGGGTGACGATGCGCGGCATCCACCCCCGGGACGTCGAGGCCATATCACTCGGCCCGAACGGCGACCTCTACGTCGGCGACATCGGCGACAATCTCGGTGGCGCCTGGCACGAGGTGTGGATCTACCGCTTCCACGAGCCCGCCCAGCTGCGTGACCAGACTGTGGACGTCACCCGCTACACCGTCCGCTACGACGCCGGGCCGCGCAATGCCGAGGCGCTGATGGTGCAGCCGAAGACCGGCCGGGTCTACATCGCCAGCAAGAACGAGGACGGCGGCGGCCTCTACCGCGGTCCGGCCGAGCTGAGCACCCACGGCGTCAACGTCTTCCGCCGGATCGCCGATGTGCCGTGGGTGACCGACGGGGCATTCTCGCCCGACGGCAGCCGCCTGGTGCTGCGCGGCTATTTCTGGGCCGCCGAATACCGCTGGGTCGGCGGCGCCCCGCAGAAGCTCACCGACCTCACCGTGCCCATGCAGCGGCAGGGCGAGGCGGTGACCTTCACGCCGGACGGCAGGGCGCTGATGTACGGCAGTGAGGGCAGGAGCAGCCAGGTGTGGCGAGCGCCGCTGTCCGGCGCGGAACTGCCCGACAGCGTGCCGGCCGCCTCTGCCGGCGCCACGAAGGGCGCCGGGGGCACGCAGGGGGGCGGAAAGGGCCAGGGCGGCGCGGCGGCCCAGGACCCGTCGCCGTCGTCCGGTGGCGGCAGCGGCAAAACGCTCGGCTTCGGGGCGCTCGCGCTCGTCGGCGTGCTGGGCCTCGGCCTGCGCCGGGCGATACGCCGCCGCCGGGCCTGAGGCCCGGCGGCGGGGCCGGTGCGGTGCGGTGGGTGGGGGCCGGTCAGAGCCGGCCGATGACGTAGTCGATGCTGGCGGTCAGCGCCTCGACGTCGGCCGGGTCGACGGCCGGGAACATCGCCACCCGCAGCTGGTTGCGGCCCAGCTTGCGGTAGGGCTCGGTGTCCACGATGCCGTTCGCCCGCAGCACCTTCGCCACCGCGGCGGCGTCGATCCCGTCTTCGAAGTCGATGGTGCCGACGACCTGCGAACGCTGCGCCGGGTCCGTCACGAACGGCGTCGCGTAGGACGCCTTCTCGGCCCAGCCGTACAGCCGCGACGACGAGTCGGCGGTGCGCTCGGTGGCCCAGCTCAGGCCGCCCTGCCCGTTGATCCACTCCAGCTGCTCCTTGAGCAGGAAGAGGGTGGTCAGCGCGGGGGTGTTGTACGTCTGGTTCTTCTGCGAGTTGTCGATCGCGGTCGGCAGGTCGAAGAACGCCGGGATGTGCCGGCCGGAGGCGGCGATCGAGGCGGCGCGCTCCAGAGCGGCGGGGGAGAACGCGGCGATCCACAGGCCGCCGTCGGCCGCGAAGGACTTCTGCGGCGCGAAGTAGTAGACGTCGGTCTCCGCGATGTCGACCGGCAGGCCGCCCGCGCCCGAGGTGGCGTCCACCAGGACCAGGGCCCCGGCGTCCGCGCCCGCGACCCGGCGGATCGGGGCGGCGACACCCGTCGACGTCTCGTTGTGCGTCAGGGCGTAGACGTCCACGCCTGCTTCGGCGGCCGGCTCCGGGTGGGTGCCGGGCTCGGACTTGACGATCGTCGGCTCGTCCAGCCACGGCGCGAGCTGGGACGCCTTGGCGAACTTCGACGAGAACTCACCGAAGGACAGGTGCTGGGACTTGGTGCCGATCAGGCCGTGGGTCGCGATGTCCCAGAACGCGGTGGACCCGCCGTTGCCGAGCACCACCTCGTAGCCGTCCGGCAGGGAGAACAGCTGCTTGACGCCCTCGCGGACCTGTCCGACCAGGTTCTTCACCGGCGCCTGCCGATGGGAGGTGCCGAGCAGGGACGTCCCGGTGGCGGCCAGGGCGTCGAGCGCCTGCGTCCGCACCTTGGAGGGGCCCGACCCGAATCGACCGTCGGCGGGCTTGATGTCAGCGGGAATCTGGATATCGGCCACGAGCGCAGCGTAGCCCGTTACGGGGCCGTTTCCGCGGGCGTTCCATCCGGTGAGACGCCCCGTCCGTGACCTTGGACGGGGCGTCTGCCGGCCGCGGCTTCGTCCACCACGTCGCCCGGTTTCTCGTGCCGGGGCGCCCAGGAGCGGGGGGTCGGGCAAGGTGATGGGTATGACGGATGCTCGGATCGGCGAGGTGGAGCGGGCGCTGCGGGGGGCCGTGCGGGGGGCGGTCGAATGGGACGCGGGGGCGCGGGCGGTGATGACGATGGACGCGTCCAACTACCGCAAGGTGCCGCTGGGGGTGGTGGCGCCCGTGGACGCGGCGGACGTGGCCGCGGCGCTCGGAGTGTGCCGTGAGTACGGCGTGCCGGTGACCGCGCGGGGCGGCGGGACGTCGATCGCCGGGCAGGCCATCGGCGCCGGCGTCGTCATGGACTTCACCCGGCACATGAACCGGCTGCTGGAGATCGACGCCGACGCACGGACCGCCCGGGTACAGCCCGGCCTGGTGCTTGACGACCTGCGGCGGGCCGCCGCCCCGCACGGCCTGACCTTCGGGCCCGACCCGTCCACCCACAGCCGCTGCACCCTCGGCGGCATGATCGGCAACAACGCGTGCGGCTCGCACTCGGTGGCCTGGGGCACCACCGCCGACAACGTGCGCGCGCTGGACGTCCTCACCTACCGCGGCGAGGCAGCCCGGCTCGGCGCCCCTGCCGGCGGTGCCGGTCTGCCGGACCGGTTGCGGGACGGGCTCGCCGGGCTGGCGGACGGCAATCTGGCGTTGCTGCGCACCGGCTTCCCGCAGCTGCCGCGCCGCATCTCCGGATACGCCCTCGACCGGCTGCTGCCCGAGCACGGCAGGGACGCGGCGCGTGCCTTCACCGGCAGTGAGGGGACGCTGGGCGTCCTGACCGAGGCGACCGTGGAGCTGGTGCCCACGCCGGGCGCGCGGGCGCTCGCGGTGCTCGGCTACGCCGACGAGAGCGCCGCGGCGCAGGCCGCCCACCTGCTTTTGCCATGGCGGCCGTTGACGGTCGAGGGGATGGCCGCCGACCTGGTGGGGCAGGCCGCGGCGGCGGAACTGCCGCGCGGCGGTGCCTGGCTGTTCGTGGAGACCGGCGGCGACAGCCCGGCCCAGGCCCAGGCGCGGGCGCGGGAGATCTGCCGGGCGGCCGACGGTGTGGCCGGTCACGCCGTCGTCGCCGACCCCGCGCGGCAGCGCGCCCTGTGGCGGATCCGGGAGGACGCGGCCGGCACCGCCACACGTATGCCCGACGGCACCGAGGCATGGCCGGGCTGGGAGGACTGCGCGGTTCCTCCCGCCCGGCTGGGCGCCTACCTGCGGGATTTCCGGGCCCTGCTGGCCGATCACGGGCTGCGCGGCGCGCCCTACGGCCACTTCGGCGACGGATGCGTGCATGTACGGATCGACTTCGACCTCGTCGATCCGGCGGGCGTCGCACGCTTCCGCCGCTTCTCCGAGGCCGCCGCGGCCCTGGTGGTGTCGCACGGCGGCTCGCTCTCCGGCGAGCACGGCGACGGCCGGGCGCGCGCCGAACTGCTGCCGAAGATGTACGGCCCGGAGCTGATCACACTCTTTTCAGATTTCAAGGATCTCTGGGATCCGGACGGCGGGATGAATCCGGGAACGCTCGTGCGTCCCGATTCCATTGATAGCAACCTGCGCTTCGCGGCGCTGCCGTCCGCCACCTCGGGACCCGTCGATGTGGAATTCACTTATCCGGGTGACGGCGGTGATTTCGTTGCCGCCGTCCGCCGCTGCGTGGGAGTGGCCAAATGTCGTACCTCGGCGGACGTCGGTGACGCCGGTTCGGCTGTCATGTGCCCGTCGTTCCGGGTCACCGGGGAGGAGCGGCACTCCACCCGCGGCCGGGCCAGACTGCTGCACGAGATGCTGGCGGGCGAGGTCGTCACCGACGGCTGGAAGTCCCTGGAGGTCAAGGAAGCACTGGATCTGTGCCTGTCCTGCAAGGGCTGCCGGTCGGACTGCCCGGTGGAGGTGGACATGGCCACGTACAAAGCTGAATTCCTTCATCATCACTATCGGGGGCGGCTGCGGCCGCGGGCGCACTACTCGATGGGCTGGCTCCCGGTGTGGCTGAATATCGCCCAAAAGTTCGCCCGGCCGTTCAATTTCCTTGGCAGGGTTCGGTCAACCGCCTGGCTGGCGAAACGTATCGCCGGAATCGCGAATGAGCGCGAACTGCCCGAACTGGCGCCCGAGACATTCACTCGATGGTGGGACACCGACGACACGAACGAGGGACGGCGGGGCCCCTCCGGCGGTTCGCCGTCCGGGCCGCGCACGGTCGTTCTGTGGCCCGACACCTTCACCGACCACCTCTCGCCCGAGGTCGGACGCGCCGCGGTGCGGGTGCTGCGGGCGGCAGGACTGCGCGTCACGATCCCGCCCGCCGCGGTCTGCTGCGGTCTGACCTGGGTCTCCACCGGTCAGCTCGACCGCGCGCGTACCGTCATGCGGCGCACCCTCGACCGGCTCGCGCCGGTCCTCGACGCGGGCCTGCCGCTGGTCGTGCTCGAACCGAGCTGCGCCGCCGCCCTGCGCGCCGACCTGCCGGAACTGCTCGGTACCCGCGATCCGCGGGCCGCCCGGCTCGCCGCCTCGGTGCGGACCCTCGCCGAGGCGCTGGAGGAATACGCGCCCGGCTGGGACCCGCCGCGCCTGGACCGTACGGCGGTCGGTCAGACGCACTGCCACCAGCACGCGGTGCTCGGCGACGCCGCCGACCGCCGGCTGCGCCAACGCGCGGGCCTGACCGGTGAGCTGACCGGCGGCTGCTGCGGACTCGCCGGCAACTTCGGCTTCGAGGAAGGGCACTACGAGGTGTCGGCGGCCTGTGCGCGGGAGGCGCTGCTGCCGGCGCTGGGCGCGGCCGGGCCGGACGCGGTCGTGCTGGCGGACGGTTTCTCCTGCCGCACCCAGATCGCCCAGCTCGCGGGCGGCCCGACCGCGCGCCACCTCGCCGAAGTCCTCGTGGAGGGGCTGGACGACCGGGCACGCGGTGACCGTCCGGCCGGGTAGCGCCGGGGCACCTGACGGACGGTCCGCGCACCGGACGACGGAGCCTGCGGCAATGCGGCGGGCCCGGGCGGCGGTTGATCCGCCGTCCGGAATGGCGTGGAGCGCCCGGGCGCCCTGAGCGCGGGGGTGCGCAATCCGCGGCCATGTGCCGCGGCCGCGTACCCGGCGAGTCCCGCCCGCCGGGTACGCGGGCGCCGGATCAGGACGCGACCGTGGGGTCACCCTCGATGTCGTGCAGGCTGCGGGTGCCGGGGCCGGTGTAGCGGGCCGAGGGGCGGACCAGGCGGCCGGTGCGTTTCTGCTCCAGGATGTGGGCCGACCAGCCGGCCGTACGGGCGCAGGTGAACATCGCCGTGAACATCTGCGCGGGCACCTCGGCGAAGTCCAGCACGATCGCGGCCCAGAATTCCACGTTCGTGGCCAGGACGCGGTCCGGGCGCCGCTCGTGCAGCTCGGCGAGCGCCGCCTTCTCCAGCGCCTCCGCCACCTCGAAGCGCGGTGCGCCCAATTCGCGGGCGGTGCGGCGCAGGACGCGGGCCCGCGGGTCCTCGGCGCGGTACACGCGGTGGCCGAAGCCCATCAGGCGCTCGCCCCTGTCGAGCGCGGCCTTCACATAGGCCTTGGCGTCGCCGGTGCGCTCGATCTCCTCGATCATGCCGAGGACGCGGGACGGAGCGCCGCCGTGCAGCGGTCCCGACATGGCGCCGACGGCGCCGGACAGGGCGGCGGCCACATCGGCGCCGGTGGAGGCGATGACGCGGGCGGTGAAGGTCGAGGCGTTCATGCCGTGCTCGGCCGCCGACGTCCAGTACGCGTCCACCGCGGCGACATGCCGCGGGTCCGGTTCGCCGCGCCAGCGGATCATGAAGCGCTCGGTAATGGACCGCGCCTTGTCGATCTCCTGCTGCGGCACCATCGGCAGCCCCTGTCCGCGGGCGGACTGGGCGACGTAGGACAGCGCC